>NZ_VOZL01000010.1:0-95047 GCF_013419805.1 Acinetobacter sp. YH12058
ATGATTACAGTGGTTATAAAGCACGCTTTAAATCAGGCCAGGTCATTGAGGTGGGCTGCATGGCCCATGCACGTCGTAAATTCCATGAACTGCATGTAACTGGGAAAAGTCAGGTCGCTGAACAGGCCTTAGTGCTGATTCAGAAACTGTATGCGATAGAAGCAGAACTCAGGAAAAAGACCGATGGTACAGCAGAACATCGCCGCGAATACCGACAACAGCATAGTCAACCAGTGATGCAACAACTATATGAATGGCTCAACCAACATCATCTGACAGTGCCATCGAGTTCTCCCACCGCCAAGGCCATCAATTACACTCTGAAGCGTTGGCCAGCTTTAATCCGCTATTTGGATGATGGCAATCTACCGATTTGCAATAATTGGGTAGAGAATCAAATGCGACCTTGGGCCTTAGGGCGCAAGAACTGGCTGTTTGCTGGCTCGCTGCGCAGCGGCCAGCGAGCGGCGAATATCATGACTTTAATCCAGTCAGCAAAGCTGAATGGCTTGGATCCGTATGCCTATTTAAGTGATGTGCTGAAAAGGCTGCCGACGCATAAAGCGACCCAAATAGAAGAATTACGCCACATCGCTGGAAATCCAACTCAAATTAAAAAATAGGCATGGGGTTCAGCGGACGCTTACTGTACAACTCAGCCAATTAATGTTGCAACAGCCTCAAGTAGAGCAAGAAAAAGTACGTGCGAGCTTAAGGCAAGCAGAGCAGAGTATTTTGCGCTACGAAACGTTGTTGGAGCAGCTTTTATTACTGAGTCAAACTGAAAATCAGCAGCCGAATAAAACTGTTGTAGCAATCCCCGTTGCACCGACCTTAAAAACCGTTGTTGAGGAACTTTCACTAGGCTATCCAAACTTGGCGGTGCGGCTTGATATTGATTGGGCGCATTTGGGGCAGTTGGCTTTGCCACATGCGACTTTAGCCATTATTTTAAAAAATCTAATCGAAAATGCTTATGTTCATGCTCAAACTGAGCAACCGATACACATTTATTATCAGGATAATGCACTATGGATTTGTGATGAAGGGCAGGGGCTGGGTAATGATGACCTTGCTTTATTGACTCAGCGTTTTTGGCGTAAGTCGGCGCAGCAGCAAGGTCATGGTTTGGGCTTATCTTTGGTTAAGTTATTGCTCGAAAAGTATGGTTATCAATTAAGTTTTAGCCAGCGTTTGCCGCATGGATTACAAGTCAAAATTTACGCTTGATCTGTATCTTGCTCAACATCATCCATTAACAATAATGTAAAAGGACGCGTGCTTTCAAATTCAGCAAAAATAATCACAAATACCGAGGTTAAAGGTACAGCAAGAATAGCGCCTGAAATCCCCCATAGCGATGACCAAAGTGAGAGTGAAATCAACACCACAAAAGGAGAAAGGTTGATTTCTTTACCAATCATTTTGGGTTCGAGTACGTTGCCAACATACATTTGCGCCATGGTTAAAAGAACTGCAACGGCTAAAGTCATTTGAATCGAGCCAAATTGTACCAAGGTTAAAGTCACAGGAAAGACTACGCCTAACAAAGACCCGACATAAGGAATATAGTTAAGAATTCCAATGATCAGCGCCCAGAAGATGGCATGCTCGACTCCAAATAACCATAAAATAATGACAGAAATAGTTGCAAGAATAATATTAATGAGTGTCTTTACCGCAAGATAGTCACCAATCTTTTTATTAATATTCATAATTAAATATTTGGTGCGCTCTGCACCTTGGCTGGGGAATGCTAGACTGAGCCGAGATGAAAAGCGCCCTTTTTCTGCGATGAGAAACATTGCATAGACAATGATGAGTACTACAATACTGGTAAAGGAGCTCACTGCGCCAATCATATAACTAATAAAACTTTGCACGCTGATACGTTCAAAAATAAGCTCGCGAAGTACGCTTAAATCAAGACCTTGCGCCCAACTAAATCGCGAAGAAAAAGATTGCAGCATTTTTTCCAAATTGGCTTGATAATTGGGTGCAGAAATCAAAATTTGCTCGCCAGTAATAATTAAAATATGGCTAAATGCAAACATCGAGATAATGAATCCAATCAGCACCATTAAGCGGCGCATCCATTCAGGACTATGTTTGAGTACTGGAAGGTTCCCAAGCCAATCGGTTAAAGTTGCCAAGATATAAACCGAAATAATGGACATCAGTACAGGGAGCAAAAAACTTTGTGCAACTTTAAGTAGCCAACCAAAAAGAATAATAAATAACAGTAAATACACCGCAATGCGCAATGTGTTTTGCCAAGCCTGCTCTTGATTCATAATGGGAAGCTCCTATCAGTTTGGCAAAGAGTAAATAGTATCGAATAAAGTTTTAGTTCAATATGTGTTTAGACATTAAACAGTGACCCAATCCAGCTTGTCACGAGCATTGCTGCAATGCCCCAAAGCATAATTCGTAGGGTACTTTTATACATTGCAGCGCCAGATAAATAACCAGAAATTGCACCTAATACGCCCAAAGCTAAAACACCTACGACAACGATACCCCAATTCAGCGCATGTGTAGGAAGAAGCCAAATTGATAACATAGGCAACATCGCACCTAAAGAAAAGGCAACGGCAGATGCAAGGGCTGCTTGAATAGGTTGTGCGGCAGTTTGTTCATTAATGCCAATTTCATCGCGTGCATGTGCTTCGAGGGCATCGTGTGCGGTCAATTGTTCGGCGACCTGCGCTGCTAACTGAGGTTCTAAGCCACGATGTATATAAATGCGTGTGAGCTCTTTGAGTTCAAGTTCAGGGTTATGTTTTAATTCGTGTTTTTCCATGGCTAAGTCGGCGTGCTCAATGTCCTCTTGAGATTTGACCGATACATATTCACCTGCTGCCATTGAAATCGCACCAGAAATCCAACCCGCCAAACAAGTAATCCATAAGGTTTCGGTACTTGCACCACTTGCTGCCATTCCTGCGACCAAACTGGTCACAGAAATGATCCCATCGTTCGCACCCAATACTGCAGCACGTAACCATCCAGACCGTTCAATATAGTGTTTTTCGAGGTGGTAAGAATGTGGCATAGATCAAACTCTCTTGTTATTCAATTTTCGTTTATTGATGTGTGATATAGCATAAATCATTCTAAAAAATTTATCGTTTAAAAATGAGAGGTATTTCACAAAATAGATGAAGTCGTAATGTGGTTTTTGAGTTTGAGCTTGGAGTTTTTTATAAAATTTCCTTAAATTTCAACCTTTAAATGCCTTAAAAAATGATCAATAGCTTGTAAGATGATAAAAGAGATTGATTCAATCAGGCTTGCAAGTAAATAGGAAATATCGTGATGTCTTTTCAGAATATTGTCGTACCTGTAGTGAGCGAAGTCAGTCTAAAAACCATTCATCGGTTGGGTGCAGGGTAAAGTATGCCTAAATTATCTCGTGACTTAGTATCGCCAGACGTATTTGACTTAAAGTCATTTATTTCTCCTCGCATTAGGGGTAGATGTCGCACTTGCAGAAGTCATACGTGGACACGGTACAATTTATGATGCAGAAGTCTGTGATGCTGCGGTTCGTTTAATTAATGAAAAAGGGTATGAATTACCGCGTTAAAATATGCGTAATGAATAGTGCTAAAACTTGATTGTTGTGCAGTTTATTGGAGAGATTCTTAAAAAGTGTTAAATTTATCTCGTAAATTATATAGAATGCTCACTAATTCAAATTGTTTTTATATATAATACGCTCCCATAAAGTAACAGATATTCAAAGTTTCCCCCCACACTTCCCCAAAGTGTGATTTTTTTTATGCTATGTATTAAAAAAGATAGGGATGTAGATTTCCTAAGTCAAATTTAAGCTGACAGATACAACAATGGTTTCTAACAAGTGGATAACTGTCAGGTCTTGTTTGAATGGGGGGAGGCTTAATTCCAAATCACTTCCCCAACTCAATATCCTTCAAAATCACACAATCTGCCTGCTCATCCCCAGAGCAATGATCTGCAGAGCTTTGTAGCCAGTTCGCCATTTCCTGTAATTGCGCAATCTTCTGTTTTAAGGTTTCAATATGTTTAAGTGTGAGCTGCTTTACTTCTGCACTTTGTCGGTCAGCATTTTTCCATAAACCTAGCAATTCTTTCATTTGCTCAGAAGAGAAACCCAAATCCCGTGCATGCTTAATAAAAGACAAAGTTTTTAAATCTTGCTCAGAATAAATCCGATAACCCGAAGCAGAGCGTTTGGCGCTATCCAGCAAACCAATTTGCTCATAATAACGAATCATTTTGCTGGAAATACCCGATAGCTTAGAGGCTTGACCAATATTCATGTGACTTCTCTCATAAAAAGGGCGTAGAACAATCTTCTAAACCCTTTGTGTGTTGCATTTAAACCTGTGCTGCTTGGAAATATTTTAAGCGGAGCGCATTACCCAATACAAACACTGAAGATAATGCCATCGCGCCTGCAGCAAAAATAGGCGAGAGCAAAATACCTGCAAACGGGTATAGCACGCCTGCAGCAATTGGAATCAAGGCAATATTATAAATAAATGCCCAAAATAGATTTTGACGAATATTGCGGATGGTGGCTTTACTCAAAGCAATTGCATTGGGCACACCTTGTAAATTGCCCGACATCAATACAACTTCGGCTGCTTCAATCGCAACATCTGTACCTGTCCCAATCGCAATTCCAACATCGGCTTGTGCCAAAGCAGGGGCATCATTAATACCATCACCCACAAAAGCCACACGTCCAAATTGCTGTTGTAATTCACGTACAACATCGACCTTGCCTTCAGGTAAAACCTCGGCCACCACATGATCAATCTGTAAACGTGCAGCAATTGCCTGAGCCGTATGTCGGTTATCTCCCGTAATCATCGCCACTTTTAAACCCAGTTGATGCAACGCCGCAATAGCAGCAAAAGTCGTGTCTTTAATTGGGTCTGCAACGGCAACAATGGCTGCCAGTTGTTGATCAATCGCCATATAAATGGGTGTTTTGCCTTCTTGTCCTAAACGTGCAGCTTCTGCATTAAAAGCGCTAACATCTAGCCCAATTTGTTGCATATAACGGTCTGCACCAATCTGAATACGTTGACCATTCACCAGTGCTTCAATACCTGAACCTGTGATGCTGTCAAACTCGGTCACAGGCAGTAAACTGACTTGCTTTTCTGTTGCAGCTTGCACAATCGCCAGTGCAATGGGATGCTCAGATTTCGCTTCTACCGATGCCAAAAGTGCAAAGACCTGATCTGCATCAAAACCCGATTGCACATGAAAATCGGTTAATGTTGGTTTGCCTTCGGTGAGCGTTCCTGTTTTATCCACCGCGACCACTTTAACATCTTGCAAAAGCTGCAAAGCTTCGCCTTTACGAAACAGCACGCCCATTTCTGCGCCACGACCTGTTCCCACCATAATTGAAGTCGGTGTGGCTAAACCCATCGCACATGGGCAGGCAATAATTAGAACAGCGACTGCATTGACTAAACCAAAGGTTAGGGTAGGTTCTGGACCAAAAATAAACCACACAATAAAAGTAAGTGCAGCCAATAACATCACGGCAGGTACAAACCACATGGTCACTTTATCCACCAAGGCTTGAATAGGTAATTTAGAGCCTTGCGCTTGTTCGACCATACGAATAATTTGCGCCAACACCGAAGCTTCACCAATGGCAGTAGCACGAATATTTAGTGTGCCATTTTGGTTGATGGTACCGCCTACAACTTGATTGCCCACTTGTTTTGCCACAGGAACAGGTTCACCTGTAATCATCGATTCATCTATATAACTATGACCTTCGACTACTTCACCATCTACAGGAATACGTTCACCCGGGCGGATTTCGACAATGGTATTGGAACTGACTTCTGCCACAGGTACTTCAATGATTTGACCATCTCGATGAATACGCGCAGTTTTGGCTTGCATACCAATTAAATGCTGAATGGCTTGTGAAGTGCGACCTTTGGCTTTGGCTTCGAAATAGCGCCCTAGCAAAATTAAACTGACAATCACTGCCGCAGCTTCATAATAAACATGCACTGTGCCTTCTGGTAAAAGCTGTGGCATAAATGTCGCTACCAATGAAAAACTGTATGCAGCCAAAGTTCCCACAGCCACCAAAGAGTTCATATCAGGCGCAAAACGTAACAGCGCTGGAATCCCTTTTTGATAAAAACGACGTCCTGGTAACAGCAGCACCAATGTGGTTAAAGCAAATTGAATCAACCAACTTTGTTGTTGCCCAATATTGTGCATCACCCACATGTGAAAGGCGGGAATCATGTGTGAGCCCATTTCCAGAATAAATACAGGCAAGGCTAAAATCAGTGAAATTACTAAATCACGTTTCAGTTGTTGCTGTTCCAGATTCTTTTTATCGTGTTGTTCGTTAGAGTCGTGTTGCAGCAGTTTGGCGTCATAACCTGCTTTTTGAATCGCTCGAATCAGGTCTTGGCTAGAAACTGTGGCATTCGGTTGAATCCATGCGCGTTCAGTCGCCAAATTGACATTGGCTTGTTCTACACCAGACACTTTCTTTAAGGCTTTTTCGACACGTGCTACACACGAGGCACAGGTCATGCCATCAATAGACAGTTCTATTGGTTGAATGGCAGCTACATCAAAACCTGCACGTTGCACTGCCTTAATGAGCAGTGCACGGTCTAAAGGTTGCGATGCGTGAATCAGTGCTTTTTCTGTTGCAAGATTCACTTCAGCTTTTTCTACACCATCGACTTTTTTTAAGGCTTTTTCGACACGCCCGACACATGAGGCACAGGTCATGCCTTCTATAGACAAAGTTTCCTGATAGGGAGAGGCATTTGGGTGTTTTGCGTCCATGGTCGTCTCTATAATTTGGAGGATGTGTTTAGCATATAGATTGACACGATGGTAAGGTCAAGTAAATTTTAGCCCAAAATAGGCTTGACCTTGCCAGCATGGTAAGCTTTAAACTACAGTTCAACAAAGGCAGAAGTGTGGAGTTCGCAATGAAACTATTGATTGAAAATATGACTTGTGGCGGTTGTGCACGTGGTGTCACGGCAACCATTCAAGATGTTGATCCTGCTGCAAAAGTTGAAGTCGATTTAGCGACTAAAATTGTGACCGTGGAAAGCACTGCAACTGTAGATCAAATTACGGCTGCATTGGCAGAAGATGATTTTCCTGCACAAGTTCAATAAAACTGCATCATCTAAGAAGCTCCAATGTGTGAGCTTATCGTAAGGTCAATTGGTCAACTGACGAATTGACCTATTTTTTTGCCTGCCGATTTTTTCTCGTTGTTTTTTGATGTGACCAACTGAATACATTTTGATCACGAAGATGCTAAACCAAGCCAATCAGAAGCTGAGATTTTCTAACTTCAAGCTGAGTTTCATTCATTCAGGGCTGAAATCTACTGAATGAACTATGTGCTGTCCTCTAAAATATACTCTTCAATATTTATCGGAATAAAAATATTTTTTGGTTTTAACTTGTTGTTATTGAAATATTTATTTTAATTTTTAAATTTAAGGGATAACAGAAAAACCATCATTTTTAGATGTTTTGCTGCATATTTTAAATTAAGGTGAATAAAATTCACTTTGGACTGAGGTTAAATCATTTTTATTCACTTTGTCGTTCCAGTATAAATACCCTCATTCAGAAATTTTAACTTTTTAAATTTGGGTAGTAGATCATCATGACAAAGCCATTCACCTGTTCAATTAAACGTATTCGTTTTGACGAAAACTATGAACCTGCTAACAACACGCGTTTAACCACCAATTTTGCAAATTTGGCGCGTGGTGAAAGCCGTCAGGAAAATTTACGCAGAACTTTAGCGATGATCAATAATCGTTTTAACTCGCTGGCATCTTGCGATAACCCAAAAGGTGATCGTTATTCGCTTGAAATCGACATTATTTCTGCAGAAATTGATATTGAAGGAAATGGCAAAACTTTTCCATTCATTGAAATGCTAAAAAGTACGATCACAGATCATCAAACAAATGAACGTATTGAAGGCATGATTGGCAACAGTTTTTCATCGTATGTTCGTGATTATGATTTTAGTGTGGTCTTGCCAGCATTAGGCTGCAAAGTAAATGAAAAGCCTGAAAGTTTTGGTGATTTACATGGCAAGCTTTATCAGCATTTGGTCAGTTCAGCAGTGTTCCAAGCTGAGTTTCAAAAACAACCTGTGATTTGCCTGAGCGTATCAACCACAAAAACTTATTATCGTACGACCAATGTGCATCCTGTCTTAGGTACAGAATATAAAAATGATGAATATTCAAGAACCGATGACTATTTTGAAAAAATGGGTTTAACCGTGCGTTACTTCAAACCTGAAAATAGCAATGCACCGCTTGCGTTCTATTTTTCTGGCGATTTACTGCATGATTACACAGATTTTGAGTTGATCAGTGCCATCAGTACTATGGAAAGTTTCCAGAAAATTTATCGTCCTGAAATTTATAACACCAACTCACCTGCAGGCGAGGTCTATCAGCCAAGTTTGAATTATCAGGATTATTCATTAACCCAAGTTGTATATGACCGTGTTGAGCGAGGTCAGTTGGCAGTCAAGCAGGGCAAATGGACTGAAGAAAACTTTATCAAGCCTTATCAAGATATTCTTGAACAATGGGCTGCCAAGTTCGTGCCGCTACATGCTGCCAATCAAGAACGTGTTGCTTAACTTAAAATACAGATAGAAGATTCAAAATGGCTATTTTATTACCGACCTCAACGGCTGGCAGTTTACCTAAACCTTCGTGGCTCGCAGAACCTGAAAAGCTTTGGTCAGCTTGGAAATTAACAGGGCAAGAATTACTGGACGCAAAACAAGATGCGCTACGTCTATCACTGCATGAACAACAGCAAGCAGAGATTGATATTGTGAGTGATGGGGAGCAAACCCGTCAGCATTTTGTCACCACCTTTATTGAACACCTTGAAGGTGTCGATTTTGAAAAACGTGAAACAGTCAAAATTCGTGATCGTTATGATGCCAGTGTCCCTTCTGTGGTGGGTGCAGTTTCTAGGCAAAAACCAGTCTTTGTTGAAGATGCCAAATTCCTGCGTTCACTGACAGATCAACCCATCAAATGGGCGTTGCCTGGTCCTATGACCATGATTGATACTTTATACGATGCGCACTACAAGAGCCGTGAAAAACTGGCGTGGGAATTTGCCAAAATCCTGAATCAGGAAGCGCGTGAACTTGAAGCAGCAGGCGTGGATATCATCCAGTTTGATGAACCTGCGTTTAATGTGTTTTTTGATGAGGTGAATGACTGGGGCGTGGCAACATTAGAGCGCGCGTTAGAAGGTTTGAAATGTGAAACAGCCGTGCATATTTGCTATGGCTATGGCATTAAAGCCAATACCGATTGGAAAAAAACACTCGGCTCAGAATGGCGTCAATACGAAGCAGTTTTCCCAAAACTACAGCAGTCTAATTTGGATATTATCTCACTGGAATGTCACAACTCACGTGTTCCGATGGATTTGCTTGAACTTATCCGTGGTAAAAAGGTGATGGTGGGTGCGATTGATGTCGCAACGAATACGATTGAAACAGCCGATGAAGTTGCAGATACATTGCGCAAAGCATTGCAATTTGTCGATGCTAACAAGTTGTACCCATCGACTAACTGTGGAATGGCACCATTGAGTCGTCAGGTTGCACGAGGCAAGTTACAGGCTTTGGCTGCTGGTACGAAGATTATTCGCCAAGAATTATCTAGTTAAGCGTTCGATCAGGCGAAGTGAATTCAAGCCAAGTGAATTTAAGTTAAGTGAATCAGGGATGCTTTTTCAGGCAAAAAGCATCCTTTGAACTTTCTAAAAAAGTTGAGTGTTGGAATACGGTGATGGTTAAAGCAACAGACTTCAAAAATGCAATGTCTTTCTTATCAAGTGCAGTCAATGTAGTGACGACAATGGGAGATGCAGGACGTCATGGTTTTACTGCATCTGCGGTATGTAGCGTGACAGATACACCGCCAACATTATTGGTGTGTATGAACAAATCATCGCGTTCTCATCTCAGTTTTTTAGAGAATAAAGTGCTGTGTGTGAATGTGCTAAATGCAGAACAAGAACATCTTTCTAATGCATTTGCCTCATCAAAATTGAGTTCCGATGAGCGTTTTAAGCAGGCTGAATGGGCAGCTTTGGAAACAGGTGCTCCTATATTAAAAAATGCATTGGTCAGTTTTGATTGTGAAATTTCACAAATTCAAGAAGTGGGGACGCATACTATTTTTATTTGCCCAATTGTTGCTATTCAAAAAAATCAACAAGATCAGGCGTTGGTTTATTTTAATCGTCACTATCATCAAGTTGGTGAAACTGAGTTTGTTTAATTCGCTATAAAATATTGCAATATGCGATAATCAGTTTATACTTGATTTATAGCAAAATGCGATAAAATATTATGCATGTGATCACCCACGCTAGAATTATAGAGGCAATGCACAAGTGGCCACAGGCTGAAACAGCACTCGATGGTTGGTATCGAATTATTAAGGCAAATGATCCGAAAGACTTTGCCGAAATGAAGCAGTTATTTCCAGCAGTTGATAAAGTTGGAAAGTTTCATGTATTCGATATTGGTGGGAATAAGATTCGACTTATTGCTGTTGTGATGTATCAGGCAAAGCGTGTGTATATTCGTCATGTGTTATCCCATAAAGAATATGACAAAGGTCATTGGAAGGAGGATTAGTATGAACGCAATGATTAAACAGGCTGTAGATCACTGGCACTACGTTGCTCCTTTGCTGAGTAAACCAGAAAATGAAAAAGATTTTCATGCACTTGTCGAGGCTTTAGATGAGCTTTTAGATATTGTTGGTGATGATGAAACGCATCCTTTAATGGGGCTGATTCATCAACTCGGTGACTTGGTTTCTGTTTATGAAAATGAACACCTGCCTATTCCTCATGGAGATGGTCGTGCTGCTTTAGCTTTTTTGATGGCGCAACATGGATTAGGTCAATCTGACTTGGCAGAGGTTGCAACTCAATCTGTGATTTCGGAGATTTTAAGCGGCAAACGCCAGTTGAATATTCGTCATATTAAAGCGCTGTCTGAGCGGTTTAAGGTTTCTGCTGATACATTTTTCTAAACGATTTTATATTTTTTAGACATTTTATTTTTAGATATTTAAAAATAAATAGCTCCGAAGATGCCGCTGCATGTCGTTACCCTGAACCCGAAAAAGTTCAAGGCGGACGCGACGCATACTTGCTGGGTTTCCCATACGAGATGGGCATACGCTCTAAATATGCAGAACACAATCCTAAGATTAAAGTATCGGCAGGGATATAGACTCGCTGGCGAACACCTCAGAGTTAGAATTAGTATAACCCATCTCAGTTGCTTGGCAACTCATGTTCACGAATTAACTATAAAGATAGAGCTTGTTTGCATAGCCTTTATGCAAACTTAAGTCAAAAAAACACCACTTAAGTAAGGGCTTCAACTTCTTGCAAAATGGTGCTGAGTAAACGCTCACAATGCTCATAATGCTGCAAAGATTTATTCATAGAAAGAACCTCTTGCATCAACTCTAAAGCCACCACAATAATCAGTTTGCTCGGTTCCATATTGGGCGCTTTACGACGAAACTCATCATAGCGTTCATTCAATAATTGTGCCGCACGCTCTAAATCTTCTCTTTTTTCTTCAGTTGTGGCTAAACGGAAACTATGTCCTAAAACACGTAAATCAATTGGAATTTGAACTGACATATTAACCTTCCTCACTCACTTCGGCAGGGTGGGCAAGTTGTTGAATTTCTTGCGCATGATGATCTTGAGCTGTACCTAAAATTGCAAGACGCTGAATAATGGCTTCCACTTTGGCTTTTGCATGCTCATTTTTTTGTAACAATCTTTCACGTTCTTGTTTGAGTGTCTGAATTTCGTGCTGATTTAAACGCTGATCATTCAGCATTTTTTCTTTTAAAATGCGTAATTCATTGCGCTCAGCCAAAATTTCCTGAAAGCGGTTTTTCAAATCAGTACAGCTTTTTTCCAAACGACTGTAACGGTCTGCCAGTGCTGTCGCATCTTGATTTAACTGCTGTAATTGCGCTTGCGTGCTGCTTAATTGCTCAGTCAGATTCTCAATTTCATCTTGCTTGGCAGTAATGATGCCGTTTCTTTGAACAATTTGAGCATGATGCTGTTCCTCAGCAGTTTGCTTGGCTGTGCTGAGGGCGGCATTTTCACTTTCATAATGATTAATTCGTGTTTTTAAAACACCAATATACGCTTGTAGACGCTGTAATTCTTCTAACATATCGTGGTCGCACAGTATTGCAAACAAAGGTAATATATACGAAGTATAGAGATTGGATAAACGAATGCAAGACGATATTTCAGGTTGGTCGGAATGGTTCCGCAATTTTTCTAACATTGAAGAAATTTCAAGCCCAAGTGAGTTACATGGCTTGCTGACAGGTATAGTTTGTGTGACAAATGCACCAACCGAAACCGAATGGCAGCAGATTTTAGAAACTTTAAATGTGCCAGAATTAGAGCCAGCCGCACTCTCACTTTTAACCGATGAATCAGAAGATGTCGCACATGCCTTGTCTGAAGATGAGTTGGATCATTTGCCGTTGTTGCCAGATGATGAACATCTTTTACAAGAACGTGTGCAAGCTTTGGCGGATTGGTGTGCAGGCGTCGTGCTTGGGTTTGGTTTAGCTTCTGGGCATATTCGTTCAGATGAAATCGAACTGATTGAGCATTTACAAGATGTCGCTGCGGTTGAATTTGAAGATTCAGACAATGATGAAGAAGGCGAAGAAAGCTATCAGGAATTGTATGAATTTGTACGTTTGATTCCTGTGAGTTTATCTGTAGGACGTAAAAAAGTGCCTGTAGAAGAAAGCTCTTTATTGCAAAACTTACATGCTAAGTCGCGTCAACAAACCGTACAAACAACACAAAACGCAAGTGCTGTTGTTGAAATGTTTACGCCACACCGTCCGAGTTAATCGGGCGTTGTGTGCCTAAGTTAAGTCGGTGTAAGGTGCTTTAAGTCATTACAACAATCATATTTTCATCATTTTATATATGTAGACCGTATTTATGAAAAAACTGACTCAAGTCGAATTTAAAGAACGTCGTGATCAACTTGCAGAACTGATGGGACCCAATAGTGTCGCAATTATTGCAACCAGTCCTGTGGCAATGCGTAATCGTGATGCAGATTATAAATATCGTGCCGACAGCAGTTTTTTCTATTTAACAGGTTTTGCTGAACCTGAAGCAGTTGCGGTGATTGAAACCTATGAATCAATTGATGAAGGTTATACCTACACGTTGTTCTGCCGTGAACGTAACCGTGAAATGGAAATCTGGAATGGTTATCGCGCAGGTTTAGAAGGTGCAATTGAGCTGTTTGAGGCAGATGAGTCTTTTGCAATTGCGCAATTAGATGCAGAAATCATCGCCAAAATTGTCAATAAAGACACGTTGTACTATCGCTTGGGGCATCAGACTGAATTTGATGTACGTGTTGCGGCATGGAACCAACAAGCTGATGCACAACATCGTCAAGGCAATACTGCACCTGCCAAAATTGTTCAGTTAGATCGTTTGCTGGATGAAATGCGTTTGCATAAAACTGAGTCTGAATTGGAACTGATGCAAATTGCTTCAAATATTAGTGCAGAAGCACATACTCGTGCCATGCAAACAGTAAAAGCAGGCATGATGGAATATGAGCTAGAAGCTGAACTGAATTATATTTTTGGTAAAAATGGCTGCGTACCTGCCTATAACAGTATTGTCGGTGGTGGTGAAAATGCCTGCATTTTGCATTATGTCGAAAATGACAAAGTGCTTAAAGATGGCGATTTAGTCCTGATTGATGCAGCCTGTGAATATCAGTGCTATGCCTCAGATATTACCCGTACTTTTCCCGTGAATGGTCAATTCAGTCCAGAACAAAAAGCACTGTATAACATTGTATTGGATGCGCAAATTGCAGCAATTGAAGCTGTACAAATTGGTAACTCCTATAAAGAACCACACCATGTTGCGGTGCGTATTTTGGTGCAAGGTTTGCTTGATCTAGGCATTATGCAGGGCAATTTAGAAGAAATTATTGCTTCGGAAAGTTATCGCCAGTTTTATATGCACGGTACAGGGCATTGGTTGGGCATGGATGTGCATGATGTCGGCAGCTATAAACACGGTGAAGACTGGCGTGTTTATGAAGAAGGTATGGTGGTGACCGTTGAACCGGGTCTATACATTGCACCCGATGATGAAACGGTAGATGCTAAATGGCGTGGTATAGGTATCCGTATTGAAGATGATATTGTTGCGACTGCGAACGGGCCATTGAATCTGACTTCAAAAGTGGTGAAAACCGTAGAAGAGATTGAAGCATTGATGGCAAAAGCTAAATCTGCTTAATTGGGTCTAATCAAAGCTGGTCAAGTGATCAGCTTTTTTATTAGAAAGCGCGTGTAAATTTTGAGTATGTAAATAATTTTTAGTCTTTGATCCGCTTTTTTGCTTCATCATAAACAATGTTATCAGCACGCTTTCCAACGGTAATGAGCAAAATAACGACCTGATCATCTTTGACCTGATAAATAAGTCGGA
Organism: Acinetobacter sp. YH12058; assembly: GCF_013419805.1. Taxonomy (NCBI): domain Bacteria; kingdom Pseudomonadati; phylum Pseudomonadota; class Gammaproteobacteria; order Moraxellales; family Moraxellaceae; genus Acinetobacter; species Acinetobacter sp. YH12058. The sequence continues at coordinate 14,626 of NZ_VOZL01000010.1, forward strand.
CACCCGCTTTTAATAATTTGATTTTATAGCAGCCAGCAAGATCACCTTTAAGCATGTTCTTTGGAATATGTGGCTGCTCAATGACTTTGGCTAATTTTTTCTTGAATTGGTCGCGGATAGCACTCGGAAGCTTTTCCCATTCTGCAGTGAAGTCCTTATGACGTAAAAGATTATAAGTCATCTAATGTGACTTCCTCGAACATCTCTTTAGGATCATTCATGCGTTTACGGACAAGTGCCAATAGTTCAGCATCTTCTTCTGAAAGCAACGCTTTCTGTACTGGAAGCTTTCCAGTCGTTGCCACATATTCAAGAATATTGGTAAAGAAATCGGTAGGTGAGATACCTTGTTCTTTAAGGATTGAATAAGATTTTTCTTTAAGGGCTTCATCGACCCTGAAATTAACAGTAGCCATCACTTCTCTCAGTTATTGAATGTATGGAAATATTGTAATGCAATATGCATTACAAAGATAGTTTGTATAATAACCATTATGTGAGATCATTTTTATCGTTGAGCTTATTCTAAAATCAATCATCAGCCATCAATAATACTAAGTATTGAATTTATCTTCTCTTGTGTCATACATGGCTCGGAGCAAGAAGATGAGGGACTAATAATTATAGTTTGAATTGGACATTTGCAAGAAGTCTAATCATCTTCCATAGCTTCAACACTAATTCATTATAAAAATAAATGACTTTGCGGTAAGATAAAATCCATTACAGATTATACGTATTTCGATTGAATCTTTTGAAGTCGAATACCTCATAAAAAGGATCAAGGCATGCAACAAGAAGTGATCATTGTAGGCGGTGGTATGGTCGGGCTAAGCTTAGCCTTGATGTTGGCTAAGTCAAACATTGCAGTGAAGTTGCTAGAAGCGATTCAATACCCCAATTATGACGATGCCAGCCTTGCGCCGTATCATTCCAGTTTTGATGCACGTAACAGTGCCTTGTCGCGTCGCAGCGTACAAATTTACCAAGAGCTAGGTTTATGGGATGCCTTGCAAGAACATGCTACGCCTATTTTAGAAGTTCAAATTACCGAACAAGATAGTTTTGGCAAGGCACGTTTATTGGCCGAACAAGAAAAAGTCGAAAGCTTTGGTCAGGTGATTGAAAATGCATGGTTAGGTCGAGTGTTGTTGACCGAAGTACGTAAACAACCTTTGATTGAATTGATTGATGGTGTGCAGGTCACCAGTCTTAAACAAGATGCAGATTTTGCCTATATTGAAGCGGTACGTGGTCAGGAACAATTACAGCTTGCTGCCAAACTACTGATTGCTGCCGATGGTCGTGATTCTTTCTGCCGTAAAGCCTTGGGCATTGGTGCATCGGAACATGATTATGACCAAGTAGCGATTGTGACCACAGTGCAAACCTCCAAGCCGCATGCGCATGTGGGTTTTGAGCGTTTTAGTCACTTAGGGCCTTTGGCGTTGCTGCCCCTGCCAGGTGAATATCGCCGTTCTGTGGTGTGGCCTGTGCCAAAAGGTACAGAACATGAATGGATTGGCGATGAAAATGATCAACACTTTTTAAATGCCTTGCAACAAGCCTATGGTGATCGTGCAGGGAAGTTTGAAAAAACAGGACGTCGTTTTAGTTTTCCATTGTCACAAGTTCTGGCAGAAAAACAGGCGGTTGGTCGCGTTGTACTGATGGGTAATGCAGCGCATACCATTCACCCAGTCGCAGGGCAGGGCTTTAACTTGTGTATGCGAGATGCTTACGTATTATTGCGTTATCTCACCGAACAGGCGGCACAGTCAGCAGATTTAGGCGATGCTGCAATGCTGCGTGACTATGAACAATCGCGTTTGAAAGATCAACAGCGAGTCATTAAATTCTGTGACAGCGTGGTACGTGGATTTAGCAATCAAAACCCAATCCTGAAATTTATGCGTAATACAGGCTTAGTCGCGTTTGATACCATTCCAGGCATTAAACCTTTGGTCGCCAATTATGCCATGGGGTTAAAAGCATGATCACAGCAAATCAACAAACGCAAGTGTTAGATGTCGTCATTATTGGTGGCGGCTTGGTGGGAGGCTTAACTGCACTTTTATTGGCACAAGGGGGTGTGCAGGCTACAGTTTTAGATGCCGCACCTATTTTAGATGCAGAGAAAACCCTTGCAGTTGCCAATCCGCGTGTATTGGCTTTAAGTCAGGCCACCATCCACCTGTTAAAAACAGTCAATGTCTGGTCTAAACTGGCGCGACATATGCCGTATAGCGGCATGCAGGTTTGGAATAAAAATGGCTATGGCGAAATTAACTTTGGGGCAAGTAACGAACGTACACCCGCTATTGAGCAGGCTCTGGGTTCAATGGTCGAGCCAAGCATTTTAAATCTAGCGATTCAGCAGCAAATGTTGCAACAAGTGCAAGATTATCGAACGCAAGTCAAAGTGACCCGTTTAGAGCGTGGTGTTGGCGTTTGGCACATTTATTTGGCCGATGGTACACAATTACAGACTAAGCTAGTCATTGGCGCAGATGGTGCTAACTCCTTTGTGCGCGAACAAGCCTTTATTGATTTTGATGTGTTGGATTATCGTCAGGCAGGTCTAACCTGTGCAATTCGTACTGCGCAGCCGCATCAGCATGTTGCACGTCAAATTTTCTTAGAAACTGGTCCTTTGGCCTATTTACCGATGGCAAGTTTACACGCCGAGCAGGAAGGGCATTGGCAGTCGATTGTTTGGACTTTGCCTGATGACTATGCCGAAGAATATGCCAAACTGAATGATGACGACTTTACCCAACTTTTGACTCGTGAAAGTCATCACATGCTTGGGGAAGTCTTAGAGGCAACCCCACGTGCTATTTTCCCACTGAAAGCACGTGCAGCGCAGCGTTATGTGCAAGATGGTTTGGCACTTATTGGTGATGCCGCGCATGTAATTCATCCGCTTGCAGGGCAGGGCGTGAATATTGGTTGTCTGGATGCAGCCGTACTGTGCGATGTGTTGTTGCATGATTTCAAACGTGGTGTTTGGGCGCATGAGCAAACTTTAAAGCGTTACGAGCATCGTCGTAAAGGACAAAATGATGCCATGATGCATAGTATGTCTGCGATTGGCTGGATGGAAACCACCACTTTATTCCCTGTGGTGTGGGCACGTAACTTTGGTTTAAAACAGGTGGAGCAGCTGCCTGCGTTAAAAGATGCCTTTATGTCACAAGCCAGTGGATTAAGCCTGCTTAAAGACACACGCTACGCGGTTTAAAGCAAAACAGTCGTTTTTTGTACGGTCATACATACCTGATTACGAATTTGGTTAAAAAAGATACGTTTTTTTTAATCTAGACTCTATGCGAAAGGCCAAGAGATTGCTAAATTTCATCGTAATTCATAACCAGTTTTCACTTGGACTAAATTGAAGTCATTTGTGGGGAGATTAAGATGACGGACATGAACGATTACGATGATGTAGAAGATTCAACTGTAGACGAAGATGAAGCGAAAGCGGCTGAAAAAGGTGCAGCAGAATCAGAAGAAGGTGCTGTAGATGGTGATCTTGCAGAAGCAGAAACTCTCACTGTAACTGCCAAACTAAAACAGCGTCAGGCATTGGAAGATGAAGTGGCTGCATTCTTGGCGCGTGGCGGAAAAATTACCGAAGTGCCACCAGATGAGTCTGCGCGCGACTAATCTGTTGAACGTGCTTGCTGAACTTGTTGATTGAATTTATTCGTTGAACTGTTGAGTGAGTTAGGGCGGGATGCTTACTATGCAGGCTGCTCTAATGCTTATACCTTCAACATAAAAAAGCATCACCTTGTATAAAGGGTGATGCTTTTTTTTATGCGCGATGATCGTCATCACTGTTATTGCTCAATCGGCTTATTCAGCTGCTTGGCTTAATTCCAACGCACGTTGATAGGCAATTTTCTTTTTAATCCCTGTTAGATCAGCCGCCAATTGTGATGCTGCTTTTACCGATAAATCTTGCAACAAACGCTGCAATAATTGATCTAATTTTTCTTGTTCCATGTCTTTTTCTTCGCTCGCTCCCCCCACCACCAATACAATTTCACCTTTTTGTTGATGATGATCTGCTGCGATAAATTCAGCCAATTCACCTAAAGTCATTTTTTTAATGGTTTCAAAGGTTTTGGTGATTTCACGGGCAAAGCCAACAGGGCGATCTGCACCAAACACGGCAGCCATATCTTTGACTGAATCTAAAATTCGATGTGGTGCTTCATAAAAAATCAGGGTTTGGGTTTCATCTTTTAGCTTTTCAAGTTGTTGTAATCGCTGTGACTGTTTAGAAGCGAGAAATCCCTGAAAACTAAAGCGATCACTTGGTAAGCCAACCGCACTGAGCGCTGCAATGGCTGCACATGCACCCGGCACAGGAATCACACGAATACCATTGGCTTGTGCTGCACGAACCAGTTTAAAACCTGGGTCGCTAATCAGTGGTGTACCTGCATCGCTAATGAGCGCAATATCTTCGCCATTGAGTAATTTTTGGACTAAAATATCAATCTTGTTGCTTTCGTTGTGTTCATGGCAGGCTGTAAGCGGAGTTGAAATATTAAAATGTTTCATTAATTGTGCAGAGGTGCGGGTATCTTCAGCGGCAATTAGGCTGACCGATTTGAGCACATCAATTGAACGGTAGCTCATATCATCTAAGTGACCAATTGGGGTAGCAACAACAAATAACTGGGCACTCATTGAGTTTTCTCCGTGGGAAATAGCAAACTAAAATAAAAATGATGGAACACGAAACAACAGCAGTATTGGCTTGCGTCTGATACAAGTTACAGACCAAGCGCTTATTCTACCTGAATTGCAGTCTGGCGTGTGAAACTCGCGTCATCGCACTTCAGCGAATACTACGATTGCGCACCATAACAAAATAAAAAAAATCGGATATAGCATGAATCAAAAAACACTGCAGCAAAGCATTGGCACATGGGCAGAGCAGACGGCTTGGCAATATTTACATCAACACGGTTGGCGTATGCTGGAGCAGAATTATCACAGTGTTTTTGGTGAAATAGATGGTATTTTTATTCAAGCAGAACAACTGATTTTTGTAGAAGTTAAAGCGCGTTCGCAAACTGGCTATGGCAAAGCCTACGAAGTGGTGTCTGCATCTAAGCAGCGTAAAATTATGAAAACCGCCATGCAGTTTTTAACAGAATATCCACACTATTCAGAATATTATTGTCGTTTTGATGTGATTTGCTTTGATTTTTCTCAGCAATTTGCAAAAACAGTACAGCAAGACTTTTCCAAATTCCCGTATGATTTGCAATGGATTGAAAATGCTTTTACTTTTGATGCAGACTTGATTAATCTTTGAGTGAAATTTAAAGCAAAAGCATCAGTCGGTGTATTGTTGATCGTGCAAATCTAAGGATGAAATGCACAGCACAAGCCAGAATTGAAAGAAAATAATAGGAGTCTTGCTGAGTGTTCAAGCGTATTGCAGTGACCTTGCTGTGTGTAGCAAGTTTATCGGGTTGTGCAAGTTTTATTTCAAGTGGCACAGGCACTGCGCCAGTGGGTACAGAAAGTGGTGCACGCTCACTTGGGCAAGTGTTTATAGATAACTCTATTGAACGTACTGCAAAAATTAATTTATATAAACTGGATTCACGTTTTAAACAATCACGTGTCAATATAGAAAGTTTTCATGGCAATGTGTTGTTGACAGGGCAAGTGCCTGACGCGCATTTAAAACAGTTGGCAGAAGACAATGTGCGTGCCATGAGTGATGTAAAAACCATCCACAATTATATTACAGTGGGTAATCAAATCAGCTATAGCACCATTATGCAGGACACCACGGTTACTGCAAATACCCGTGGTTTGATTATGAAAGCACCTGTGGTGTCAGACAGCAAAGTGCGTATTCATACCGAAGATGGTGTGTTGTATGTGATGGGACGTTTAAACAATGCAGAATTGCAGGATTTAAACCAAGTGCTACAACAAGTGGGCAATGTCACTAAAATTATTACCCTGATTGATAATATTGAGCTACAACCGAGCAACAATGCGAACTTTGTCAGCCCAATGGTTGCTCCAGAAACACAAACGCCAGTCGCGATTGACCCAGATCAGGTTGAACCGACACATGTTCAATAATGTGGAACACTGGTTTAAACAACTGAATAAAACTTTAGAACAGGCGAAACGTATTTATGAAGAATTTCGCCTGTATGATTTGGGCAGCTATGCGCTGAACCGTTTAACGCCACGTCAGGGTTATACCGTTCAAAGCAATATTGCTTATGGTTTACGCGCACGGCATCGTTTGGATTTGTACCGCACCATAACACCACGCCCGCAGCGTCCACTCATGGTGTTTGTGCATGGTGGGGCATGGTCACGTGGCGATAAGCAGGATTATCGTTTTGTGGGCGAAGCTTTTGCAAAAGAAGGCTTTGATGTTGCGGTGATGAACTATCAACTCGCGCCACAGCATATTTTTCCCACCTATATTGATGATTTAACCCTTGCACTGAATTACTTGACTCAGCAGCAACACAAACTGGGTATTTCTACGGCACAGGTGGTGTTGATGGGGCATTCAGCAGGGGCGTTTAATGTGATGTCCTTGTTGTACCATCCGCAGCCGTATGCTTTAAGCTGTAAAGATCACATCCGTGCCATTATTGGCTTAGCAGGGCCTTATCATTTTGATTATAAGGATGATCCGCTATGTGCCGATGCCTTTGATCAAGAGGTGCCGTATCAGGATGTGATGCCGTATTATTTTGTGGAGCCGAATTCAGTCAAACACTATTTATTGGTGGCAGAAAAAGATCAAATTGTGGGGGCAAGTAATGCCACAGACTTCGACCACGTATTAAAGAAATATGGCAATCATAGTGAAATTATTGTCATTCCAAAAACAGGGCATGTCAGTGTTATGGCATCGGTGTCGAGTTTGTTTAGTCGTTTCTTTGCGACCAAACGCCAAATTATGCGTGCTTTAGATCAGGCACTTAAAGATGCGTGATGTTGATTGATCTTCTGTGGAAAATGGTAATTAAAAAAACCGTTGCAGCTTATGGGGTGCAACGGTTTTTTAAATGCAAGATTGCGAATTAGACTTATAGCCAAGCTTTGGTGTCATCTGCCACAGGCGTGCCTTGGGTCACATGCATAATCATGGCATGGGCGATACTGCCTTTAAATGGAATATCAGGCAGTTGATCAAACTTAAAGAACTGTGCATCACGAATTTCTTCTTCCTGTAACTGAATTTCACCGCCTGCATATTCAGCTTTAAAGGCGATCATTAAGTTACTTGGAAAAGGCCACGGCTGGCTGGCAAGATACTGAATATTTTTAAGTTGTACGCCAACTTCTTCAAAAGTTTCACGACGTACTGCTTCTTCGAGTGTTTCACCCACTTCAACAAAGCCTGCGATTAAACCGTAAATGGGCAGTTTATTGCGTGCATTACGCGCCAATAAGACTTCATCTTCACCACGAGTAATCACGGTAATGACACATGGATTTACGCGCGGATATTGGTGATAGCCACAAGCAGGGCAGACCATGGCATATTGAGTCGCATGGACTTCGGTTTTATGACCGCAATGGCTGCAGAATTTATGATTGCGACGCCATTCGAGTAACTGAATGGCACGGCTAGCTTGTTCAAACTGTTGGGTGTTCCAGACTTGTAAAAGTTGTCGGATTGGAACCAGTTGAAAGCCTTCAGGGATAGATTCATCTTCAAGTAGATCTCGGGCAATCACATGATCACCCGAGCTAAAACTTAAATCACTTGCCAACTTTTCCACACGTGGTAATTGGAAGTTTTCATCGACCAAAAGTTGTTGTTGCTGAAAAATATATGCAAGTGAGAGTTCAGTCATTAGGCTACAGTTTTCAATTTTTCACTACTGTCCAATGCTACCTTAAACATGCTTTGCAGAACAGGTTGTTTGTTCTTTAAATTGTCAATCAGCATATCTGCACTGGCAAGCGTATCTAAGATATTGTTGACCTGTTCAGCTGTTAAGTTTTGCCCTGCTTCAACTTGTGCATGCACAAAATCTGCAGATACTTTCAGTGCTTTTTGACCACTTTCAGCATTCAAGAACAACATTGCCCCTGCAACTTCACGAATTTGCGCTGAAGTATGCTCTAAATCTGCAACACTTTGAGTTTGTAGGTGCTGTGTCAGTGTTTGCGTGATTAAGTCAATCAGTAACTTGGTTTCAGTCAGCAAGGCTTCGTGTGCTTCATCTAAACGATCTAGCGAAATGTTCATGTTATTCACACGTAACTGCAAACGGCTAGAGGTGTGGTGACGTTCAAGCACACCGATTGAGTTCATGGCCGATAAAATCACGTTCATTAATTGCTGGGCAAAGTTTTCATCTTTGAGTAATTCAGGACGGCTTAATGATTCAGCTTGGCGTTGTAAGTCCAAATGCGCTTCATTTAAGTTCAAGACTTTAAACAAGTTTGCTAACTCTGTTAATTTGCCTTGTAATTCCAGCGTTTTTTCAGGACTCATGTTTTGATAGTTGTATTCAATATCATTGCGAATTTGTGTCATTTCTGTGGTGACCAAATCGCTAATGGTATGCATGGTGTCAAAATCTGGACCATATAAATGACGGCTGAATACTTGGAGCTGCATGTCGGTGAGTAAGTCTTCACCAATATTCATTTGACTGCGAATATGTTGAGAAATTTCATCTTCTTGACTAATACACAGGCTCAACACATTCGCAAGATCAGACAAGCTGGCGGTAAAGCTTTCTGGCGTAGCAAAGTATTGACGCATATTGTGCTCAATACTAATAAAAGTACGCAAACGTGGCTCATTCAACAACAAGTTATCAATATGGTTAAAGGCAACGTGTACTAAGCCCCAATATTGCTGACTCGGATGTTGTTCTGCCAAACCTGCCAAATACGTTCCTACCAGTTTAATCGCTTGAAGATCCATGGCAGATTCTTCTTGCTTGAGCAGCTTATGTAATGACAGTTTATATAAGCGATGCACATAAGCCGACTTTTCTAAAGAAGGCACTTGCGGCAATTGGAAACTTGGAGTGATGCAGTCCAATAAAGTTTCAATATGCTGACCTTCCTGAGTCAATGGTTTACCCAATGCCAATTCTAAACGGTTTAAAGTGTCGAGTAGGAATTGTGGAATTTTAACTTCACGTAGGCAAATAAACTCAATATAACGCTTGAGCATGGTGGTGCCTTCGCTAAGTGCAATGACTTCCAGCGTGTTGATATTGCTTGGATTCCCCATAATTTTACGCATCAGCTCTGCTGAGTATTGCGCAATTTTTGCCAAGCTTTCCATATCAATCAAGGCTAAAACCTGAGCACACTGTTCAAACTGATTCAGTGCATCATCAATCCCAAAAGGCAAAGTTTGATCTTCTGCTAAGGTGCTTACTGCGGATTCAACCAGTTTGATAGAATTATCAACCTCATTTTTTATTATCAGTAAGGCAGTTGGATCAAAATGTATAGAGGTTTGGTAAGACATGGATCTGCACCTTTCCTAGTGTTTTATCTGTTTGTTGGTTCTTTGCAAAATACACAAAGTCCTATTTGCTTTAACTATAACTGAACTGGCAAATCTTTAAATACATAAAATTACAAAACTCGTAGATTTTATTTGGCAAAAAAGCAAGGTTTACCGTGTTTTTCTTCAAATTGTTTGACCCAATTCTCATGTGCAGCCAATTCTTCTTCTGATGGCAGAATCACAGCAAGATCAATATCAATGCTTAAACGATCACTTTGACGTTGCTGTTCTTCGCTTGCAGACAGAGCATCCATATCAAAGGCGACTTGTCCGCCAGTCATTGCCAAGTAAACATCGGCTAGAATTTCAGCATCTAGTAATGCGCCGTGGAACGTACGGTCACGCGCAGGAATTTCATAGCGTCTGACGAGCGCATCGAGTGAGTTTTTTTGCCCAGGATGCTTACTTTTTGCCATGAGCAGTGAGTCGGTCACTTCGCATACTTCGGACAAATTGCCCAACCCCGCACGACTGAACTCCATATCTAAGAAGTTCATATCGAAGGTGGCGTTGTGCGCAATAATTTCTGCACCTTTAAGATATTGATACAGCACATCGGCAATTTCGGCAAACTTGGGTTTGTCTTTTAAGAACTCATCTGAAATACCGTGAATGTTTTCTGATTCACCGACCAGTTTCTCAGGCTGAATATAAATGTGGATGGAACTGCCCGTGAGTTTACGGTTAATCATTTCCAGCGCACCGACTTCAATAATTCGGTCACCATCTTGATAGTAAAAACCTGTGGTTTCGGTATCCAGAATCAGTTGGCGCGGGCCGTGTAGCTCCATTGTGGCAGGGGTGACCACAATATGCGGATGCAATTGAGTTGTGTTCACTGCGTCAACGCGAGCTGATGGATTGGTTTTTTCTGTTTCAGTTTCATCTGTAATGGTTGATTCAGTTGCAGGCACGTTGGTTTCTGCTTCAATGACATGAACAGATGCGCTGATTTCGAGTTCCGTGTCGGTTGCCTGATGAGCTTCCTGAAGCGTATTTTGCATATCTTCTGTTTCAACCTCGGCATCATCGCCCATTAAATCAAAACCAAACGGGTCATCGAGCAACCAGTCAGATTCCGCTTTTTTTTTATCATGTTCTGCTATGTCTACTGCCGATGTGATTAAGGTTGCATTGAGGGTTGGGTTTGAGTCTGCGGTTTTTAACATTTTGCTGACTTGATCTGCACCCACATTGGCGAGTTGATCTGCCATTTCATTGCCTACATGTCCTGCGTGACCTTTAATCCAGTGCCATTCAATTTCACGACCTTGACAGGTGGCATCTAATTTTTGCCAAAGGTCAGGGTTTTTTACATCTTTCCAGTTTTTCTTTTTCCAGCCGTGAATCCACTCGGTAATGCCTTGTTTGACGTAATTGGAGTCAGTCCAAATAATCAGCTTGGCATCCATTGGGCAAAATAAAATGCCTTCAATCGCTGCAGTCAATTCCATACGGTTATTGGTGGTTTGAGCTTCGCCACCATATAATTTATGTTCTTCTTGTTCAGTAACAATATACGCACCCCAGCCACCCAAGCCAGGATTACCACGACAAGCACCATCAACATATAAAGTGATTGTTTGAGACATAAATCAGATCCGCAGGTTGTGCAAAATAAATCAAAATGAAAAGCTATTGTATATCGCAAATTCGGTTTAGACGTGTAAATCCTGTCTATTTTTTAATTTCTTGTAACATTTATAGACGAAACGCGCTAAATTAATGCCTTGTGTCGTTGTCTAGCTCTACTACAATGGCAAGTCTAAAAAATAATTTATATACGAGTTGTTTGGATTTTTTTATGTATAAACCAACCACGCGCATGTGGCAGCCGACTTTACCTTCATTTTTAAAAATTACAGTTTTAGGTTCAGCATTGGCTGCCCTTGGCTTGATGACGGGCTGTAGCTCGACGCAGGGTGCGAGCAAGCCACTCACTTCAAGTCAGGTCGGTTCGGGTTATTTAGATGCCAGTACTTTAGATGGTCTGGAAGATTTACTCTCTGCAACCGATATGCGCGCGGTAGAAGGTGACCGTTTATTAATTTTAAAACACGGTGATGTCTGGAAGCGTATGACCGTTGGTTTCAAAATGGATTTAAACCATTGGAACCCACGTATTGAAGCGCAGCGAGGCTGGTTTATTTCACGTCAACCGTATTTGGATCGTTTAAGTGCGCGTGCGTCACGTTATTTGTATCACACGGTTAAAGAAGCTGAACGTCGTGGTATGCCAACTGAATTGGCGTTGTTACCTGTGATTGAAAGTTCCTATGACCCTGCAGCAACCAGTAGCGCAGCTGCCGCAGGTTTATGGCAGTTCATTCCAAGTACAGGGCGTATTTACGGCTTAAAACAAACTTCGATGTACGATGGTCGCCGAGATGTCGTGGAGTCGACTCGTGCTGCCTATGAGTTTTTGGGCAGTTTGTATAATCAGTTTGGTTCTTGGGAATTGGCATTGGCGGCTTATAACGCAGGCCCGGGTCGTATTCAACAAGCCATTAACCGCAATAAAGCTGCAGGTTTACCAACCGATTATTGGTCTTTAAAACTGCCGCAAGAAACCATGAACTATGTGCCGCGTTTCTTGGCGGTAGCACAAATTATTAAAAGCCCGCATGCTTATGGCGTGTCTTTACCCCCAATTGCCAACCGTCCACACTTCCGTGAAATTAATGTGGGCGCGGTGAATTTAAATGATGTGGCCAATATTACCGGTCTCAGCCGTGCCGAACTGTATTCGCTTAACCCTGGACATCGTGGGGATCGGATTGACACCCAAAGTCCAATGCGTATTTTGATTCCTGCAGATTTAAGCCCAACAGTCGATGCACGATTGAAAAAACTACAAGGTGGTGGCGGTTTATGGGCAAGCAATAGCAGCAACACACCATCGTTTTCATCTTCTGGTGTGACCATTACACCATCTAAATCTGAGCCACCTGCGTTAACGACCAGTACAACAACCAGAACGACTACAGGCAAGCCTGCTGCCTCTACGGCAGTCACAACTACCACTACACCAAGCACAGCATCGACTACAGCCAGTGTTTCAAAACCAGCAACGACTACGCCTACACGTTTGTCACGTACGCCACAAGGTTCGGACGCTTTGGCAGCATTTGCTGCGGGTAGCGATATTCCAAGTGCGCCGCGTATTCCTGTTGCTGTTACACCTGCTGCCAATATTCAGCCTGTGCGGATTGAACCACCAATTTCCAATACTGAGCGTGAGCAAATTCTTGCAGCAGTGCAGGCAGAAGGTAGCAATAAAACTGTAGAAGAAGTGTTGCAGCCTGTGGCTTCTAAAGCAGAACAAGAACAACTTGTGGCTGAGTTAAAACAAATTGCGCCTCAAGGCACTGAAATTGTTGATCCATACGATGGAAAAATTAAGCTGACCGCTATTCAGACCAGTCTGTCTGTTGCAGAGCAGCAAGGTAAAGAATTAACCAAAGGTTTTGCTTACCCGAAAAGTGTGGCAGAAAATACGCGCCTAGATTCAGAAGAAGCAAAGCGTAACCAAGGTAAGAATTATGTGCGTACGGAGTCTGAAGTGGTGGTCGTACCACCAAAAGGCAAACGTACCACGTACACCGTGTTAGCGGGGGACACCTTGGCCAGTATTGCCATGAAAAATGGCTTGAACTGGCGTGATATTGCCAAGTGGAACCAAATTGCTCCAGATGCAACTTTGTATGTGGGCACCAGTATTTATTTATACGACGCCAAGCCACAAGTACAGGCAGAGCCTGCTAAGCCAAAAACCATGCCTGAGCAATACGTGGTGCAAGCCAATGATACCTTAACAGGTGTCGCCAGTCAGTTTGGTTTAACTGTAAAACAACTGGCAGATTTTAATAACTTAAGCACCACCAGTGGCTTATTTGTAGGGCAGCGTCTAAGTTTAAAAGAAACGGCTGCATCTAAAGCCAAAGCAGAAGCCGACAAAAAAGCCGCAGAACAGGCTGCAAAAATCGCAACCAAAACTTACGTAGTGAAGCGTGGCGAATACTTAAAACTGATTGCAGACCGTTATGCCTTGTCAAATCAGGAATTGGCTGATTTAACTCCAGGTTTAAACGCGAACAGTAGCTTATTGGTTGGGCAACGCATTAATGTGCCTGTAAATGAAGTGACTGCACAAAAAACGGAAGCGAGCAAAGCTGAAGCCAGTAAGTCAGAAACAAAAGCAGCAGAGCCAAACTATCCGACTGAAAACTACCAAGTACAGCGTGGTGATACTTTATCGAGCATTGCCAACCAAGCCAAAATTTCTTTGGCAGAGCTCGCCAGTTTAAATAATATAAGCACGCAAAGCGGTGTGCGCATTGGTCAAACCCTCAAAGTGCCTGCAGGTGTCAATGTGCCTGAGCGTTATACGGTACAACGTGGCGATACCTTATCGGCGATTTCGACAAAATATAATCTCAGCCAAGACTATATTGCAGACTTAAACAATCTAAGCCGTAACAGTGGTTTAAGAGCAGGACAAATTCTTAAACTCACGGGTGATGTTCCTGAGAAAAAAGCCCAAGTTGAAGCGGTGGCTGAAACCACCAATGATATTCACGTGGTCAAAGCAGGGGAAACTTTAAGCAGTATTGCGCGCCAATATAAATTGCAATTGAATTATTTGGCAGAGCTGAATGACCTTTCACGTACTGCCAATGTCCGCATTGGACAACGCTTAAAAGTCGATGCCAGCGCTGCAAAAAATGAAGTAAAAACAGAGGTCGTAAGTGCTGCGAAAAGCAGCAGTAGTAAAGCCACCGAAACTTATACGGTTAAAAGTGGTGAGTCTTTAAATTCGATTGCCAGCCGTGTGGGTGTGTCGGTTGCAGAATTGGCGAGTTTAAATAACTTAACGCCACGTTCAGGTTTACGCATTGGACAAAATATTCAAGTTCCCAAAACCGTAACTGAATATAAAGTGAAACGTGGGGATACGCTGATTGGCTTATCCAGTCGTTATGGCATCGACACCAAAGCATTGGCAGATTTAAATGATATGCAGCCAAATACTCAATTGCGTATTGGCGATGTGATTAAAGTCCCGAATCTGTAAAGTTTAATCCTGAGGATGTCATGTTTTGACGGCATCCTCAGGAATACTGCACAAGGAGCTGTGTGCATGTCATTTGCCATAAAAAAGACACATCAATATCTGGGCTGTATTTTAGGTTGTGTGGTCTTGCCGCAGTTTGGATGGGCTGCGTTACAAACCACGCCCTATATTGCCGTACATAGCCAGCCTCAGTATGTGGGGCGCTCGGCTATGCCTTATGCCAACCCGCAAGCGCCCAAAGGTGGCGATTTAATTCGTGCCAGTAATGGCACTTTTGATAATTTAAATGACATGAATGGCAAGGGCAGCTCAACCGATGGGGTGAGTTTTATATTCGATTCACTCATGAGCAGTTCTTTAGATGAGCCGGGGGTGATGTATCCCTTATTGGCAGAAAAAGTCAGCTATGACCCCAAGCAAACTGCATTTGTCATTTTTCATTTAAATCCTAAAGCTAAATTTAGTGATGGCAGCCCAGTTACAGCAGATGATGTGAAATTCAGTTTTGATGCTTTTCAGACCAAGTCTAATCCAGGTTTGCAAATGTATTTATCCGATTTAGATAAAACCACGGTCTTGTCTAAGCATCAGGTTAAAGTCAGTTTTAAATCCACTAACAATGCAGAAATGCCGCTGATTTTGTCGCAAATGCCAATCTATTCTAAAAAAGACTGGCAAAAGCGTGACTTTACCCGCATCACACTAGAACCGATTTTAGGTTCAGGGCCGTATCTTATTGAGCGGATTGATGCAGGGCGCAGCATTACTTATAAGCGTAATCCAAATTATTGGGGCAAAGATTTACCCGTAAATAAAGGGCGCTATAATTTTGACCGCCTGAAGTATGTTTATTATCGCAATCTGGATATTGCCTTCGAAGGGTTTAAGTCGGGGCAATACACGTTGCATGAAGAATATACCGCACGAAAATGGGTCACTGAATATCGTTTTCCTGCTGTGAATGCGGGCATGGTGGTCAAGCATAAATTTCAGCACCAAAACCCAATTCCGACCCAAAGTTTTGTTTTTAATACCCGCAGACATGCGTTTCAGGATATTCGTTTTAGGCAGGCTTTAACCTACGCTTATGATTTTGAATGGCAAAACAAAGCCTTGTTTTATGGGCAATATCGCCGTTTGCAAAGTTATTTTTCTAACAGTGAATTAGAAGCCAAAGGCACACCTTCAGCCGCAGAATTGTCTGTTTTAAAACCCTATTTGGCCAAGCTGCATCCTATTCAACGCCAAGGCGTATTGCAAAATTGGCAGTATCCTGTGACTGATGCCAGTGGCTTTAACCGTAACGGCTTGCTTAAAGCCCGTGAATTGCTTTTGAAAGCGGGTTATCGTTTTCAGCAAGGTAAATTGGTCGATGCCAAAGGCAAAGCCATTCAAATTGAATTTTTAATTCATCAGGATGGTTTGCAACGCACATTAGTGCCTTTTGTGCGCAATATGAAACGTCTGGGCGTTACGGTAAATATTCGGCATGTCGATGTGCCGCAATATATTGAACGCATGCGCCGTGCCGATTTTGATATGACCACCAGTGTCATGCCGCAATCTTTAAGTCCAGGCAATGAGCAAGCACAGCTTTGGAGTAGTGCTGCCGCAGATCAACCAGGAAACTATAATTACGCAGGCATTAAAAACCCAGTAATTGATGAAGTGGTACAACAGTTGATTCGTGCGCCTAATCGTGAACAATTGATTGTGCGTACCAAAGTTTTGGATCGTTTATTGCGTGCGGGGTATTATCAAATTCCAACCTATGGCAAAGGTGAAAACTGGTATGCCTATTGGAATATGTATCGTCAGCCCGCCATCAAACCTAAACTATCGGCAGGAATTGATTATTGGTGGAGTGATGCTGCCCAAGCCAAGAAAGTTGCACATTATTTACGTCAACAATAACGATTTTAAAACTCAAGCATGACAGTGTTTGCGATAAACCAGAACATTGCCAAAAGGTAAGTACATGGGCACATACATACTCAAAAGATTGCTCCTGATTATTCCAACCTTGTTTTTCATTTTATTGATTAACTTTGTGGTGATTCAAATTGCACCGGGCGGTCCAGTCGAACAGGCGATTCAGCAAGCCGAAGCCTTTCAGGGCATGGGGGCGACAGGCGGTGAAACTGCTGCAACCTCCAATAGCAGCAATTATCAAGGTGCTAAAGGTTTAAGTGATGAAATGGTTGCAAAAATCGAAGCGCAATATGGATTCGATAAACCTGCACATGAACGCTTTTGGCAAATGCTCACCAGCTATGTGCAGTTCGATTTTGGCACCAGCTTTTTTAAAGATAAACCTGTGACCCAATTGTTATGGGAAAAATTACCTGTATCGCTATCTTTAGGTTTATGGAGCACCTTGCTGATTTATTTAATTTCTATTCCTTTAGGCATTAAAAAAGCCCGTCAGCATGGCTTGTTGTTTGATAAAGCCACTTCTATTTTGTTGGCAGTCGGTTATGCCATTCCTGCGTTTGCCTTTGCTATTTTGCTGATTGTATTTTTTGCGGGTGGTTCATATTTTCAGTGGTTCCCCTTACAGGGTTTGGTGTCTGAGAACTTTGCACAATTAAGTCTGTGGGGAAAAATTACCGATTATTTTTGGCACATAACTTTGCCTTTATTGGCGATGGTGATTGGTGGTTTTGCAGGGCTGACTTATCTCACCAAATACTCGTTTATGGAAGAATTAAACAAGCAGTATGTGTTGGCGGCACGTTCTAAAGGTCTAACCGAATCGCGTGTGTTATATGGGCATGTGTTTCGTAATGCCATGCTAATTGTAATTGCAGGTTTGCCCGAAGCGTTGGTGGGTATTTTCTTTGTCGGGAACTTGTTCATCGAAATTATTTTTAATTTGGATGGATTAGGCCTGCTTGGTTTTGAGGCGATTGTACAGCGTGATTATCCTGTAATTTTTGGCACTTTGTTTATTTTTACCTTATTGGGCTTAATTCTACGCTTAATCAGCGATGTGTTATATCAGGTGATTGACCCACGTATTAGTTTTGAATCGCGAGGGGCAAAATAATGTCACCGATCATGCAGGCGCGTGTGCAGCGTTTTAAACAGAATAAATTGGGTTTGGGTTGTTTCATTGTCTTTATCATTATTTTTGTGTTGTCTTTGGCGGCAGAACTGATTGCCAATGATAAACCGTTATTGGTCAAATATGAGCAATCTTTATATCTGCCAGTGTTCAAGGCTTATCCTGAAACGACCTTTGGCGGTGTATTTGAAACCGAAGCAGATTATAAAGACCCAGTGGTGCAACAACTGATTGCAGACCGAGGATGGGCAGTTTGGCCGCTCATTGAGTTTTCTTACCAGACCCCGAATTTAGATTTGGCCGTTCCTGTACCTTCTGCACCAACTGCACAAAATTGGCTAGGTACAGATGACCAAGGGCGCGATGTGTTGGCGCGAATTTTATATGGCTTGCGTGTATCGTTGTTATTTGGCTTTGCATTGACTTTTGCATCGGCAGCTTTGGGCATTTTGGTCGGGGCAATTCAGGGCTACTATGGCGGCTGGGTCGATTTAATTGGTCAGCGCGTTTTAGAGGTGTGGGGCGGTTTACCGATGCTGTTCATGGTGATGATTTTGGTCAGCATGTTTACCCCAAGTGTGTATTGGCTATTTGTGATTATGCTGTTATTTGGCTGGACGACACTGGTCGGCTTGGTTCGAGCAGAATTTTTACGCGCCCGAAATTTTGACTATGTCCGTGCAGCGCGAAGTTTAGGCGTAACCGATCGTACCATTATGTTTCGGCATATTTTACCCAATGCCATGAGTTCGAGTTTGTCGCAGTTGCCATTTATGCTAACCGCCAATATTACAGCTTTAACCGCACTGGATTTTTTAGGTTACGGCTTATCGCCCGATGCAGCATCTTTAGGGGAGTTGTTGTTACAAGGTAAAAATAATTTAAATGCACCGTGGTTGGCATTGTCAGGCTTTTTTACCTTAGCAATTGTGCTGTCCTTGTTAATTTATATTGGGGAGGCGACCCGTGATGCATTCGATCCAAGACGTTAATTCTTCAACTGCATCACAGCCTGCAGTATTGCTAACAGTCAGTCATCTGCGTATTCAGCAGCAACAGGTTTTATTGCACGATTTAAACTTTGAGCTGCATGCAGGCGAAACCATTGCTTTGGTTGGTGAAAGTGGTTCTGGAAAATCTATTAGTAGTTTGGCATTGCTGGGTTTATTGCCCGAACATTTACAGGTGCAAGGTCAGGCAGTCTTTGCAGAACAAGATTTACTTCGCCTTAAACCGCAACAATTGCGACAAGTTCGTGGTCAAAAAATTGCCATGATTTTTCAGGAACCAATGACGGCTTTAAATCCGTTGCATCGAGTGGAAAAAATTATTGGTGAAAGTTTATTACTCCAAGGTTGGAGCAAAGAAAAAACGCGTGCCCGGGTGCTGCAATTACTTGCAGATGTCGGCATTCCACAGCCTGAAGAAAAACTAAAGCGTTATCCACATGAATTATCTGGGGGGCAACGTCAGCGAGTGATGATCGCAATGGCGTTGGCACTCGATCCCGATATTTTAATTGCTGATGAACCAACTACGGCTTTAGATGTGACTTTGCAGGCGCAGATTTTGGATTTATTAAAAAGCCTGCAAGTGCGTCGTAATATGGCCATGATTTTGATCAGCCACGATTTGAATTTAGTCAAACACTATGCAGATCGGGTAATTGTAATGAATCAGGGGCGGGTCGAAGAACAGGGCAGTGTGGCAGATATTTTTAATAGACCGCAGCAAGCCTATACCCAAAACTTGTTGAATCATGATTTTGGTGAAGCTTTGCAGGTTGATGAGTTGCCGACCATTTTGGAGTTGGAGCAGGTTGCTGTGAAATTCCCGATTAAACAAGGCTTGCTGAATCGGGTTAAAGATTATGTGGTTGCGGTTGAGCCGTTAAGCTTGCAACTTCCGCAAGGTCAATCTATTGGTATTGTCGGTGAAAGTGGTTCGGGTAAAAGTTCATTGGCACTTGCAATTGCACGATTGATTGAAAGTGAGGGAAAAATTGAACTACTTGGGCAAGATCTGAATCAACTGAATGAACGCCAATTGCGTCCCTTACGTCAGCAGTTTCAAATTGTATTTCAAGACCCGTTTAGCAGCTTAAATCCACGTTTAAATGTGGAGCAAACCATTGGTGAGGGTTTGGCATTGCAACAATTGTCCAAGCCTGAAATCATCCAGCGCATTGATGAAGCTCTAAGCAAAGTGGAATTGCCTGTGAGTTTTAAACAACGCTATCCGCATGAATTGTCGGGTGGGCAACGTCAACGGATTGCATTAGCACGCGCGTTGGTGCTGCGTCCTAAACTGTTAATTATGGATGAGCCGACTTCTGCCTTAGACCGTACCACGCAACGTGCTGTCGTGCAGCTGTTACGCCGTTTGCAGCAGCAAGAACAGATGAGCTATTTGTTTATTAGCCACGATTTGCAAGTGGTGAAAGCACTGTGTCAAAAAGTGTTGGTGCTGCATCAAGCGAAAGTCATGGAATTTCAAGATACTGTACAGTTATTTAGCCATCCGCAAACAGAATATACCCGTCAATTGATTGCTGCCAGTGAGTATTAAACCTTCAATATTTTTAAACAGCTATTTCGGCTGGCTGACTTGTTTTACCATTTTGACAATAAGATTTGTCAAAATGGCATTGACCTGTTCCGAAAAATCTTTAGAGTAAAAAAGACCAATAAAACACAATACGGAACAGTGTATGAGCCATCTTGCCGAAACAATTCAGATTCGTAATACCATGTTTAAAAATCGCATCATTAAAGGCGCGATGAGTGAGGCGCTTGCCAACACGGCAGGGCAGCCGAATAGCCTGCATTTAGGTCTATATGAAGCATGGGCAAAAGGTGGTTTGGGCTGTGCCATCACTGGCAACGTAATGGTCGATTTACGTGCCAAAAATGAACCGGGTGTTGTGGGAATTGAATCAGACCGAGATATAGAAAAGCTCAAACAGTGGGCAGAAGTTGGTAAACGTTATGGCATGGTGCAATTGGTACAGTTGTCACATCCTGGGCGGCAATGTCCGAAAGGTTTGAATAAAGAAACGGTTGCACCTTCGGCTGTGCCTTTTAGTCCAAGTTTAGCTTTGAGTTTTGGTACACCACGTGAACTACATGAAGATGAAATCCTCGATATTATTCAGCGTTTTGCCAAAGCTGCACAGATTTGTGAGCAAGCGGGCTTTGAAGGGATTCAACTGCATGGTGCGCATGGCTATTTGATCAGCCAGTTTTTATCGCCACTGACCAATAAACGCCAAGACCAATGGGGCGGCAATATTGAAAACCGTATGCGCTTTTTGATGCAAATTTATCAAGCGGTACGTGCAGCGACCTCAGACAATTTTATTGTATCAGTCAAACTAAACTCTGCAGATTTTCAACGTGGCGGCATCACTGAAGAAGAAGTGATTAGCGTGTTTAAAGCCATGGATGAAGCAGGTATAGATATGATTGAAATTTCAGGTGGTACTTATGAAGCACCCGCGATGGCAGGCTCTAAAGCTGATAAACGTAAACCAAGTACCATTGCCCGTGAAGCCTATTTTTTATCTTTTGCGGAATTGATTCGCAGTCAGGTGAAATGCCACTTAATGGTGACAGGTGGTTTTAGAACGGTAGTTGCCATGAATGCTGCTTTGGACAGTGGTGCATGTGACTTTATTGGGATCGCCCGACCATTTGCGGTAGAAACCGATTTAGCCAACCGTTTGTTGGCGGGTCAAGATGTACGTTACGGGGTCGATAAAATTAAAACTGGTATCCCGATGATTGATAAAATGGCAATTATGGAAATTATTTGGTATGCCGCGCAGTTCAAAGCAATTGCACAAGGCAAGCGTCCAAACCCGAAACTCTCGCCTTTAAAAGTCTTTTTCAAATATTTAAAAGGCAATTTAACTGCGGTGATTAAAGGACAGGTCAACTCACGTAAATCAGCTTGATTCGTATTTTTCAAACCTCAGTGGACGGATTCAAAGCTTAAACTATGGTTTTTGAATCAGTCCGCACAGATTGAAATATAAAACTAATGCGTTAGATAGCAAAAAGCCCAAGTCATATTGATTGGGCTTTTTGTTGAGATGTAAACATCTCGAATATGGCGTCCCTACGGGGATTCGAACCCCGGTTACCGCCGTGAAAGGGCGATGTCCTAGGCCTCTAGACGATAGGGACAAATAGAAGTTTATATTTTTAAACCATGTAACAACCAATGCAGTTGTTGAGAATATTGGCGTCCCTACGGGGATTCGAACCCCGGTTACCGCCGTGAAAGGGCGATGTCCTAGGCCTCTAGACGATAGGGACTTAAAAAAATATCTACTTCTGAAATTGGCGTCCCTACGGGGATTCGAACCCCGGTTACCGCCGTGAAAGGGCGATGTCCTAGGCCTCTAGACGATAGGGACGTTTCAGAGGTGGGCGTATAATAGGGCGTATAAGGGGGGGTGTCAAACGCTTTTCTGCAATAATTCTGAAAAAAATGTTCAACTGAATAAAATTAAAACTATTCTGCTGTCGTGATACGTTTGAAGCGGTAAAAATCATGCTTTTCAAGTTATTTTTAAATGGACACATTTATTAGAGCAGCATGATTTTCTTTGTATTTTGCAGTATTCATTGCTAATCAACACAACTCAAAAAACAAGGCAATCCGAAGATCGCCCCTATTGTTTTACATCATCGCTAAAAAAGCATTATGATTTTTTGTGATAAATCATGTAATAACTGAGATAGCACAACACAATAAAAATCATACAGCCAATAAAACCTGCCAGCATTTCAGGGTCAAACACCATACTTAAGCAAGTAATAAAACAGAACACAAAACCTAAAATAGGCACTATTGGAAATAGCGGTGCAGCAAAACCTAAGTCCTGCACGGTTTTACCTTGTTTATACCATTGGCGACGGAAGTTAAACTGGCTTAAACAAATGCTCATCCAGACCACGACCATGGTAAATGCAGCCACACCCAAGAGGTTTTTAAAGATGGTTTCAGGCGCAAATTGTTCAGACAATAAACCTGGCATTGCACCGAGCATGGTGACCATGACTGCAATATAAGGAATACCACGCGCATTCACCTTAGAAAAAATCTGTGGTAATTGCTTTTGGTGTGAGAGCGACCACATCATTCGTGAAGCTGCAAATAAACCTGAGTTCGCTGCAGAGAGTAACGCTGTGATAATCACAAAACGAATAATATCTTCCGCATAAGGAATACCAATCTGATTAAACACCGTTACAAAAGGACTGCTGCTTACACCTTCTGCAGCCAAACCTGCAGCCTGATGTGGTAGCAAGGCACTAATCACCACAATGGTACCTACAAAGAAAATCAACAGACGGAAAATTGCGGTATTGATTGCTTTAGGCACGTTTTTGGCAGGGTCTTTGGTTTCACCTGCGGCAACACCAATCAACTCTGTACCTGAAAAGGCGAAATTAACAATTAACATGGTTGCAAAAATAGGGAATAGCCCTTCAGGAAACCAACCTTGTGCGGTTAAATTGCTAAATAAAGGTGCAGAGGTATAACCTTGATAAGACACAGCACCTAAAATTGCCATTAAACCCAAAACGATAAAGGCAATGACAGTCACGACTTTGACCAAAGATAGCCAAAACTCAGATTCTGCAAACAAGCGCGTGGAAATCATATTCAAACCAAATACAACGCCACCAAAAATCAGTGTCCAAATCCACATGGAAATATGCGGGAACCATTCCTGCATTAGCAACGCAGCGGCGGTAAATTCTGTGCCTAAAGTGACCGACCACGTGAGCCAATATAACCAAGTGATGGTATAGCCCGTGCCAGGTCCAATATATTGTTTGGCGTATGCCCCAAATGAACCTGAAACAGGCATGTGTACGGCAAGCTCGCCCAAACACAGCATCACCATATAGGCAATTAAACCACCAAAAATATAAGCGATGATGGCGCCAACGGGGCCTGTTTGTGCAATGACTTCACCTGAGCCTAAAAATAGACCTGTGCCAATAGCACCGCCCAGTGAAATCATAACCAAATGTCGAGTGCTCATCGCACGTTTTAAAGGCATAGTATTGCCTTGATGCACAGCATCATTTTGATGATTCGATGACGGCATAAGTGATAGGAGAAAAAATGAAATGAAGCGAAGTATTGTAGAGAAAAACTACAAATCTGCAATCTTGAAATAATAAATTTGGATTAGAAATGATCGTATAGCACGATAAATGGCGTCCCTACGGGGATTCGAACCCCGGTTACCGCCGTGAAAGGGCGATGTCCTAGGCCTCTAGACGATAGGGACGTTGCGAGGTGATGCGTATATTATGAATTTTTAGCGACAGTGTCAAACCTGAATCTAAAAAAACTGCCGCACTATTTGTTATTTGCTTAAAAAATAATACATCTTTAAAAATAAATCAGTGCATGTAAATTTGAATACGGTGCATCATTTTAATGATCAGGGGTTTGATATTGCTTTTCAGTGGTTGTTGTTTGTGTGGCTGCGGGTTGAGTGCTTGGTTTAGGTTGAGCAGGCTCACGATTCACAATATAAAGATACAACGCAGAAGGCGCGAGAATGACCAAAACCAAGACAATTTTTTTCAACATGGCAGAATCAATAACACAAATTGGAATATTGCCATTATAACCAAAGCCAGCTCAAAAGACTGCATGCATAAAAGCTGATTCGCAGTAAAAATCATTTTGATGCTCAGTCTTGTGGTTGAAAAGCACGAATCAAAACCACAACACTAAAAAGAAAACAGGACGACAAACGCAGTCTGTCATCCTGTAAACATCTCAATGTTCGAGTACAAATCGTATTATTGATCTGTGTTGAGTAAGTTCTCTACCATGTGCGGCGCAAGTTTATTTAGAATAAAACAAAACAGCTCTGCAGTTTTTTGCGTATCGTATAAAGCTGAATGAGCTTCTTTGCCATCAAACTCAATACCTGCCTGAATGCATGATTTTGCCAGCACCGTTTGACCAAACATCACCGCACTTAAAGTCACTGTATCAAACACTGAAAAGCTGTGGAATGGGTTTTGGTTTTTCGTGCCTGTGCGGGCAATGGCTGCTTGTACAAAGCCTAAATCGAAATGCGCATTGTGACCGACCAAAATGGCATGGGTACAATTCTGTTGGCGACGCACTTCATTGACTGATTTGAAAATCCGTTTTAATGCGGTTTTTTCATCTTCAGCCATAGCCATACGCATAGGGTTGAAAGGATCAATCCCAATAAAGTCCAACGAACGACGGTCTAAATTTGCCCCTTCAAACGGGTTGATATGCGCATGATACGCTTCACCTGGTACAAATTTGCCATCCGCATCATAAATAATTGGAATGGCAGCAATTTCCAACAAAGCATCGGTTTGGGCATTAAAGCCTGCGGTTTCCACATCGACCACCACAGGCAAAAAACCACGAAAACGTTGCCCCATCACGGGCAAAGTTGTATCTGTCACACTTTTCTCCATTGAATGGTTTTACCCGCATATAACGGAATAATTTGTTCACCATCCAAGTAGTCTAAACTGGTTGGAATGATTTGCTCTTCTTTCACCAAAGTAATGGTGTTGGTATTACGCGGCAAACCATAAAAATCTGCACCAAAGAAGCTTGCAAAGCCTTCTAAGCGGTCAATACGTCCAACTTGATCAAAAGCTTGTGCATAAAGCTCAATTGCCGTAGGCGCACTATAGCAGCCTGCACAGCCACATGCATTTTCTTTGGCATTTTTTGAGTGCGGTGCGCTATCTGTCCCTAAGAAAAATTTAGGATTTCCGCTAGTTGCGACTTCTAATAAGGTTTGTTGATGGGTTTGACGCTTTAAAATAGGCAAACAATAGAAATGCGGTTTTACGCCACCTACTAACATATCATTACGGTTAAATAATAAATGTTGTGGGGTAATGGTTGCTGCGACATTACGGCCTTGTTCTAAAACAAATTGCGCTGCTTCAGAGGTCGTAATGTGTTCAAGCACCAATTTTAAGTTTGGAAATTGTTGTAATAATGGTGAAAGCACTTCATCTAAGAAACGTTTTTCACGGTCAAAAATATCGACATGATTGTGCGTGACTTCGCCGTGCAGTAATAATGGCACTTGTTGTTCTTCAAGTTGCTCAATCACCGCATATACTTTACGAATGTCGCTCACCCCATTGTCTGAATTGGTGGTCGCGCCAGCAGGGTAAAGTTTAATGGCATTCACATGCGCAGAGGCTTTAATTTTCTTGACTTCTTCGGGAGAGGTTTGATCGGTAAAATACAACACCATACGCGGATCAAAATTTACACCTTCAGGGACGTGTGCCATGATGCGTTCACGATACGCTTCCGCTTCTTCTACCGTTTTTACTGGTGGAACAAGGTTAGGCATACAAATTGCGCGTGAAAATTGCTTGGCAAGATCGGGAACAGTACGTTGTAGTGCTAAACCATCACGTAAATGAGCATGCCAGTCATCTGGCTGGATAAGAGTAATCGTATTCAAGGCGCTGCCAGTCTGAAAAATAAAACAGATGATAATCTATAAATGTTAAAATGGTAACGTCGAAAGCCATAAAAAATAGAAATGCCTGAATTAATTGTTTCGACATTGTGTTATTTTTAAACCACTAAAAAAATTATATTCAGGTTGTTACAGTTTTGCTGTGCAACAATCGTGATTAAATGGAATTTAAAGCATCCATGGAATACAAATATAAGTTAGCCAAGCTACAGTACGACAAAGAAAAAAATGAAGAGTTGATTAAACGTCAACGTAAACGTGCGGGGCAGGTTTTTCCGAAACAACTGGAAGTTGAGTTTTGGCAACAGCATCTTGAACAAGCTCGGCACAACATTAACCAATATTTTTGGTCGGGCGTACTCATCTACTTTATTATCACCGTGCTGATGATTACTGGGGATTATTGGATTATTGATCGTAATTTTTTTAAACACGATTTTATCCACTCTTTACTAGGCTTGGTCAATGGCGCGTTTTGCTTACTGACCCTGTTCTTTTTTGCCCATTATAAAATTTTGCGCCCGTATTATGCCTATGCCGCCATGGCTATGATTTTTTGGGCCATTGTGTCGATGACCTGGCTGACCATGACGGTGCATACCGAAGTGTTTAGACACCAAGCCATGATGATCATCAGCATGATTTATATTATGGGTTTTGTACTGACGGGGGTGAAGCCGTTTCACATGCTGCTGACTGGGTTAATGGCGGCTGTGGTTGCCATGATTATGCTATTAACCTTGTATATTCCAATTGATGTGATGGTGATGGGGCGGGTGTTGGTTGGCAGTACGGTAGTGGGTTTTTTAATCAGTAAAATGCTGTGTACCCGTGAGCGGATGATTTTTTTGGTCATGCACCAAGCCCGACTTAGTGAAAAAATTAACCGTATTCATGCTGAAGAATTGTTGCATTTAAGTCAGCATGACGCGCTGACTAAAGTATCCAACAGACGTACTTTTGATGAAATGCTGGACAGCTATTTCGAACAGGCACGGCATGATGAAGTGCCATTGTCTTTACTCTTTATCGATGTCGATTTTTTTAAAAAATATAACGATCATTATGGGCATCAAAAGGGAGATGAAGTCATTTCAGCGATTGCCAAATCCATTAAAGACTCAATTCGTCACATGGATTTTGTTGCGCGTTATGGTGGTGAAGAATTTGTGGTGTTATTGCCAGAAACCGATGCGCATGGTGCGTATGCTGTGGCTTCCAATATTTTTAAAGCGGTTGAGCGTTTAGCGATTCCACATAGTCAATCTTTGGTTGACAGTAATGTCACCATCAGTTTGGGCTTTACCGTCTATAAAGGTGAGGCGGACATTTTTAAAAGCGATTTCTTACAACGTGCAGACCAAGCCTTGTACCGTGCGAAACAGTTGGGACGTAATCAAATTTATTACCACACTTTGCAGGTGGAAGAAGTGCTGTAAATTTTTCTATTGCAGCTTTCATTTAGTATGAATTGTTTAGTCCTCATGTTTAAACAAACATAAAAAAGCCGCTCAATTTGAGCGGCTTTCGATTTCACAAAATCATCACCAAGTGATTATTTGTTTTTGTCTTTCAATTGTGGCACTGCAGAACCTGAACCAATCGACAATAAGCCAGAATTGGTATAAAGACCCAATTTAGCGCGTGTATCGGTAATGTCTAGGTTACGCATAGTTAACTGACCAATACGATCCATTGGCGTAAACATTGAATCACCTTTCTCCATAGTTAAACGCTCAGCTTCATAAGTGAGGTTCGGAGATTCAGTGTTCATAATGGTATAGTCATTACCACGACGTAATTCTAAAGTCACTGTACCAGTAATTGCTTTAGCCACCCAACGCTGCGCAGTTTCACGTAACATTAACGCTTGAGAATCGAACCAACGACCTTGATACAATAAACGACCTAAACGTAAACCGTTAATGCGGTATTGTTCAATAGTATCTTCGTTGTGAATACCCGTAACCAAACGCTCATAAGCAATGTGCAATAACGCCATGCCTGGTGCTTCATAAATACCGCGAGATTTTGCTTCAATAATACGGTTTTCGATTTGGTCAGACATCCCCAAACCATGACGACCACCAATACGGTTCGCTTCAAGAATCAACTCAACAGGGTTTTCAAAACGCTGACCGTTTAATGCAACTGGCATACCTTCTTCAAAGGTAACCGACACTTCTTCGGCTTTAACTTCAACGTCATCTTTCCAGAACGCCACGCCCATGATTGGATCAACGATTTTGATGCCAGCATCTAGGTACTCAAGGTCTTTCGCTTCGTGTGTTGCACCTAGCATGTTTGAGTCAGTTGAATAAGCTTTTTCTTTTGACATTTTATAGTCAAAACCATTGTCGATAAGGAATTGTGACATTTCCGCACGACCGCCTAATTCATCAATAAAGGTTTGGTCTAACCACGGCTTATAAATTTTAAGCGCAGGATTAGTCAATAAACCATAACGATAGAAACGCTCAATATCGTTACCTTTATAGGTTGAACCATCACCCCAGATGTTTACGTCATCTTCTTTCATGGCAGTCACTAGCATTGTACCTGTTACTGCACGACCAAGCGGGGTGGTGTTAAAGTAAGGTATACCGCCTGTGCTGATATGGAATGCACCACATTGGATGGCAGCAATACCTTCCAAAGCCAACTGCATACGGCAGTCAACCAAGACTGCTTTTACCGCACCGTATTCTTCGGCTTTCTTTGGAATGGCATCATAGTCATCTTCATCTGGCTGACCCAAGTTTGCGGTATACGCATATGGTTCAGCGCCTTTTTGCTTCATCCACAATAAAGCAGCTGAAGTATCTAGACCACCAGAAAAGGCGATACCGACTTTTTTGCCTACTGGTACATTCTGCAAGATAGTTGCATTATCAGTCATTGCTAGTCCTAACTTTTTTAAAATAGGCACCACATTTGGTGGCCAAGGAGAATTCTAAACTGCAAATTATAGCACTCTTTAAAATGCTTGTTTTCGTTAAAAAAGCGCATTTGATAAAAAAATCAGGTTCAGGCTTAAATTTTCATTTAGAAATGGCAAACTTGGTATAGATGTTGAAGATCAAAACCTGCAATTGGGATGGTGCAGAATAAAATCACTTTTACTTTTGGGCGGTTTTATATCAAGTTTATATCAAGAATAGTTAGGGTCTATTGCCAAGTTTCATAACGCAATCTGAGAAAGTTTTAGCCACATGAGCAAGAACAAAGCACTGCTTTGTTTGCTGCGCAAGGGGACAAGCATATTTTTTGCTGCTATTGCGTTATGAGTCAGTCATTTAGAATGATTAAATTTCCTGCCTCATGCCTTATATCAGCTAAAAAACCTTGCGAGATATATCTCTCACGTCGCAAACATAGAAGAAGTGTCAACAGACCCTATAAATTGACGTTTGCGCCACACAGTCGAACTTTAGAGTCATAAACAGTTTATAAAAATCGGTTAAAGTATTCATGCAACAAGTTGCAAAGCTCATTATATAAGGACTCATCATGACAACTCGCTATGCAAATATTCTAAAACCATTACATTTAGGATTTACCACCATTAAAAACCGTGTCGTGATGGGTTCAATGCACACGGGTTTGGAAGATCGTTTTTATAATTATCCAAAACTGGCTGCTTATTTTGGCGAACGTGCCAAAGGTGGCGTGGGTTTAATTATTACAGGTGGTATTTCACCTAACCGTCAAGGCTGGTTATTGCCTGCGGGCGGTACTATGAATACATTGGGCGATGTTGCACCACATCGATTAGTGACACATGCCGTACATAAGCATGGTGCGAAAATTTTAATGCAAATTCTGCATTCAGGACGCTATGGTTATCAACCATTTGTGGTGTCTGCAAGTCCGATTAAATCTCCAATTTCACCATTTAAACCACGTAAAATGAGTGAAAGACAAATTTTAAATACCATTGAAGATTATGCGAAAACAGCTAGTTTAGCCAAAATGGCAGGCTACGATGGTGTCGAAATTATGGGTTCGGAAGGCTATTTACTGAATCAGTTTTTAAGCCGTCATGTGAATCAGCGTGAAGACCAATGGGGCGGTACGATTGAAAACCGTATGCGTTTTGCTTTAGAAGTAGTCAAAGCCATTCGCGCCGAAGTGGGTGAAAAATTTATTATCTGCTTCCGCTTGTCGATGCTGGATTTAGTCCACGATGGCAATACCATGCACGAAGTGATTACCGTTGCCAAAGCCTTAGAGCATGCGGGTGTGAACTTGCTCAATACAGGGATTGGCTGGCATGAAGCGCGCATTCCAACCATCGTGACTTCTGTGC
Source organism: Acinetobacter sp. YH12058 (assembly GCF_013419805.1). Taxonomy (NCBI): domain Bacteria; kingdom Pseudomonadati; phylum Pseudomonadota; class Gammaproteobacteria; order Moraxellales; family Moraxellaceae; genus Acinetobacter; species Acinetobacter sp. YH12058. Next base: position 45,168 of record NZ_VOZL01000010.1, read on the forward strand.
CACGCGCAGCTTTTGTTGATTACACCGCAGAAGTGAAAAAACACGTTGAGATTCCTGTAATTGCATCCAACCGTATTAATATGCCTGATACTGCAGAAGAAATATTGGCAGCGGGTAAAGCTGATATGATTCAAATGGCACGACCATTGTTGGCAGATGCGTTTTGGGTCAATAAAACTGCGACCAATCGTGTCAATGAAATTAACACCTGTATTGCCTGTAACCAAGCGTGTTTAGATCATACCTTTAAAAATCAGCGTGCGACTTGTTTGGTCAATCCGCGTGCAGCCTATGAAACTGAATTGGTCTATGAAAAAACCAAGCAACCGAAGCGTATTGCAGTTGTCGGTGGTGGTGTTGCGGGAATGTCTGCTGCTACAGTTGCTGCTAGTCGTGGGCACCATGTGACTTTATTTGAAGCCAGCAACGAAGTGGGCGGTCAATTCAACTTGGCAAAAGTCGTGCCGGGCAAAGAAGAATTTCACGAAACCATTCGCTACTTTAAAGTGCAAATTGAAAAAACTGGGGTCGATTTGCGTTTAAATACCAAAGTCAACCGCGAGCAACTCGAACGTGAAGGTTTTGATGAAGTGGTCATTGCAACAGGTGTAGTACCACGTGCTTTAAAAATTGAAGGCAGCGATGCACCGCAAGTATTGTCTTATGCAGAAGTATTACGTGGTGCACCTGTTGGACAAAAAGTCGCTGTGATTGGTGCAGGCGGTATCGGTTTTGATGTGTCGGAGTTTTTACTGAAACCTGAACATCAGCCACAACCGCAGCCTTTGGCAGATTGGCAGCGTGAGTGGGGAGTCGATCCGAATCCTAACTATGTGACTGAAGGTGGTATGCTTGCTCCAGAAGTTCATCCCCCAGTCCGTGAAATTTATTTATTGCAACGTAAGACGACAGCTTTAGGTGCAGGTTTGGGTAAAACTTCAGGATGGGTACATCGTGCACAGTTGAAAAAACATGCGGTGCGTATGCTACGTGGTGTGCAATATAAAGCCATCAGCAATGAAGGCTTGTGGATTGAAATGGCAGGTCAAGACCAATTGTTACGTGTAGATAGCATTGTAGTCTGTGCAGGGCAGGAGTCGGTTAAAGATTTAATGCCTGCGGCAGATGAAAATACTTTGGCTAACTATCATATTATTGGTGGTGCAAAGCTTGCTGCAGAGTTAGATGCAAAACGTGCGATTCGTGAAGGGGCTGAATTGGCTGCTAAACTTTAAAAAGTGAGGTGGCTATGCTGTTGTTTTGATGAACTTTAGCGCTGATTTGGTGAAACAATATTCACTTGAGTGCTTGAGTGGTATTTTTTACTTGTCATCAAATCAAAAGCTTCGTATCATGGCCCACATGGAAGCGTGGCAGAGCGGTTTAATGCACCGGTCTTGAAAACCGACGAGGGCGCGAGTCCTCCGTGAGTTCGAATCTCACCGCTTCCGCCAAATATCAATGACTTAGCCCTGACATATTCAGGGCTTTGTTGTTTCTAGGGTTATGCAACGTAAGCCTGTAGTAAGCAAAAAATATTTAATTTTGAAATACTAATTATCAAATTGCTTGAATTGTTTCTAATATATAAGATGTGCTTATCTTCAGAACAACAATTTAGAAGTTAAGTTATGGACATTTTTGAGTTTGTTAGTAGTTACAAGAATCACCCAGTTTTATTTGTGGGTACTGGTCTAAGTCTTCGATATTTAAATAACTCTTTTAATTGGGAAGGGCTTTTGAAGTATGTAGCTATTGATCTCTATGGCACCGATGAAAAATTTTATGATATGAAGAACAAGGTGCATAAGACCCATGATGGCATACGCGCCAACTTAAGGCTTAAATTGTTGAAATATATTATAATTATCGCTTGAAAAATAAAAAAGGTGGTTGTATTTATTAATGCGCTAACACAAAACACAACTACCGTGGCGTATCATGATTCATTTTCAACAGTTATTACAAGTACTTCCTTCAAATATTGAACAAATGGCGATCAATTGTAATGCTTTTCAACGGGCTAGAAAAATTAAATGTAAGCGTCCGCTGAACCCCATGCCTATTTTTTAATTTGAGTTGGATTTCCAGCGATGTGGCAGTAATTCTTCTATTTGGGTCGCTTTATGCGTCGGCAGCCTTTTCAGTACAGTAAGCATCCGCTGAACCCCATAGCTTTTTTTAATTCGATTCAGGTTTCCAGCGGTGCGGCAGCAATTCTTCAATTTGGGTCACTTTATGTGTCGGCAGCCTTTTCAGCACATCACTTAAATAGGCATACGGATCCAAGCCATTCAGCTTTGCTGACTGGATTAAAGTCATGATATTCGCCGCTCGCTGACCACTGCGCAGCGAACCTGCAAACAGCCAGTTCTTGCGCCCCAACGCCCAGGGACGCATCTGATTCTCTACCCAATTGTTGCATATCGGTAGATTGCCATCATCCAGATAACGGCTTAAGGCTGGCCAACGCTTCAGAGTGTAATTGATGGCCTTGGCGGTGGGAGAACTCGATGGCACCGTCAGATGATGTTGGTTGAGCCATTCATATAGTTGTTGCATCACCGGTTGGCTATGCTGTTGTCGGTATTCGCGGCGGTCTTCCGCTGTACCATCCGTCTTTTTCCTGAGTTCTGCTTCTATGGCATACAGTTTCTGAATCAGCACTAATGCCTGTTCAGCGACCTGACTTTTCCCGGTCACATGCAGTTCATGGAATTTACGACGTGCATGGGCCATGCAGCCCACCTCAATGACCTGGCCTGATTTGAAGCGTGCTTTATAACCACTGTAATCATCACAGACTAGATAGCCCTGCCAGCCTTTCAAGAACTCTGTCAACGGCAATTTAAAACTGACCCCTTTGATCTCGTATTAAGTTTCAACCTGTGGCTGAATCCCTATTCTTTTTTTATCCTTCAAACGATAACTCTCACCCGATGGAATTTAAAACCTTAAAGCCAGCATTAAAAAGTTTTATTGGTACTTTATTTGAAGATAATCCGTATCAATTCCAACCTGTTTTTCGAGGTTTTTATTTTACCAGTGCTTTACAGGAATGCAGCATCGAAAGCCCGATGACAGAAAGTATTGCACAAGAATTTCAACTGCAGCAGCTTGCAAGCCCTTTTCAGGACGAAGAAAAAAGTTCGATTGCCCCAAATCATGGTTATTTTTTACAAGGTTTGTTTTCCAATGTGATTTTGCGTGATCAACATTTGGTGAAACAACATATTAATCCTGCGAAAAAACGTCAGCGATATATGGCGTTTACTGCTGCATTACTTGGTGTTGGATTGTTGCTCAGTGTTTGGGTGTGGTCATATCGTCATAACCAACAACTCATTGCCGATGTTCAGGCAGACTTAGATCAAGTTATACGACTGGAAAAAACTTTTGGACAGGTTTTATCCACACAACTCGAAAGCTTATTAATTTTACAAGCACGTCTGCAACAGTTGGATGGGTTTTCCGAACAACGTCCACTTAAGTTCAGTTTTGGCTTATATCAGGGCAAGAAGTTACGCGAACAGCTCAAAGTTGAATATCTAAAAGGCGTTCAGCAGATTGTATTGTTGCCAACCCAGCAAAATATCGCGCAATACTTACAGCGTGTCCAACAAGATGCGGCAACACTCAAAGCGCATCATATACATGCAAAAACGCAGCAAGTTGCGAAAACTCAACCATATTTAGAGCCTTCCGTGCAAAATCCGCAAGATGCTTATAATGCGTTAAAGGCTTATTTAATGCTGACGAATCCTGAATATCGGGAGAGCAGTCATTTAAGTGATCAGATTTCACGTTTTTGGCGCACTTGGTTGGATGCCCATCGTGGAGAAATGCCACGTACGGACATGATTCAGCAGGCAGAAAAAATCCTGTCTTATGCCATGACACTCGCTCATCAGGACGATTTTCCTGTACTGGAAAGCGATGCACAAATGGTCGATCAAACTCGTCAAGTGCTGTTGTCGGTCATTCAGGGAATGCCTGCACGAGATCGGGTATATAACGAAATAAAAATGCGTGCAGCAGTACGTTTTCCTGCACTTACGGTCAGTCAAATTGTGGGGGAGCAACACAGTCGCATTGTTTTAGGCAGTCATGCTTTGCCTGGTATTTTTACGCAGCAGGCGTGGAATGAATATGTCGAACAAGCCATTGATCAGGTAGCCAATCAGCCAACGGACAGCAAAGATTGGGTGCTCAATAGTCATCAGTCGGATGATCTAACTTTTTCAGGAAGTCCTGAACAAATCCGTAAACAATTGCTGAGCTTGTATCAGCAAGAATATGTGAGTGAATGGAAGAAATTTCTAAATGGCATCCATTATGCAAAAACAGATCAGTTCAATCAGCAAGTGAAACAGCTTGATCTGTTGGGAGAGCCGCAAAACTCGCCAATTCGCAAGTTATTGCAACGTATTGCAGTGGAAACCAATTGGGATAATCCAATTGTGCAAGCTGAACTTGCTGTGCCTGAACAAGGATTTATGGCGTGGTTTAAAGACAAAGTGCTGCGTCAATCTAATGACAAAGCTGCAGCGCAGGCAGCTCTAAAAGCACAAGGTGCGATTTCTCAAGAATACCAAATGTTTTATCAACTGCTGCGTAAACGTGACGATTTACAGGATCAATCTCTGTTTGATGTGTATATGAACAACCTTGCACAGGTGCGCAGCAAGTTAAATGATCTTCAAACGGCAGGGGAAATTGGACCAAGTGCAATGGCATTGTTCAAACAAACCATCCATGATCAAAACTCGGTCTTTAATACAACGCAAAAATATGTCGATGAAAAAATGATGGTGGGTTTAAAAGAGGCTGACCAACAATTATTACAAAAACTGTTGATGACACCGCTAACTCAATCTTTTGCAAGTTTAATTGTACCGACACAAGATGAAATTAATAAATTATGGCGTATTCAAGCCTATCAACCGTTTGCAACACATTTAGGTCAGAAATATCCATTTCATTCAGGGGGGACTTTACAGGCAACCAGTCAGGAAATGGGACAAATTTTTGGTGAAACAGGAAGTATTGCTGGCTTTGTCAAAGACACTTTAGATCCGTTGTTGATTCGTCGTGGTTATGTCTTAACTTCAAAAACATGGAAAGATTTAGGCTTAAATTTAAATCCTCAGTTTGTGATGGCATTTCCGCAATATGTTGCGCCAATTCATGGTATGGCAACAGGACGTTTAGATCAGCCTGCAACATCTGCTGTTTCAAATCAATCCAATTTCCAATTTTATCCATTACAGCACCCACAATTTTTATCGTATAGCATCGATATTGATGGTCAGCGAATGCAGTTTGAAAATGGAATTCAACAATGGGTCAACTTTGTGTGGCCCAATCCAGGCGCAATTCCCGGCGTGCGTATTAGTGCAGTCGATTTAAACGGTCAGTCGCATACTATTTTTGAAGCACCGGGCGAATATGGCATTAACCGTTTAATTGATGCTGCACAGCGCAAAGAGCAAAACGGTCACTTTGAAATGACTTGGGTCAGTAAAACGGAACCATCTTTATCTTTAAAAGTGAATTTCCGACTCATTAGCGGACATAGCTCGGGCAATATTGGTTCAAGTCGTGGTTATGTGGGGTTGCAGTTGGTCGATCAAGTCACCACGACCAAAGCACTTCTTGTGGTTGCTGCACAAACGACAGCAATGAGTCCCGCACAAACAGCGGCTACGCAGTCTAAAACTACAATGTCTGCACAAGTGGGAGGCGTTCCGCAATGATCAAGAGAAATAACACTTGGCAAAAGGCGTGGTGGGTATGCAAGCAGTAAAAACCGTACCTTTATATTATGGAAAAATACCTGCCCGTGGTGATTTTATAAAGTCTAAAGGGCAATCGGAACTCATTCAGCAGCTCGATCAGTGGATTAGTAATGCACTGGAACATGCCATGCAGAGCGCAGATTTTAAACAGCGTTATGCAACTTTGCCTGCTTTAGATTTTTTGATTGCCCATCCAGCAGAACCAATGTTTTTAGCTGTTAATTTAAAGGCGAGCCAAGATAGCTCGGGGCGGGCATTTCCAATGCTACTGGGTCAGTTGTTTGAGGTCGGAAATCCCAGTCAAAATTTGTTATTTGCGCCATTTTCTTACAAAGCTATTTGGACTGATTTATTGCAACGCAATCAGGTCTTAAGCAATATCCGTGATCCCAATATGTCATTTGAACTGTTGAATCAATTGCCGAATAGGGTTCAACTTTTGAGTGCAGAAGAATACCAAGACTTTTATGAAAAACACAGCACGCATTCATTGGCACAATTAATGAAAATCAGTGTCAATGACTTGGCTCAGAGTATGATTGGGTTGGGACTTTTACTGCAACCCGTCCTCAAAAATGGCACTCGTCGTTTAAACAAAGTGATGATTTTACCGCTGAATCATCCGCGATATTGCTTTGAAATCGCAGCATTTTGGATGGGCATGATCGGGCGGTTTTTAGGCGCGCATCATACTGAAATTTTGCTGGGGATACTACATTTTGAGGCACCCATTTTGATCATTGATTTTCAGGGGGCTGATGTCATGACGCTGCGCGATCTATTTATTCAAAATATGCAGGGTGAACATTGGGTTTCTTTAATTCAAGCCACTTGGATTGATGCTTATTTAGAACAAAATGCAGGTCTTGCAACATTGGAACAATTACTTTGTCAGCGGCAGTTAAATCTTAACCAAGCATTAAAGCTGTTTAGACAAACTTTTTTAGATGAATAAATATGAAAAATAATCAAAAACGTATTCGCGTAAGTCTACTTATTGGCTTGTGTTTTTTAGTCCAAAGTCATTTGACTTATGCAGCGCCCATTGTTATAGAAGGTGTGGTGCCAAACGAAGCAAGTAAACAAGCCATTTTGGCGAAAATGCAAGCTGTGTATGGTGAATCGCAGGTGTTAGATAAAATTCAAGTCCGTGCAGTTGTTGCACCGAATGGTTGGGATGACTCAGTTTCGCGTATGATTACAGCAGAGTTAAAAAAGATTTCGCAAGGGCAGTTACGTGTGAAAGGGACTCAAGTTGATTTGAAAGGAAAAGTGAATGCTGCTCATCAAATTCAAGCCACGACAGCAAATTTTCAGGCTTTGGTACAGCAGCCTTATCGTTTGAACACACAGCTTTCGGGGAGTCAGTATGAACAAAAAATGCTGGATGCTGCGCTCAAAAACAGGATTGTTGAGTTTGAATCGGGCAGTGCAATTTTGACTGACGTAGGGCAAAAAATTCTGGATGAAATGGCTGTGGCATTGAAGCAAGTTGGCACCAAAAAAGTGAAAATTGTTGGACATACAGACAGTTCGGGCGATGCGCATAAAAATATAGTGTTAAGCCAATCACGTGCAGGCGCGGTAAAAAATTATTTGATCGATAAAGGTATTGCGATAACGCATTTAAGCACCGAAGGTCAAGGTTCTAATCAGCCTGTCGCAGACAATACAACGCCACAAGGACGTAAGAAAAATCGACGTATTGAATTTGAGGTGCTTTGATTAGTTGATATTGAGCAAGGCGGAAGTTGAGCGTCATGTCCTGATCTTTAGAGCATCTGTGTGTAAACAGATGGCATAGAAAATAAAAACAGCATCAATCATTCAGTAATTTCCACAGTGAGAGTGCTTTGTGCAATTTAAAGCACGAATCTTGAATACATTGATCTGAAATAGAGGCTTTAAATCAACATTCGGAAGTTTTACTGCCGAAACGCGCCAAGAAAACCATTTTCCATCTAGCTGATTATGGCATTTCACAGTAGAATATGCGCTCTCTTCAAGTCACATTGTGGCATGGTCCAAAAGATCAGCCCGTGGAGCCAAAATCAGCATGTTTATCGTTGCCGGTGCACCTGCACATTCATCTTTTAAGAAAACTCAACTCTTAAACCGTTTAGCGTCAATGAGTTCTGTTCAATCTTTCGATAGCCAATGGGTTTATTTATTTGACCAAGCGCTCGACGAGCAACAACAGCAATCTGCTTTACAGCTTTTAAACGATGGTGCATCTTTTGAATTACGCCAAGCTGCAAGTGATGAAGTTCAAATTTTAGTGACACCACGTGTGGGCACAATTTCTCCTTGGTCATCAAAAGCAACCGATATTTTTGCCAACTGTAATACGCCTGTACACCGCCTAGAACGCGGTGTTTTGTTTACCTTAAAAGGTATTACAGACGTTTCAAACGAAGTAAAACAAGTATTGCATGACCGCATGACCGAAAGTGTGTTTAACCACATTAACGATGCTGCAGCGTTATTTGTTGAAACTGAACCAAAACCTTTAAATAGCATTGATATTTTGGGTGAAGGCAAAGCGGCATTGGTAAAAGCCAACAGTGAGTTTGGTTTTGCCTTGTCTGATGAAGAAATTGATTATTTAACCGAAGCATTTATCAAGTTAGGCCGTAATCCGCATGACATTGAATTGATGATGTTTGCACAAGCCAACTCTGAGCACTGCCGTCACAAAATCTTTGGTTCTGAATGGACAATTGATGGCGAAGTACAGCCATTGTCATTGTTCCAAATGATCAAAAATACTTATAAAGAATCACCAACAGACGTATTGTCGGCTTACAAAGACAACGCTTCGGTGATTGTTGGTTTTGATACGCAGCGTTTCTATCCGAAAAAAGATGCTGCAACAGGTCACTACGTTTATAAATATAAGAGCCAAGCTGCCCACATTCTTATGAAAGTGGAAACACACAACCACCCAACTGCAATTGCACCATTTGCAGGTGCTGCGACAGGTTCGGGTGGTGAAATCCGTGATGAAGGCGCGACAGGTCGTGGTGGTAAACCAAAAGCAGGTTTAACAGGCTTTACAGTATCGAATTTAAATATTCCTGGTTTTGAACAGCCTTGGGAAGAAAACTATGGCAAGCCTTCACGTATGGCATCGCCATTACAAATTATGATTGAAGGCCCATTGGGCGGTGCAGCGTTTAACAACGAATTTGGTCGTCCTGCGTTAAATGGTTACTTCCGTACTTTCGAGCAAAACGTGAATGGTGAAGTAAAAGGCTTCCATAAACCAATCATGATTGCAGGTGGTTACGGCAACATTCGTCCAGACCATGTCGAAAAAGACCCAATTCAGCCAGGCGATTTATTAATCGTTTTAGGCGGCCCTGCGATGTTGATCGGTTTAGGCGGTGGCGCTGCATCTTCTGTAGATAGCGGAACCATGGGTGAAAACCTTGACTTTGCTTCAGTACAACGTGAAAACCCAGAAATGGAACGTCGTTGCCAAGAAGTAATTGATACGTGCTGGCGTTTGGAAGATGCTAACCCAATCGTATCAGTGCATGACGTGGGTGCAGGTGGTATTTCAAACGCAATGCCTGAGTTGGTGAATGATCACGAACTAGGTGCTGTACTTGATTTGCGTAAGATTCCATCTTTAGAACCAGGCATGTCACCAATGGAAATTTGGTCAAACGAAGCGCAAGAGCGTTATGTATTGGCCATCCGTCCAAGTTCTTTAGAATTATTTGAATCAATCTGTGCGCGTGAGCGTTGTCCGTTTGCAGTATTGGGTGAAGCGACAGAAGCGCGTCATTTAACGGTTGAAGATCCACTGTTCAATAACAAAGCTGTAGATATGCCAATGCAGGTCTTGTTAGGTGGTACGCCACGCATGAGCCGTTCTTATGAAAGCATTGAGCGTCAAGGTGATGATTTTGATGCAGCTCAAGTTACTGATCTGAAAGATGCGATTTACCGTGTCATCAAGAATCCAACTGTTGCTTCTAAATCATTCCTAATCACGATTGGTGACCGTTCAATTACAGGTATGGTTGCACGTGATCAGTTGGTTGGCCCATGGCAGGTGCCTGTTGCAGATGCAGCAGTAACCACTACCAGCTTGCAAGGCTTTACAGGTGAAGCAATGGCGATGGGTGAACGTCCACCTGTAGCTTTATTAAACCCTGCAGCATCTGCGCGTTTGGCAGTGGCAGAATCTATTTCCAATATCATGTCAGCCAAAATTGACCAGATCAGCGACATTAAATTATCTGCAAACTGGATGGCAGCAGCAGGTCAAAAAGGCGAAGACCAAGCTTTGTTTGAAGGTGTAAAAGCCATTGGTATGGAAATGTGTCCTGCGCTAGGAATTGCAATTCCAGTAGGTAAAGACTCATTGTCTATGCGTACCACTTGGAATGACGAAGGTGTTGATAAATCTGTAACTTCACCAATGTCAGGTGTAATTACTGCATTTGCACCAGTGACCGATGTACGTAAAACACTAACCCCTGAATTGAAAAATACCGATTCAGTATTGGTACGTATTGACTTGTCTAAAGGTCAGTTCCGTTTAGGCGGTTCAATTTTAGCGCAAGTTTATAAAGCTATTGGTTCAGTAACACCAGATGTCGATAACTTTGACGAATTCAAAGCATTCTTTGCTTTGGTACAAGACTGGAATAACCGCGGCTTGATTCAAGCTTACCATGACATCGGTGATGGTGGTTTATTGGCAACTGTGACAGAAATGATGTTCGCTTCGCGTTTAGGCGTAGCGCTTGAAGATCAATCTGTTGCGGCATTGTTTGCTGAAGAAATTGGTGCAGTACTACAAATTTCTAAAGCGGATTGGGCTGACTTAGTTACTGAAGTTGCTGCATCTACTCTGAAAGATGCAATTTCGGTAGTCGGTACAGTTAATAACACCGACCAACTTGCTGTAAATGGCTTAGTGCTTGAGCGTGCTGATTTGCAAACGGCTTGGAGTGAAGTATCACACCAAATCCAGCGTTTACGTGACAACTCAGAAACTGCTGATCAAGAATTTGCCTTGATTACAGATAAGAACCACAAAGGCTTAATTGCTCAACCGACATTTGACTTAAATGAGCCAGTTGAAGCGCCATACATCAACACACGTCGTCCTAACATGGTGATTTTACGTGAACAAGGCGTAAACGGTCATGTAGAAATGGCGGCAGCATTTGACAAAGTCGGCTTTAACACCGTTGACGTACACATGAGTGACTTGCTTGCAGGGCGTGTCGATTTAGACGACTTTGAAGGCTTGGTTGCGTGTGGTGGTTTCTCTTACGGTGACGTCTTAGGTGCGGGCGGTGGCTGGGCAAAGTCAGTCTTGTTTAACCCGAAATTACGTGACCAGTTTGAGAAATTCTTTAAACGTCAAGAAACATTCTCACTGGGTATCTGTAACGGTTGTCAAATGTTGTCACAATTAGCACCACTCATTCCAGGTGCAGAAGCGTGGCCACGTTTCCATCGTAATACTTCAGAAGTGTTTGAAGCGCGTAGCGTTAACGTCCGTGTGGAAAAATCAAACTCTGTATTATTGCAAGATATGGAAGGCTCGATTTTACCAATCGCAGTGGCACATGGTGAAGGTCGCGTCGTTGCACCAGAAGCTAATTTGGCAGCCTTGAACGCAGGCAACCAAGTGATTTTACGTTATGTCGATAGCCACGGAAATGCGACTCAACATTATCCAATGAACCCGAATGGTTCGCCAGAAGGTATTTCAGGCGTAACTTCAAAAGATGGTCGTGCAACAATTATGATGCCGCACCCTGAACGTAATTTCCGTGCGCTTCAACATTCTTGGAAACCTGAAGAATGGACTGAAGATGGTGCATGGTTACGTATGTTCCGCAATGCGCGTAAATTTATTGGTTAAGATTTAACTCGCTTAATCTATAGCAGTCAGCCACCTTCGGGTGGCTGATTTTTTTGCTGTGAATATGCAACTTTTATATAGACGTGCATGTTTCCACCTAAATGAATCGTCGGCTTGCTGTTCAACAATTCTGCATTAATCTCAACAATCATAGTCATCCTAGACAACTCAAGCTATCATAAACAAGCAAACACACATGGGATGGCGTTATGAAAATCATTGCAGATGAAAATCTGGCATATACCGATTATTTCTTTGCAGATTTGGCAGAAATAGAGCACAAGGCTGGACGCCGTCTAACGCATCAAGATGTGCAAGATGCTGATGCGCTGCTAGTTCGTTCCGTCACCCAAGTGAATGCAGCATTGATTCAACAGACCGCGCTTCAATTTATTGGCAGCGCGACCATTGGCACAGACCACCTTGATATCCCAGCCATCGAGCAGCAGGGCATTGCATGGTCAAATGCGGCAGGTTGTAATGCGCAGGCGGTGAGTGAGTATGTGATTACCGCATTGCTTCATCTCGAGCCTGAATTACTACATGCCAATCAAAACTTTAAACTTGGCATTATTGGACTGGGCAATGTCGGCTCGCGCTTGGTCAAAATGGCACAATTATTAGGTTGGGATGTCATCGCATACGATCCATTTGTGCAGTTGCCCAATGTGCAGCAATGTGACTTAGATGCACTATTACAACAGGCAGATGCAATTTCCATTCATGTGCCATTAACAGAAACTGGTGAACATCCTACTCATCATTTAATTAATGCAGCGCGTTTGGCATGTATGAAGCCTCAAGCCATTCTGATTAATTCAGCGCGTGGGCCAGTGGTAGAAGAAGCGGCTTTAATGCAGGATATTCAACATACTCAGCGTTTAGTGGTATTAGATGTTTTTGAATATGAACCTGAAATCTCTGCAGAATTATTAGATTTGCTTGCTTTGGCAACCCCGCATATTGCAGGGTATAGCCTAGAAGGCAAGGCACGCGGCACACAAATGATTTATCAGGCTTTTTGTGAAAATTTTGGTTTAGATGCCACAAAACAATTTGAAACTCAATTGCCAAGCTGCGCGCAATATTTCAAAACCCAAGATTTGAAAAATAGTCTGCATGCACATTTAAGTCAAATTTATGATATTGCACAGGATGATGCCAATTTACGTGCCTGTGTCAAAGCGGGCAAAGTTGAGCAGCAGGCTTTTGATCATTTAAGAAAAACCTATCCTCTGCGTCGTGAATGGGCAGCACACGGAGGCCCGCAAGCATGAGTTCAAATCTCCAATATCAACCAACTTGCGACTTAAACAGCATGCGCGCACGTGCACAATTGTATGCACAAATACGCCATTTTTTTGCGGAACGTGAAGTACTTGAAGTTGAAACGCCAATTTTGTCACAGGCAGGAGTGACAGATGTGCATTTGGCTTCAGTGCAAGCACAGCGCCATGTGCAGGGCAAATTGCATACGCACTATTTACAGACCTCACCTGAATTTGCCATGAAGCGTTTATTGGCCAGTGGTAGTGGTGCTATTTATCAAATTTGCAAAGTCTTTCGTGATGATGAGCATGGACGTAAACACAACAGCGAATTTACCATGTTGGAATGGTATCGTCCCGAATTTAGCCTGAAAGAGCTTATGTTTGAGGTGACAGATTTACTTAATCTGACGTTAAAACAACGCTTTGGCGAAGTACGTCCAACAGTGTTGAGTTATAAACACGCATTTATGGATCGTTTGGATTTAAATCCTTTACAGGCAAGTCTGCAACAATTGAAAGACTGCTGTCATCGTGTGGGTTTGCATCTGGATTTGGGTGATGACCGTCTAGGCTACATCGACCTATTGTTTTCACATTTTGTAGAACCAAGTTTGGGCTTTGATGCTCCTGTATTTTTAACCGATTTTCCACCTGAATTAGCATCTTTGGCTAAAACCAGAACAGATGATGATGGGGAATTGGTCGCAGCCCGTTTTGAGCTATATATCGAAGGTTTAGAGCTTGCCAATGCCTATGATGAATTGATTGATGCTACTGTGCTGCGTTCTCGTTTTGAAGCCGATAATGCAGAACGCGCACAACTTGGTTTACATGTGATGCCAATTGATGAATATTTATTGGCTGCGTTGCCGAACATGCCTGAATGTTCAGGTATCGCCTTGGGCATAGATCGCTTATTGATGATTGCAACTGAGCAGATGCGTTTAGAGCAAGTGATTAGCTTTCCTGCGCAGCTTGCCTAAAAGCAAAAGACAGTTTCTTATTTCAAGAAGGATTTATTTGAGCTAAAAAGCCGTAGCTTCTATATTTTAGAAGATTACGGCTTTTCGATCAGAAATTTAGGCTGACTTAAATAGGTTAAGAATGATAGATCAAAGAACGCATGTAATGACGTTCTATAGACTTAAATAGCCTAAGCAGTAGCAGCCAAGTGACGTGCCTTTAATTGCTCAATCGCTTTAATGCGTCGTTCAATCAGCATTTCACCAATATCGGGGCCTTGGACATCGGCAGGTAAGTCTTGCGCCTTAATGCTGCGTACCACTTGAATCGCTTCCAAAATATAGCTCGCTTGCGGATAGTCACGATCTTCCAAACCTAAACGCCCACGAGAGTCACATTCACAGGCTTGTACAAAGGCTTCTACACGCTCAGGACGACGCAAGACATCCAAACGCTGTAATAAGCGCCATAACGTGCCAGGCTTTAAGCTCAATGCTTGGTGGCATTTTAAATGCTCTTTACATACAGCAAGTGCAAGTTGTTTGGTATTGGTCGGTACGCGCAGGCGTTCACACACTTCCGTTACAGGTCGAATCCCACGTTCTTCATGCATAATGTGCCGTGGTAATTCATCGGCAGGGGTCAAGGCCTTGCCTAAATCATGCAATAACACTGCAAAGCGTACATCGAGTGAGTAATTGGCACGACAGGCTTGTTGTAGTGACATCATGGTGTGCACACCACTGTCAATTTCAGGGTGATATTCAGGACGCTGTGGAATACCGAATAAAGCATCTAATTCAGGAAATAAAACTTTTAAAGCACCACAGGCACGCAATGTTTCAAAATAAACATCGGCACGTGCTTCCATTAAGGCACGTGAAGTTTCTTTCCATACGCGTTCAGGTGTCAGCGCATGTAACTCACCAGATTCTGCCAACTCTTGCATTAATAACAAGGTTTCAGGTGCAACCACAAAGCCTAAAGCATGATAACGTGCTGCAAAACGAGCAATACGCAGCACCCGTAACGGGTCTTCTACAAAAGCATTGGAAACATGGCGCAGCACTTTATTGCACAGATCTTGCTGTCCACCGTAAGGGTCGTAGACATTGCCATCACTATCCATTGCCATGGCGTTAATGGTTAAATCACGACGGATTAAATCTTCTTCTAAGGTCACGCTTGGGTCGGTATGAAATTCAAAACCGTGATAACCGTGTCCAGATTTGCGCTCAGTGCGAGCAAGTGCATATTCATCTTTGGTTTCAGGATGAAGAAAAACAGGGAAGTCTTTGCCCACAGGTTGAAAGCCTTGAGCCAAAAGTTGTTCGGGCGTTGCGCCAACGACAACATAATCTTTTTCGTGATAGGGATGCCCGAGTAAGTGATCTCGAACTGCACCGCCTACTAAATAAACTTGCATGAAAAAACCTCTATTCTTCAAGCAATCATGCTACAGAATAGAGGTTTTCTCAAGTCTATAATTCTGAGTCAGTCACTCAGAAATATAGGTTTATGCTTTAACTTGTGCTGTTTGTTGAATTTCAGCAACAGTGAGGGCAGTCATATTCACAACACGACGTGTCGTTGCAGTCGGAGTCAAAATATGTACAGGTTTTGCTGCACCTAACAAGATAGGGCCAATCGTAACATTGTTACCTGAAGTCGATTTCAACAAGTTAAATGAAATATTGGCAGCATCTAAGTTCGGCATAATCAACAAGTTTGCAGAACCTTTGAAGCGTGAGTTCGGGAAAGCAAAATGACGGATATTTTCGTCTAATGCTGCATCACCGTGCATTTCACCTTCAACTTCAAGCTCAGGTGCAATCTCACTCAAGATTTCAAAGACTTTACGCATTTTTTGTGCGCTAGAGTCTTGTTGGTCAGAACCAAAACTTGAGTGAGAAAGTAGAGCAACGCGTGGTGTCATACCAAAACGGCGTACTTCTTCAGCCGCTAAAAGTGTCATTTCAGCCAACTGTTCAGCAGTTGGGTTTGTGTTGACATAAGTGTCGGCAATGAACAAGTTGCGATCTTCAAGCATCAATGCGTTAAGGGTAAAGAAGTTAGTACGACCTTCTTTTAGACCAATCACATTTTTTACGAAATCAAGGTGAATGTCGTAGCTTGAATAAGTACCACATAACATACCATCGGCTAAACCATGCTTCACTAACATTGCTGCAATGAGGGTAGAGCGACGACGTGCTTCACGCTGCGCGTATTCAGGTGTAACGCCTTTACGCTGCATGATGGTGTAGTAATCATCTGCAAATTTTTCGTAGTTAGGGTTGTTTTCCTGGTCTACTATTTCCATATTCACGCCATGTTCAAGACGTAAACCTAACTTTTTGATGTTCGCTTCAATTACTGAGGTACGACCTACAAGGATTGGTTTAGCCAAGCCTTCATCCACTGCAATTTGTACTGCGCGAAGGACGCGTAAGTCTTCACCTTCTGCATAAGCAATACGTTTAGGATCAGTTTTTGCTTGAGCAAAAATAGGCTTCATCATAAATGCCGAGTTATATACAAACTCAGACAAACGCTGACGGTATGCAGAGAAGTCTTGAATTGGACGACTTGCTACACCTGAATCCATTGCCGCTTGAGCAACTGCAGGTGCAATTTCAAGAATTAAACGCTGATCAAGTGGACGTGGAATTAAATAGTCACGACCGAATGATGCAGATTTTTCACCATAAGTCGCAGCATCTGCTTCAATGTGTGCCATGCGTGCAATTGCGTGTACACAAGCAATTTTCATTTCTTCGTTGATGGTAGTTGCGCCAACGTCTAATGCACCACGGAAAATATACGGGAAGCAAAGTGCGTTGTTAACTTGGTTCGGGTAGTCCGAACGACCAGTCGCCATAATCACATCTGGACGTACTTCATGCGCATGTTCAGGTAAGATTTCTGGATCTGGGTTAGCCAAAGCAAAGATAATTGGATTTTCAGCCATTTCTTTGACCATAGCTTTGGTCAAGATACCCGCTGCAGAAAGACCAAGGAACATATCCGCACCGCTAATTACATCAGCAAGTTGCGTTCCTTCAATGTCTTGCATATAGCGTTTTTTCGAGTCATCCAAACCTTCACGTTTGGTGGTGATTAGACCGCGCGAATCTGCAACAATGATATTTTCTTTTTTCGCGCCCAATGCACACAACAGGTCTAAACAAGACAGTGCGGCTGCACCTGCACCTGAAGCAACGATTTTGATTTCTTCAATCTTCTTGCCGTTAAGTAACAAGGCATTGAGTAGGGCAGAACCTACAATGATTGACGTACCGTGTTGGTCATCGTGGAACACAGGAATATTCATGCGTTCACGAAGTTTTTGCTCAATGTAGAAACATTCTGGTGCCTTGATGTCTTCAAGGTTAATACCACCAAAAGTTGGTTCTAATGCTGCAACAATATCTACAATTTTGTCTGGATCATTTTCAGCAATTTCGATGTCAAATACATCGACACCAGCAAACTTTTTAAAGAGTACGCCTTTACCTTCCATCACAGGTTTAGACGCCAAAGGACCGATATTACCTAAACCTAATACTGCTGTACCGTTACTAACGACAGCAACCAAGTTACCGCGAGCGGTATAAAGTGCAGCTGTTGAAGGATCACGTTCAATCTCTAAACATGGTGCTGCGACACCTGGTGAGTAAGCGAGCGCTAAGTCACGTTGGTTGACCAGCTGCTTACTTGGAGTAACGCTGATTTTTCCTGGTGTTGGAAATTCGTGATAGTAAAGTGCCTGCTGTTTTAATGATTGATCGTCCATCTGAATCTCGTGTGTGACAAGTTGGCCAGCGATGCTGGTGGTTTTTTTATGAATCTTATCGAATATACCATTACTTGCCCCCTTAGCACAGACGTCACTGTTTATTTTTAGAACAAACTTAGAGCTTTTGGGTCTAGTTTCAGATTAAGGAGCGATAAGCGCGCGATACTAAATTGGCTTTTAGAAATTGGGTCGCTTCACTTTCAGGCAAAGGCCTAGAGAATAAATATCCCTGAGCAATATCACAATTTAAATTCTGCAAATATTGCAGTTGTTGCTCAGTTTCAATCCCCTCAGCCACCACGCTCATGCCCATGGCTTTGCCCATAGCAATCATGGCACTAACAATGGCTTCTTGTTTGGTATTTCCAATTTTAGAAACAAAGCTACGGTCTATTTTTAAACTGTCAATTGGGAAGTCTGTTAAGTAAGAAAGTGAAGAATAGCCTGTACCAAAATCATCTAAGGCGATATGAATATCACGTTGTTTAATTTCATCTAATAAAGACTTAACGGTTGTGGAGTTTTCCACTAAAGAGGATTCGGTAATTTCTAATTCTAAGCTTGCACCTGAAATTTGATAGGTATTAATCGCATCATCTAAATCTTGCAGTAATTGACCACGTTGCAGTTGTTGTGCAACTACATTAACCGATACTTGGATATGATCAAAACCTAACAGATTCCATTCACGAATTTGCTTGGCAGTTTGTTGAATTACAACCCGACCAATATCGGAAATTAAACTGGTTTGTTCCGCAATAGGAATAAATAGGTTCGGTGGAATAATGCCTTTGGTTGGATGTTTCCAGCGCACCAATGCTTCAAACCCAACTACCTGATAATTATGGAAATCAATTTTAGGTTGATAATATACAATTAACTCATCATTTTTAATGGCTTGGCGTAAGTCACGCTCTAAATGCACATCTTGTTCTAGCAGTTTGGTGTTGTCTAAAGCGTAATATTTAACGGTATTACCACCCAAACGCTTGGCTTCAGACAAGGCTTGTTCTGCACAATTATTCAGATAATCCAGCTGGCGTCCATGTTCAGGATAGAGGGAAACCCCCATCGACAGGGTAATAATATGTTCTTGTCCCTGCACATTAAACGGCAAATTAAAGGCTTTGGCGATGCGTTCACAGTGCTGCTGTATAGAAGGGCGAATATGAGAAATTTCATACACAATTGCAAAATCATCGCCATTTAAGTGCGCGACAAACAGCGCTTCGGCATTGGTGATGCGTAAACGCTGCGCCACTTGACGGAGTAATTCATCGCCACCATTATTGCTTAAATATTCATTTAAAGGTCTGAAACGGTCAATATTGAGTCGAATGACCGCCAATTGCTGCAATGAATCTTGCTGCGAAATAAGATATTGATGTAGTTGATAATTATAGTAAAAGCGATTAGGCAAGTCGGTCAGTGGGTCGTAATTTTCTAAATAGGATAGACGCTGTTCTTGTAGTTTATGTTCGGTTAAATCAGACACAATCCCAATATAATTAATAATGCGGTTTTGCTCATCGGTGACGGCATTGATATGCACACGAACTGCGAGTTCTTTACCAGAGCGGAATCTTGTATTCATTTCAGCATCATATTTACCTGTGCTGAGCAATTGTTGAAGAATTTCTTCTTGCGTAATGCGTTGATGTGCTTTGTGGGACTCGACCAAATCAAACAGATATTTGCCTAAAATATGGTCGCGTTTAAATCCGCTCATTTGAGCATAGAATGGGTTGGCTTCAATATAACGTAAGTTTTCATCTAAAATAAAAATACCTTCGGCTGCCTGTTCAAGTACGCTGGCAGTGAGTTTTAAGCGCTCTTGTCCAATTCGTTCTTGGTGAATGTCACGGCGAATCCCCACCATGCGCAAAGGTTTATTGGTGACAGGATCACGCTCAATCACCCGACCAATATCATGCACCCAATACCATTGACCTGAACTATGTTGTACGCGATATGTGGCTTGATAGCGTTCAGTTAGACCCCGTAAATGTTGTTTCATGGTTTGGTGAAAGTGCGGAATATCATCAGGGTGAATCAGTTGCTGTAATTTATTCCGATGCTGTTTGGTATTCTCTAAACGAGTTTGCTGTGCGCCACCACCAAAGACAATACTGCGTTGCCGTATATTCCAGTCCCATGCTTTTAGACCTGCGGCTTCATGCGCTAAAATTAAACTATGTTGTTGATTGATTAAATCTTGGTGCGTTTGTTCTAAGTCAAAGGTACGTTCTCTTACTTTTTGTTCTAGCATTTGATTGTTAAATTGCAGTTGAAGTTCAATATCTTTGGACTTGTTCATTTCAACTTGTAATTGTTGGCAGAGTTGATCTGTCCAGCCGACTTGTTGCTCTGCGGCTTTTTTGAGTTGGTCGTTCTTAAAATAGACGCTCGATAAACGACGATGCATGTGCATTGAAGTATTGGCACAAATCAGTAAGGTAATTAAGGCAAAATTTGTCGCGAGAAAAAAGAAAGCGGAAGTTTCGGAGTGAACTAAAAACTGTGCGAAAATATAGGGTGTAATCACTGGAATGAATACCCAGCAAAAATAACTCAAGCGCTGCGTTAAAAAGGTGAGGGCAAAGGTTTGACTCACAATAATTAATAAGGCCGCTAAAATAATCGCTTCATAGTTGCTCAGTTCAGGGTTTTGCTGAGGTAAAAAGTAATACAGTAAACTTACCCCAACCGCGATTGCTGTTCCGATCAAGAAACACACCAATTTTAACCAACGATGTGCTTGTTGGAGTTGATATTGTCCCACTTTAAAGTGAATTGCTGTGAGCAGTAAACACGAACCAATGGTCAGTTCAGTGAGAATAAACCAGATATTGAAGTAAGGTGATGAATGTGAGAAAGAAATTTGATAAATAAAAAACACATACAGGCAAACAATCAGGATGCTGACCAAAAAGAATCGAATAAGCCGAATGGTATTGGTGATTTGCGCAGCATCTAAGTATTGCTGCAACAATTCATCTTGAGCGTCTGACATACTTCCCCAAAATCTAGTTAAATGATTCCATCATTTATATTTTTAAATAACATCACTTTCATGCATAAAATATTGCTGTTTTGTGTTTAAATTTTATGCAAATTTTTTAATATATTGTTCGAGATTAATCCTGTACTTTATAAATTGCAATGTTATTGGCAATCGATTTCTGTAAAAACGGATAAATTACTCAGCCAAGCGATAATTTAAGAGAGCTAAAGCAACCACAGGTGCGGTTTCAGTGCGTAATACCCGAGTACCAATACACCAGTTTTGAAAGCCAACCGCATTGGCAGCGCTAATTTCTGTTTCGCTTAAACCACCTTCAGGCCCAATTAATAAAGCCAAATCTTTACTGACATTGTTTAGCACATCTACTTGATCTTTATTCGGTGCTAACACTAATTTGGTGGTAGGAAGGTCACTATTCAGCCAGTCCTCTAAACGTAGTGGGGCTAAAATTTTCGGTACGATATTCATGCCACATTGTTCACAGGCTGCAATGGCAATACCTTGCCAATGATCTAATTTTTTTTGATCGCGGTCATATTTTAAGCGCATTTCACAGCGTTCAGAGGTGAGCAACTGAATGTTAGTCACGCCAAGCTCTACCGCTTTTTGAATCGCATAATCCATACGATCGCCTTTGCTCATTACTTGTCCTAATAAGGCGCTAAAGCTTGGGATGCGATTGTCTGGATTAAAACTTTTAATCTGCACTTGCGCTGTTTTTTTGGTAACTTCAACCAGTTCCACTTCATATTCACCACCTTGCCCATTGAACAAGGTGGCGGTTTCACCGACTTGTGCGCGTAGTACTTTCACCCAGTGATGAAATACTGTTTCAGTCAGTTCAACTTGCGTATCTACTACTAATTCAGCCTCAATATAAAAACGGGGCATAGGGATTACTCGTTCAAGTCAATAAATATGAAAAATACAGCTTAAGCCAAACCAAGATCTGTCACTAATTGACGAGTCGGTTCGGTGTTGTTCATGGTGTAAAAATGCAAACTTGGTGCACCACCTGCAATCAGGCGTTCGCACAGTTTAATAATCACTTCATGACCAAAGGCTTTGATTGAAGCTGTGTCATCACCATAGGTTGCTAATTGCTTACGAATCCAGCGTGGAATTTCTGCACCTGTACCATCTGCAAAGCGAATTAAATTGCTGGCATTGGTAATCGGCATAATGCCAGGCGCAACAGGAATATTCACACCTTGCTTTTGAATACGTTCTACAAAGTAAAAGTACGCATCTGGATTAAAAAAGAACTGGGTGATGGCAGCATTGGCACCAGCATTTACTTTGGTGACAAAGTTTTTAATGTCTTGATCAAAGTGGTCTGCTTGTGGATGCATTTCAGGATAAGCCGCAACTTCAATGTGAAAATGATCACCTGAATGTTCACGAATAAAACGCACCAAGTCAGACGCATACGGCAATTCGCCTAAACCAACTTGACCTGAAGGTAAATCACCACGCAAAGCCACAATGCGGTCAATGCCTTGTGCTTTATAAATATCAAGCAATTCAGCAATACGCGCTTTGTCATCACCAATACAAGACAGGTGCGGCGCTACAGGTGTGCCTTTGCCATTGAAGTCGCTAATGGTCGATAAAGTACGTTCACGAGTAGAACCACCTGCACCATAAGTGATAGAAAAAAACTCTGGATTTAAAAGTTGTAATTCTTGATGCACAACTTTGAGTTTTTCTGCACCTACATCGGTTTTAGATGGGAAAAATTCAAATGAAATTGGAACTAGTTTGGTCATGATTCAATCCTTGTTATAAATACTTATTTATATTTTTATCTCTGCTCAATCCTCTCGTGTGCTGGATTTAAAAAAGCAATGTTTTAAACTTGCTCACGAGAGGACTTACCTTCTAACTCATTCATTAAACAATGAATCATTCCCTCTCCCTATGAGAGAGGGTTAGGCAGAGGGATTAAATACTTAGTATTTATAAGCATCCGATTTAAACGGACCATCAACAGCTACACCTAAGTAGTCCGCTTGTACTTGAGTCAATTGTGTTAATACACCACCAAAACCAGCAACCATTGCAGCAGCAACTTCTTCGTCTAGTTTTTTCGGTAAGATTTCAACACGAATTGCCGCTTGTTTTTGATCGGCAGGAAGATCGGCAAATTTCTCTGCAAATAAGTGCATTTGTGCCAATACTTGGTTAGCAAATGAACCATCCATAATACGTGATGGGTGACCTGTTGCGTTACCCAAGTTCACTAAACGACCTTCAGAAAGCAAGATTAAATAATCGTTTTCGTTTTCTGAACGATACACTTGGTGTACTTGTGGCTTCACTTCAACCCACTTATAACCACGTAAGTAGTTGGTGTCGATTTCAGTATCGAAGTGACCAATGTTACATACAACAGCGCCTGCTTTAAGTGTATCTAGCATTGCTGCGTCGCACACGTGATAGTTACCTGTTGTAGTCACAATCAAGTCAGTATTTTCTAAAAGCTCTAGGTTGACGTCTGCTTTATTGCCTGTTTGTACGCCATTCTTGTACGGAGATACAACTTCGTAACCATCCATACATGCTTGCATTGCACAAATTGGGTCAATTTCAGAAACACGAACAATCATGCCTTCTTGACGTAAAGATTGTGCAGAACCTTTACCTACATCACCATAACCAATAACCAATGCACGACGACCAGACAATAACATGTCTGTACCACGTTTAATCGCATCGTTGAGTGAGTGACGGCAACCGTATTTATTGTCGTTTTTAGATTTAGTCACAGAGTCGTTGACGTTAATTGCAGGCACTTTTAAAGAACCATCTTTCCACATTTCAATTAGACGTTGTACGCCCGTAGTGGTTTCTTCAGTAATGCCGTGAATGCGCTCTAATAATGCAGGATATTTTTCGTGAACAAGTGCAGTTAAGTCACCGCCATCGTCCAAAATCATGTTGGCATCCCATGGTGTGCCATTTACATTAATTTGTTGTTCAAGACACCATACATATTCTTCTTCAGTTTCGCCTTTCCAAGCAAAAACAGGCACACCTGAAGCAGCAATTGCTGCAGCAGCGTGGTCTTGAGTAGAGAAGATGTTACAAGAAGTCCAACGAACTTCTGCGCCCAATTCAACTAGCGTTTCAATTAAAACAGCAGTTTGAATGGTCATGTGGATACAGCCGAGAATTTTCGCGCCTGCAAGAGGTTTTGCAGCTGAGTAGCGCTTACGCAAACCCATAAGGGCTGGCATTTCTGCTTCTGCAAGTTTGATTTCTTTACGACCAAAATCAGCTAGTGTGATATCGGCAACTTTATAATCTGTAAATGAAGCATTAACCGCGTTCATCACGATCTCCTTATAAAAAACAATTGATCATTCAGTTCGCGGATGCCGTTTCTTGCATAGCAAACGCGTTGCTATGCTGGTCGAGCCTGGCGATTTTACATTTCGTGCCTGTAAAACGTCGCAGCATCCCTCGACTAGCGCGATATTGTACTTGGAAATTGATTCAGTTCCAATCATGTTTTGTTTATTATCACTACAAACATATTTTTGAGATTGAATGATGGCTTTAGAGCTTCCTCAAGAGTTGGCAAATTTAGAAGCCAACGGCGGGATTTACGCAGTGTGGATGTTGCTACGACACTTAGGAATTGATGCCGATATTCAACAATTGATTGAAGTGTGTGGTTATACGCCAGAGCAGGGCACAACCACAATTGGTTTGGCTGTTGGACTGAAAAAGTTTGGCTTTAATGTGCAGTTTTATACTGACCCTGACCCAGATTTACAAGATGCAGAAAAGTTAAGTTATGCCGAAGCTGAACAGCTTAAATTGCCTGTATTGGCGGCAATCGGCTATCAGCAAATTCAGCACGCATTTGATGAAAATAAATTTGTAATTGTCTACTACGACACTTTAGAAGGCGTGGGCAATCACTCATTGCTATATTCTATTGATGATGCTGAAATTTGTTTCTTTGACAGTTTTGAGCCGATGCCTGCGGCTGTGTTTGAACAACAGCGTCAGCAAGAGGGCATTTGCAGACAAGTAATTGTGGTCGAAGTCTAAGTGTTATTCAAAGTCTAAGCTTTATTCAATGACGATTCGAGTCATGCAAAAATTGTCTAGCCCATCAATTGATTGGCTAGACAAATAAATTACTCCGCTGCATCGGCTTTTTGTGTCCAATATTCAGCTTTATTTTCGTCAGCATCTACACCCAAAGCATTTGCATAAATAAAAGCAAGGTCACGCATGGCTTGTACTTCGCCCAATTCTGCTGCTTGCTGTACCAATGCCACAGAGCGAGCGACATCTTGTTCAACCACATCACCACGACGGTAGTAGCCTGCCAACTCTAAAATAGCGGCAGGGTGTTGTGCATCACTGGCTTTTTTGAGCCAGACAAAAGCATCTTCAAAATGTTGTTTAGCATCTTCAGGGTCATCTTCTAGAACATCTTTGGCATATACGGTATAGCCTTCACCAAGCCAATACATGGCTTCGATATGTCCGTTTGCGGCAGCTTTGAGCGCCCATTGTTCGGCAAGTTCAATATCTTCATTAAAATCGCTTTGCATATACAGCACCGCCACTTCAAATTGGGCATCGGCTTGTCCTGCAATGGCGCGGTTCATTAGCGCAGGGGAGATTGAAACAGATTCTGACATAATGTCATCCAGCAAAATTACAACATAAGATTGTGCGATAGCCTAAAAGGTCTGCTGGGAAAAAGCCATCTTCGGTGTGATTTTTTTTAAAAAATTAGGGTTAATTGATCATGCGTTTATGCAGACAATAACAAAAAATCACTTGAGCCATATCGTCAAGTTTCAATATGCTGAATGTTAAACATGGTCATAATGAGAACAATAAGATGGCAAATTTTTTAACTGCTGAACAAGCAAAAGTTTATTCAGATCATGCCAAGCTAGATATTGAATTATATAAGCAGCGTTTGGCGTCTTTAATCGAAGAGAATGCCAAGCAGGGCAATACCGCAGTTTTTACTGTGCTGCCAAAACATTTACCTTTAGAAGATATTCGAAATTTATCGGCACAGCTGACTGATTTGGGTTATCAGGTGCGCTTTGAGTTAAATGAGTTCTTTTATAGCTTTAATGTGTATTGGATTTAAAACTCAACTCTACCGACATTTCACCAAATAGTTTTAGTGAAATGTCGAGCGTTTATATTTTTTGATTTAGATTGCGTTTAAGTATTTGCAGTATGTTCTGCCAAAACTTCCAACGCTGCGCGAAAAGCTTCCTGAGTTGCAGGTGCGCCACAATAAGGCAAGCTGTGTAACAAGACTTCCTGAATTTCTTCGACACTTGCCCCGTTATTTAGCGCACCACGAATATGTCCTTTAAGCTCTGTCGGGCTTTTTAAAGCAGTTAAAAAGGCGATAGTAATTAAGGAACGATATTTGCGTGGTAACACACCTTCACGTTGCCAAGTTGAACCCCATGCATGTTCATTAATCCAGTCCTGCAAAGGTTGGGTAAATGGTACAGTGTTGTCCTGTGCGCGTTTTACAAAGCTTTCGCCCATGACTTCAGTGCGAACTTTTAAGCCATTGTCATAGTCTTGTTGTGACATTTTACTATCCCTGTTTTATTGTTTGAGCTCGGTGTATAGATTAAGTGCATAGATTAACAATTTATGGCGATGACACCATGCGCACTTGGTCGTAGACCATCAAAAAATATTCACATCTATCTATTTTTAATATATCCACAAGGTATAAAAAACCCCGAACATAAAGTCGGGGCTGTTTTAGCTTTATCGCAAATTTTGAAATAAGCGAGTGTTAAGCTTCAATGGTTTGCACGCTAATTTTTTTAGCAGGGTCGGCTTTACGACGTACTGTTGGTACAGGTTCACCATAATATTGACGGTCTGCAAAATAACTTGAACGTACCATTGGCGCAGCCCAAATATTTTTAAAACCTAACTTTTGACCATGCGCTGTATAACGCTCAAATTCTTCAGGTGTTACAAAGCGGTCAATTGGCGCATGTTCTTTAGATGGCTGTAAATATTGACCAATGGTCACATAATCTACATCGTGCGCTTTAAGATCATCTAACAGTGCAATAACTTCTTCTTCAGATTCTCCAATACCTACCATCAAACCGCATTTGGTTGGAATATCTGGGCAATATTCTTTAAACATTTTCAGCAAGTTCAAAGAGTGCTGATAGTCTGAACCCGGACGCATGGCTTTATATAAGCGTGGCACAGTTTCAATGTTGTGGTTAAAAACATCTGGCGGACATTCGGTCATAATGCGTAGTGCAATATCTATACGACCACGGAAGTCTGGCACCAAAATTTCTAACAACGTATTTGGGCTTAAAGAGCGGGCTTCTTTAATACAATCGACAAAATGTTGTGCACCACCATCTAACAAGTCATCACGGTCTACAGAGGTGATCACGGCATATTTTAAGCCTAAGTTGGCAATGGTTTCTGCCATGTGACGAGGTTCTTCAGGATCTAGTGCATTTGGACGACCATGCGCAACATCACAGAACGGGCAGCGACGGGTACAAATATCACCCATGATCATAAAGGTTGCTGTACCACCACCAAAGCATTCTGGAAGGTTTGGACAAGCGGCTTCTTCACAAACGGTGTGCAATTTTTGCTGACGCAAAGTGGTTTTAATACGTTGAACTTCTTCTGGTGCCGTCATTTTGACCCGAATCCAGTCAGGTTTACGAGGCGTTTCAACCGTAGGAACAACTTTTACAGGAATACGTGCGACTTTTTCAGCACCACGAAGTTTGACACCCTGTTCTGGTTTACGGTTTGCAGACATATTCAACTTTTCCACTGTTTTTGAAAGGGGAGAGATTTAGTGTAGGCTAGATTTTACGTGAAATAGAGTCTGATTAAACCGAATCTAAGTGCAAAAGTAAAATGTCACCTTAACTTCATCATAAGACGGTTATTATAACGAAATTGTGCTTAAATTGGGTAAAAACGATATTCATATAAAAAATGTGGTTATCACGTAATATATGCACAGTAAATACAGAAAATTCAAAAGATTTACGTCATAATATAGCCCATTGAAAAGACAGATTTAAAGAAAAGGAGCGTTGAATGCCACGTAAAAAAGAGGTCGTTAGTGGAACTTTCGTGAAGTACGATGCGGTTGTTCTCGGTTCAGGCCCTGCGGGTGAAGGCGCGGCAATGAAACTTGCCAAATCTGGTAAGCGTGTTGCGATTGTAGATGTTCGTGAGCAGCTTGGCGGTAACTGTACCCATGTGGGTACCATTCCAAGTAAAGCATTGCGTCAGACAGTGTCGAATATTATCCGTTATCGCCGTGACCCAATGTTTAAAAAAATGGGCGATTGGCGTCAGTTCACCATGAAGCAAGTGTTGCAAAGTGCGCATAAAGTTATTCAGCAGCAAGTTGAAACGCACTCTCGCTTTTATGACCGTAATGAAATTGCGATTTATCATGGTCGTGCTTATATCCAAGATAAAAATACGGTCTTGGTATTTGGTGCAGATGGCATTAAAGAAACCATTATGTGTCAGCAAATTGTGATTGCGACAGGTAGCCGTCCATATCGTCCAGAAATGTTGGATTTCAACCATCCACGTGTATTTGATTCAGACAAAATTTTGGATTTGGATTTCTCGATTCAAAAAATTATTATTTATGGCGCGGGTGTGATTGGTTGTGAATATGCATCCATCTTCATTGGTTTAGATCATAAAGTTGATTTGATTAATACTCAGCACAAATTGCTCAGCTATTTGGATGATGAAATTTCAGATGCCTTGTCATATCACTTGCGTGCGCAAGGGGTGCTGATTCGCCACAATGAGCAAATTGATCATTTAGAAACTTTTGATGATCACGTGGTTTTATATTTGCAAAGTGGCAAGAAAATCAAAGCCGATGCGATTTTGTGGTGTAACGGACGTTCAGGTAATACCGATGGTTTAGGTTTGGAAAACGTAGAACTTAAACCAAACAGCCGTGGTCAATTAACGGTGAATGATCAATATCAAACCGAAGTAGAGAATATTTATGCTGCGGGTGATGTGATTGGCTGGCCTTCGTTGGCATCTGCTGCCTATGACCAAGGTCGTTGCGCGGGTGCAAATATGAGTGGCGAAGAAAATGTTGCGCCTGTGACCGATATTCCAACAGGTATTTATACCATTCCAGAAATTTCTTCGATTGGTAAAACTGAGCAGGAATTGACGGAAGAAAAAATTCCTTATGAAGTTGGTCAGGCATCTTTCCGTCATTTAGCGCGTGCGCAAATTACGGGTGATACAGTGGGTGAATTGAAGATTTTATTCCACCGTGACACTTTAGAAGTATTGGGTGTGCATTGCTTTGGTAATAATGCGGCAGAAATTATCCACATTGGTCAGGCGGTGATGAACAGCCCGAACAATACCATTAAGTATTTTGTGGAAACCACATTCAACTATCCAACCATGGCGGAAGCGTATCGTGTGGCGACCTTGAATGGGATGAATCGTTTGTTTTAAGTGATTCTGCTGACTGTAAAATAGAAAATTTAAAACACCCCATAAGATCATTCTTGTGGGGTATTTTTTTATTGACTTGCTGTAAGGAAATTTATGCATTGAGGGAAAGTTGATTTGTGGAACATTGAGCGTTAAATATCAATTATGACTGATGCCGCACTGCGTGGCGTTTCGCCATGAAAGACAGCTTCAATATTGTTACCATCAGGATCAAGTACATAAGCTGCATAATAACCAGGATGATAAGCACGTTCATCAGGTTTGCCATTGCACTTGCCGCCATGTGCCAATGCTGCAAGATAGAAAGCATTGACCATTTCACGATTTTTAGCTTGAAAGGCGAGATGATGACGCCCAGTGAGTATGCCTTGTGCGGCAGGACTTTTTACTGAGGAGATAAAAAGTTCATCTGCCCAAAAGTGATCCTTGGCTGTTCCCATAACTGGAATATCCAACACTGCCAAGATGGCGGTATAAAATGCTCGACTTGCTTCAAGGTCACTCACCACAAGATGAATATGGTCAATCAGTCTTCCACGATGCAATTGAATCTGCATAAGACGCTCCATGTCTAAAGCGGAATTTTGAATAGCAAAATAGACTTAATATTTTAGAGATTGGGTTTTAATGCGCACAAAACGCCTGATTAAAATATTCAAACAGTTGTGGCGTTTGCATCCATAAAAAAATCGACAAGCCAAAAAGGGCAGTGATTGCGAGTGTGAGCAATACTTTAAAATTCAATAAAGAATTAATCATGAATGACGTGCTCCTCATCTACCCAAAAATGGACCAAGACCGCAAACGCACTTAAAGCAATAGAAACAATCCAGATAACATTATAGTTACCTGTCAGGTCGTGATTTAAACCGCCAAGCCATCCACCAAAAAAAGAGCCGACTTGGTGTGTGAAAAACACAATGCCACTGAGCATGGTCAGGTATTTAATTCCAAACATATTTGCCACAATACCATTGGTTAAAGGCACTGTAGATAACCACAATAAGCCCATAATGATCCCGAATGCATAAATTGTCCAGATGCTTAAAGGCAGGATTAAAAAGACGATAATGGCAATACCGCGTAGTCCGTAAAGCCACATCAGCAAGTGCGGTTTCGAATAGCGACCGCCTAACCAACCTGCGGTATAGGTGCCTACAATATTAAATAAACCCACGAGTGCTAGAAAAACTGTGCCTGTGGTTGCATTAAAGCCATGATCGATTAAGTAGCTAGGTAAGTGAATCCCGATAAACACCACTTGAAAACCACAGACAAAAAAGCCCAAAGCTAAAAACCAAAAGGGTTTATGGTTTTTGGCAATCACCAAAACTTGTTTAAAGCCTAAAGCGGGTTGGCTGACTGAACTTGCATTAGGGTTTTGATACATGGGTGCTTTGAGCATCCATGCCAAAGGAACAATCAAGACAATTAAAATCGCACTGACAATTAATGCGCCCGACCAACCTACACTTTGTAATAACAATAAGGTCGATGGCAACATGATAAATTGCCCAAACGAGCCTGCAGCACTGGCAATACCCATTGCAAGGCTACGCTTTTCTGGAGGAGCAGCGCGACCTACTGCAGAAAGTAGCACAGGGAAAGAGGTTGCAGAAAGTGCCAAACCTAAAATTAAACCCACACTTAAATTTAGCAATAAGCCTGTCGAGCTGACGGCCATGAGCAATAAGCCGAGTGCATACAGTGCGCCACCAACTGCAACTACAATTTTACTACCGTATTTGTCTGCAAAAGCACCTGTGATGGGTTGGACTGCACCCCAAATTAGGTTTTGCATGGCAATGGCTAAACTAAAGACATTATGTCCCCAGCCAAATTCATGGCTCATAGGCACCAAATACAAACCAAATGCATGCCGAACCCCAAGCGATAATGCCAAAATAATGGCGCTTCCAATTAACATATAAATTAGAGGTTTGGAAAATTGAGCATTCGACATAAGGCATCCACGTATGGCTAACAGCTTGTTATGGTAATCGATTCAGCTCAAGAGCGCGATAAAATAAAATTCATCAAATGATAAAATTGAGTTATCAAGATAGAAGCGATTGCTTTAATTAAATAGTGTAAGAAAAAATAAGACGACCGTAGCCGTCTTAAATTTAGTTGAAAGTGGAAAAGTAAAATTAGAGATTAAAAGCGCATCCCAAAGCCAGCGTATGCAATGATCGGATTCACTTCAATATCTGCTTTAGAGTGAA
The DNA here is from genome assembly GCF_013419805.1 of Acinetobacter sp. YH12058. Taxonomy (NCBI): domain Bacteria; kingdom Pseudomonadati; phylum Pseudomonadota; class Gammaproteobacteria; order Moraxellales; family Moraxellaceae; genus Acinetobacter; species Acinetobacter sp. YH12058. Next base: position 76,665 of record NZ_VOZL01000010.1, read on the forward strand.
TCAATTCACCATGTTTGGCATCGGTCACCGTAATGGTGGTTTCATTTTTAAGGTGTGCATAAGATAGTGAACCAACTGCAAACCATTTTTCATTAAAGTCATAGGTAAAACCTACGGTGGCAACAGGTGCAAACGCATCGGTGGCATCTAACTCAACTTTTGGGTTGGCTGAACTTGGTTTGCCTTCTAAAGATGCGCCTGATTTTCCTTCTTTAATATTGGCAATCATGTGACCTGAAGCAATTAAGTCCTGCTCAGTACGTGGATTAATTTCTAATTCATTGAAATAGGCATACATCAAACCGACGCCAACATAGGGGCGAAATTTATTTACGCCTGTTTTGCCAAAGTGATATTGAAACTCAAATGCAGGTGTCCATGCGCGGGCAGAAGCAGCAGGGCCATGCGCTGCTAAATCGGTAATGAAAATATCATTTTGTAATTCTAGTTCACCCAACGCACCGCCTAATGGACGTGCAATTGCGGAGAAGGGTGCATAAATTTTACCTTTGCCTTGCAAATCAACTTTAGGTGGAATGCCGCCTTTGACTTCAAAGGAAATATTATCGGTAAAGAAATAGTTACTGATGATACCCAGTGTAGTGACATCATCTGCTTCTAAACCTGTACCGGGATTATCCCATTGTTCCAAACCTGAAATTGTGGCTTGTCCACTCATGTTGGCAGGCACGGTAGGCAGCAAATTTAATGCTCCGCTTAATAATATGGGTGGCTCAAAACCGTCACGTAAATTATCTTTTACAGTTTGCGATTGAACCTCACCGACATCCGCTGTGTAGCCATTGTGGATGGCTGTATTGACCCGAAAAGGTTGTGCTTTACCTTGTGGCATAACGTGCAGCGCACCTACCGAAACAGAAAAGCGTTTAAAACCATCACCATCTTTTAAACTAAAATAAGGTGAGTTGGCATAACTGATGACTGGCAAACTACTCAGTGCCAAACAGCATAGTGTTTTTTTCATTGTGGAACTCCATGTCCAATTTTGCTTGTTGTTATTTACGGCATTGTTATGCAAGGCATTATGAAATGGACTGGAAAAATAAAACTGTTGTTTTTACAAGATATTTTTTTAAACTTTTGTGAATAACTGGAAAAGTGTGCAGGTGTTTTGTTAAATCCAAAACTGTTGAATACGTGAAAATGCTTGTTTTATTGGATGGCTTTAAAGTTCTATTGGTTTGAAATAAAAAGATTTTATAGAAATTGTATGCGTTGAAATTAATAAAAAAGACCAGTCGGAACTGATCTTTTTGACATACGGGTTAAATTTTTAGCCAATGACAGATTTTGGCTGCAAACACGTTATGCAGTAAAGCGTGATAAATCTTCATCAGGGCGGGCAGTTAGCACTTCCAAGCCATCTTTGGTGACCAAAATGGTGTGTTCAAACTGTGCCGATAATTTGTGGTCTTTGGTCACCACTGTCCATTTATCGCCAAGTAATTTGGTTTGCCATACGCCTGCATTGACCATTGGTTCAATGGTAAAAGTCATACCTTCTTCTAAAATCATGCCTGTGTTGGCTTGACCATAGTGCAATACTTGTGGCTCATCGTGGAAGGTCGTCCCAATACCATGACCGCAATATTCACGCACGACACTAAAGCGTTCAGATTCAACATATTTTTGAATCGCATGACCAATATCACCAATGGTTGAACCGGGTTTAACGGTTGCCATACCGCGATACATCGCTTCTTGGGCAACTTTGCATAAACGATTGGCTAAAATGGAAGTTTCACCACCCACGATATACATCATATTGGTATCGCCGTGGAAACCATCTTTAATGACTGTGACATCAATATTTAAAATATCGCCTTTCTTCAGCACTTTACTTTCTGACGGAATACCGTGACAAACCACATGGTTAACCGATGTGCAAATGGTGTGTTGGAATGCTGGACGACCCGGAGCAGCACCATAACCTAAGCAGGCAGGAATAGCTTGTTGTTGATTGACAATATAGTCATGGCAAATCGTATCCAGTTCGAGCGTAGTAACGCCTGGTTTAACGTGTGCTTTGATCATCTCCAAAACTTCTGCCGCCAGTCGTCCTGCCACGCGCATTTTTTCAATATCTTCTGCGGTTTTGATGAGTCGACGAGGTGCTTGATAAGTTGTGTTCATGATCTTTAAAAACTTTTGGAAATTTGTGTGTGACTATGGTATAAATAGCCGCCCATTTTATCAAATGCTTTTTATGAATATGTTTCAAAGAGCTTGGTAAAAGGGAAATTAAAAATCCGCACATATATCGTCACATTACTCTGGGTGCCCTTTGGGGTGGAGAATGCGGATATATGGAGGCCTAACCCAAACATTTAAGGTAAAGAAAATGGCAGATTACAACGTAAGCATGCGCGACCTTCTTCAAGCTGGCGCACACTTTGGTCACCAAACACGTTTCTGGAACCCAAAGATGCGTCAATACATCTTTGGTGCGCGTAACAAAATTCACATCATCAACCTTGAACACACTGTTCCTGCGTTAAATGATGCTTTGAACTTTGCAAACCAATTGGCTAGCAAAAAGAACAAAGTTTTGTTCGTTGGTACAAAACGTGCTGCTTCTGCAATCATCCGTGAACAAGCTCAACGCGCTGGTCAACCGTATGTAGATCACCGTTGGTTAGGTGGTATGTTGACGAACTGGAAAACACTTCGCCAATCTATCAGCCGTTTAAAAGATCTTCAAGTTCAGTCTACTGACGGTACTTTTGCTAAGCTTACTAAACGTGAAGCTTTAGAGCGTAGCCGTGAAATGGAAAAACTTGAGCGCGCTTTAGGCGGTGTGAAAAACATGGGTGGTTTACCTGACGCATTATTCGTAATTGACGTTGATCACGAAGCAATTGCAATTAAAGAAGCTAAAAACTTAGGTATTCCTGTAATCGGTATCGTAGATACAAACTCTAACCCAGACAACGTAGACTACGTTATTCCGGGTAACGACGATGCGATCCGTGCAGTAACACTTTACGCTTCTTCAATGGCTGATGCGATCATTGCTGGTAAAGAATACGCTCAAACTCAAGCCAATGCTCAAGCAAAAGGCGAAGAAGCTCCTGCTTCTGAGGCTTAATGCGTTTTGACGTAAGCTTGTCATTTTTGCGACATGTGATGGTGGCAAAGTAAGCGTCATGTATGCAGACGGCCCAAGAGACACCCTCTGGGCCGTTTCTGTTAAAAAAAGAATTCATTTTCTACCGATTTTAGGAGATAAACATGACTGCAGTTACAGCAAGCATGGTTAAAGAATTGCGTGATCGTACTGGTCTAGCAATGATGGAATGTAAAAAAGCATTAACAGAAGCGGGCGGTGACATCGAATTAGCGATTGACAACCTTCGTAAATCTGGTCAAGCAAAAGCTGCTAAAAAAGCAGGTAACATTGCTGCTGACGGTGCAATCACAATCGTTCAAGAAGGCAACAAAGCGATTCTTTTAGAAGTAAACTGTCAAACTGACTTCGTTGCAAAAGACGAAAACTTTGCTGGTTTCTCTGCGAAAGTTGCTGCTGCTGCTCTTGCTGCAAACGAAACTGATGCTGCTAAAATTGCTGAACTTAAACTTGAAGATGGCGCAACTGTTGAAGAAACACGTGTTGCACTTGTTCAAAAAATTGGTGAAAACATCCAAGTTCGTCGTGCACAAATCGTTGAAGGTGAAAACCTTGCTGTGTACAAGCACGGTTTAAAAATCGGTGTTGTTGTTTCTTACACAGGTGATGCTGCGACTGGTAAAGGTATTGCAATGCACGTTGCTGCATTCAACCCAGTTGCTGTTACTGCTGAACAAGTTCCTGCTGATCTTATCGCTAAAGAGAAAGAAATTGCAGAAGCGAAAGCAGTTGAATCTGGTAAGCCTGCAAACATCGTAGAGAAGATGGTAACTGGTTCAGTTGAAAAATACTTGAACGAAGTTGCGCTTGATCGTCAAATGTACGTAATTGACAACGAGAAGAAAGTTGCTGAAGTATTAAAAGCAACTGGTACAACTGTTGCTCAATTCGTTCGTTTCGAAGTAGGCGAAGGTATTGAGAAAAAAGCAGAAATGAGCTTCGCTGAAGAAGTTGCTGCTGCTCAAGCTGCTGCAAAATAATTTTTACTTAAGGTAAAATATTTTGTAAGGAAAGCCCCAATTTATTTTGGGGCTTTTTTGTGAATATAGATTTTGGCAATATGCAATCGTGGCATAAATATTGAGATGAAGATTAAAGATATTAATTTTAAATCAGTATGTTACGAATAATTGACTTAATCGTATAGAGCGGAATCAGAACAAGAAGGTTATATGGCAAATAAAAAGAATTTAAGCATCGGCGCAATTATTGTAGTGCTAATTGCTGCATTTTTTGGCATAGATTTACAGCAATTTCAGTCTGAAACATCAAATGCACCATCTACAAGTACTGCTCGCACATCGCAAACTGAAAAAGAACAGTCGAACCTACAGCAGCGAGATACACCGCAAGGACAAGATGCTCAGGGTGTTCAGCTGATTGCGCGTGCGTTTGAGCGTAAGCAGAGTAATCTACAAGTCCGTGCGAGTGGGCAGGTCATTGCAGTGTTGGCAGATGACAACGAAGGCTCACGTCATCAAAAATTTATTTTAAAACTGAATAATGGGCAAACTGTATTGGTTGCACATAATATTGATCTTGCACCACGAATTACCAATATTGCAAAAAGTGATACTGTTGAGTTTTTTGGTGAATATGAATACTCAGATAAGGGTGGGGTGATTCACTGGACGCATCATGATCCAGCAAATAAACACGTGGGTGGATGGTTAAAACATCAAGGAAGAACCTATCAATAACGGTTCTTCCGATAATGAAAATAGGATATGGCGCTTAAACGCTCATAATGCTGGTTTTACGACGTGTTTTCCAAGAGGGTAGGATTTTACCTAAATAGGCATCCATGCACCAAATTGGGCCAATGAGGAGGAATTGGAGGTCTTTGAAGAATGAAGGCTTTTTCCCTTCAATTTTGTGACCATAAAACTGCCCAATCCACGCCAAAACAAAAATTGCGATATAAAAACCCATTCCAACAGGCAAAACATAAATCAGCCATGCCATTACCAACATTAACGCTGCCATTGCAACTGCAAGAACCAAGTCTAAACGTGCATAAAAAATAAAACTGAGCACCAGAAGTAAGGTTGTCAGTAAAGCACTGAAATGTGCCAAGATACCGACAATCGAAAAAAAGATTGTTGGTACGCAAACCCAGTGAATTAATTTATTGGTTTTATTTTGATGGCTCTCGCTGTATTCATCTAGCCACTCACTTACTGTCTTCATGTACTACTCCTGTAGACCGATCATCCGTTGTTATTGTTTGATTGTCTAAAATATAACTGAGAACAGAGAGGTGGTCAAAACAGTATTCATATTTTCAAAATGAAGTGGCAACAAAATTTGTGTGGATCTTCTTGGTGCAGACATGTATGGGATGACTGTAAATCTTACAGGCATTAAAAAAGCCACATTGCTGTGGCTTTCAAGTCAAATGTGAAGTCGTGTAAGCGAATCTTAAGAGTTTGGACCGTCAATACGCTCAATGCTTACTTTGGCAGTACCTGCATTGGTGATGCCCAATTGTTTTGCAGCGCCATAAGAAAGATCGAGTACACGGTTGCCATGGAATGGACCACGGTCATTTACTTTAACTACAACGCTTTTACCATTGTTTTTATTGGTTACGCGAATATAGCAGTTTAGCGGCAGGCTACGGTGTGCAGCAGTCATTGCGTTCATGTCGAACGTTTCACCGCTTGCAGTTTTACGACCGTGGAATTGACGACCGTACCAAGATGCCATACCTGTTTGGCTAAATTTACGTACAGTGTTCGATGCCACTGTATTTAACTTTTCAATCACTGAAGGCTCTTCAGCAGGAATTTCAATTTTCGCTGCAATCGTTTGACGACGGATTTGGTCGCCTGAACGTTCGGTGATTGAAAGGCTATTCAAATTTGAGAAATGTGAATTAAAACTTTGTGCTTCTTTGTTGAGTACACGCGCAGCTAGGCTAGATGACTCATTATCATTGTTGAATGATGATTGCACCATTTCAGCTTGCGACTGACTTAGGGCAACAGCTGCAGAAAGTGCAAGTAAGTATTTAAGTGAACTATGCATGGTTTGAACTCCTGAAGACAGAATTTTTAACTTATTTCGCTCTTAACTGATTGAAATAGTGGTAATCCTGTCTGTAATTTCACTTTTTCGACTACATTTGACGACATGGATAATATTCATCCCTCACTAAAGGTGTCTAGTCTTTATACGAAAATAATGACAAAAAGTACCAAAAACCAACTCTATTTGATTAAAAAATAATCAATATTGTAACACTATATGTAAAAAGTTTGTTTTGTGATCAAATTGTCAAAAATATTTCTTGACTTTTTGGTTTTATATTTAAATTTGTACTTAGCGACTCGCAATTTCAGTGCCCAATAACCACAGTGCAGTCGCATACATACGGCTACGGTTATAAGTCGTAATCACCTGAAAATTTGGGTAGGTTATATAGTAGATATGACCATAATTTTCTTGTAATTGAATGACATTGACCAAGTCGAGGTCATCTATTTGCACAATTGGATTCATTGGCATCACGCCTTGCGATTTTAAAACCCCATAAGGTGTTGGCAGGGTCAAATCTTTGGCAATGACACTGTCAGGATTGTTGCCTGTATATCGTGCAGCAAATGCAATGGGTTGATTGCGCTGCCAGCCATGTTGTGCCAAGTAGTTTGCAATGGAGCCAATGGCATCGACTGCCGAGTTGCGTAGATCAATATGTCCGTTGCCGTCATAATCGACCCCAAATTTTGGAATATTGCTAGGCATAAACTGCGGATAACCAACAGCACCTGCATAAGAACCAACAATTGAAGAAGTTGGCACACCATCTTTATATGACCATGCGATCAGTGCTGCGAGTTCATCTTTAAAGTATTCCGCGCGACGTTCATAACCAAAGCCTAAGGTGGCAAGGGCATCACGGGTTACAAAAGAGCCCTTATTGCTTCCAAAACCTGTTTCTACACCCAGAATCCCTAAAATAATGGATTGCGGTACACCAAATTGCTGTTCAGCACGATTGAGCGTGTCTGCATATTGTTGTTTAAAGCGCATACCGCGCTGAATAGTGCTTTCTGCAAGGAAATTGGTTTTATAGTCGTACCAAGGCTTACTTTCGCCTGGGCGGTTCATGATGTTGATGATATTGGGTAAGTTTTTAGAGCCTTCCATCGCCCAATCGACTTGTGCTGCACTCAAGCCATAGGTCTGCATGGTTTTTTGTTTAAAACTGGCATAAGACGGATGATTTTGGAAATCATTGGCCAGACAAAAACTGGTGATAGAAAATGCACCAATGAGTAAAGAAAGACGTTTTAGTTTGTTATAAAAATCAAGTTTGAACATATTGAGGAAAATTCCAAATTGATGATTTACACAACTTATTTATATGCAGTAAATAAGTTGCTACTTATATATGAAGAATAAGCCGCTATTGGGGCCAAACTGCGAAAGCGAAGTAAGCGGCTAAGATAGCATTCATGCGTGACTGGTTTGCAAAAACTTATACAAAAATAGACAAAGAATGTGTAAAAAGCGCGCAGGATTTGTAACAAAATTCAATCTAGGTGCAAAAAGTTATTCTTGATTGTGCAAAAGTTGCAGACATATCCTGATATTGCATTGCATATAAAAATGCCTGATCAAAATCAGGCATTTTGCACTTAACATGCAACAAAAGGGCTTAAAACGCATTATGAGTTAAACCCACTGATATTAATGATGGAATAAGGTGTCGTGATATTCCGCTAAAACCAAGAGTTCCTCTTTGGTTAAATTTGGGATGATTTTATCCACCGCAATATGGACAGCTTTAATTACCGCTGCTGCGCCAATATCTGCTGCTTTACGCTTAATCATGCCCAAATCGAGGGTTTTGTTAAAGTCGCTCATAAAGTGGCGTACCGTCGCTTCTGCAAACTGTTTATATAGTTCGGTTAAAGCAGCTTTGTTCACTTCATTGCCTGCTTGAATTTCGGCATAGTTGTGTTTCAGGTTGGTCACTAGACTTGCATCGAGCGTTTCACCTACACGTGCATTGCCTGCTGCATCTTTAAAGCTACTGCGCTCAGAAAATTCAATCGATTGTTTCACGACATCATTTGGCGCTTTGCTTAATAATTGTTTTAGGAGTACTGCAACGGTAGATTTGACATAGCCCGCAAGTTTTTCGGCAGTGTCGCGTTTATCGCTGGCAGGAAAACGACGTACCAACTCGGTTAAAATGGCATCAATGATTTCTTCATTAATCATTAATGCGGTTTTGTCGCGCAGTGGGTACAGCGGCTCACTTGAATTTTTTTTCTGTTGTGCAGTTTCAATCGTATTTAATAATTCTGCAGATGGAATGAATCCAAAAAATGGCATTGTTCAACCTCAATGTTGTTATTGTCGCGCTAAACGAATAGGGCGAGGCATCCATGTTAAGTCCGATACACGGCAAGGGTTAATGTCTAAACCACCACGACGTGTATAGGTTGCATATACCATCAGTTTTTCTGGTGCGAATTTTTGCCAGATGTCTGCAAACATCTGTTCCACACATTGTTCATGGAAACCATTATGCTGACGATAAGAAATAATATAAGCCAAAATACTGCGATAACAAGGTTTTTTGCCTTGATAACGGATAAAAACCGTGCCCCAGTCAGGTTGTCCTGTGACAGGACAATTGCTGCGTAATAAATGTGAGAAAAGTTGTACCTCTATATCTTCCGCTTGTTCTAAATCGAATTGCAATAAACTTGGGTCAGGATGCTGCTCTAAACGCTCAGGCGTGAGCTGATCAATGCAAATGCCCTCAGGCTGGCTAATCGCTAAATCATCGACCTGAAATAAAGTTAGCGTAACAGGTGCTTGCGCAGCAGCCGTTAAATCATGCTCAACAGTTTCAATGAAATTGGCTTCAGACTGAAAGCGGGTAAAGTTCATACTATTAAAGTAGAGCTTTAATGATTTTGATTCGATCAGGTTAGGCGATGAAGCAGGTAGTGTAATCCGACCAATCGCAACTTGCGGAATGCCTGCGGCATTCAACCACGAAATTTCAAAAACGTGCCACCAGTCTTGCCCCAGTTGAATTCCCTCAACATCTGCATATTTTTCACGTGCAGCAGCACGTGAAATAGGGAATAAAATATCGGGTTGATATTCTGTAGGATAATTGGTGTCTTTACCAAGGAGAGATTGTTCAACACTCATTATTCACGCATTCCTGAACCACGAGAAAGTAAATGATAGGCAATACCATAAAGCACTGCGCAGCATAGTGTAATCACAGATAATGAAATCGTCACGTTGACATCACTATGTCCTAAAATGCCGTAACGGAAAGCATTAACCATATACACCACAGGGTTAATTAAAGAGAGATTTTGCCAAAAAGGGCTTAAGGCACTAATGGCATAGAATACACCACCTAAATAAGTCAGTGGAGTCAGTACAAAAGTTGGAATAATAGAAATATCATCAAATGATTTGGCATAAACAGCATTAATAAAACCGCCTAATGAAAATAAAAAGGACGTAATTAATACGGTATAAATGGTAACAAACCAGTTGGTAATATAAAGGTCGGTAAAGAATAGACTCATGGTGGTGACAATAATACCGACCAATACGCCACGACTAACACCACCCAAAACATAGCCCCATAAAATGGCATGCAAAGGTACAGGGCTCATGATTAGTTCTTCAATGCTTTTCTGGAATTTTGCACTAAAAAAACTTGAAGATACGTTGGCATAGCTGTTGGTAATGACTGCCATCATAATTAAGCCGGGCACAATAAATTGCATATAGCTAAAGCCGCCCATTTCACCAATACGCGAACCGACCAAATTACCAAAAATCACAAAGTACAAACTCATGGTGATGGCTGGCGGGAGCAAGGTTTGAGGCCATATGCGCATAAAACGACGAACTTCTTTATGCACTAAGGTATAGAGTGCAATCCGTAGTTGGGTAAAATTCATTGCGCAGCTCCATCTAAATTCTTTTCGACCATTTTGACAAATAACTCTTCTAGACGGTTGGACTTATTACGCATACTGCGCACGCGAATGCCTTGTGCTTCTAAAAGTTGGAATAAATCATTTAAGGTGTGAGCTTTATCCATAGTGACTTCTAGGGTCACTGCATCAATTAAGTTGAAACGTACACCAATAATATCTAAATGAATGGGTTGAATCGGTTCAGCTAAATCGAAAATAAAAGATTCTTCACTTAACTGGTTTAAGAAGTTTTTCATGGAAGTGTCTTCTTTAATCACACCACGATCAATAATCGCGATACGACGACACAACATTTCGGCTTCTTCTAAATAGTGGGTAGTGAGAATGATTGAGGTGCCTTTATCATTCATCTCTGTTAAAAAATCCCACATTGAACGACGCAGCTCAATATCTACACCTGCAGTGGGTTCATCCAAAATAAGTAGTTTCGGTTCGTGCATCATGGCACGTGCAATCATTAAACGACGCTTCATGCCGCCAGACAGCATTCGCGCTTGAGTGGCACGTTTATCCCACAAACCCAGTTTTTCTAAATATTCTTCGGCACGTTGTTCGGCAATTTTTTTAGGGATACCGTAATAGCCTGCTTGTGTGACCAAAATATCAAACGTCTTTTCAAACTGACCGAAGTTAAATTCTTGCGGCACAACTCCTAAGCACTGCTTGGCTTGAGATGGTTGTGTATCCAGATTGTGCCCAAAAATTTCTACCGTGCCTGCCGTTTTTTTGGTGAGAGAACTGATGATGCTAATGGTTGTAGATTTACCTGCACCATTGGGTCCAAGTAGGGCATAAAACTCGCCTTCAGGAACGGTCAAATTAATTCCTTTCAGTGCTTGGAAACCATTTCGATAGGTCTTTGACACGTCCCTTAACGTCAATGCATCAGTCATGAAATTCTCACTTGAGGAATAGAGCCACTATTGTGAGCGATCTGCGCCAATAAACCAAGTAAGTTAGATGGAATTCTATGTTGCAAGTTTGGAACATTGTTTAAAGCATAAGCATAAAAATACGTAACTTATATATAGTTGCTTTACCTTCAGCAATTTTTTGTTATGATGTGCAGCGCGCGCTCATAGCTCAACTGGATAGAGTACAGGTCTCCGAAGCCTGTGGCGTGGGTTCGAGTCCCGCTGAGCGCACCAAATTAGTATATAAGCATTGAACTGTAATATAAAAAATAGTTGAAAAGTATATAAAAAATTAAGATAAACATTCGATCTTATTTGCCATAGCCTGATCACGTTTTTCAGCATATAAAACTCACATATTTTAAAACTGAAAAATCTGAGGGCAGCTTCGTGGGCTATATCGTTAAACTCATTCCAGAAAACTTATATTTTGTTCCGCATGATAATGAAATTGGTACCACGGAATTTCGCAGTAAAGCCGTCGCAGAAGGTTTGTTCTACGATTATGCTGAAGCAACAGCAATGGTAAAGCTATACAATAAAGATATGCTGCAAGATGTTGATTATGAAATTGAGTTAATTGAATAATCGTCGACTTCTTATTATTTGAAAGTATCGCCAAGTTATGCAGAAGCTAATCGCAAAGCTGGAGCTTTTAACCGCATAAAATTATGCCGTAACTGAAAATTAAATCAATTGAAATTTTGCTGTGTGAATGTGTTGAAATGTAGTGGGCTATTGCAGCAAAAAATAAGTTTCACTATATTAAAACTACAGTAGGTCATTCAATGTAATAGACGCTACGATGCAGTTGGACGGATCAATGACAGCTCGTTGAGTTTGTAACTCTTGTTCAAACAATAAAATCAGCACTAGCCTTCCAACATAAAAAAACTCGCAGCAATGCGAGTTTTTTCTGTGCTAGAATGAAAAACAAGCAAATTTACTGTGGTTTTGTAAGTTGTAAATAAAATTTTAAAAAATATGTGTTTGAATTTATTAGATAATTTAAATTTAGTTTAAAAAAATACTACATTGTCAAACAATCTAACAACTCACTTTTTTAAAAAATTTATAAGCTATGGTATAAAAAATTTCCGTCAAGAAAAAGGGAACAACAATGACGCAAATCATCGATATTAAAGTTAAAGACCAGTTTAGCCATATTTACGAAGCAAAAGCATTGCTACGTAATATCCCAGAAACTTCATTGGCAGCGGGTTTGGCACTATTTCACAAAATTGAACACATTATTGTGGAAGGTGAAGTGATTTTACCAAGCATCGAACTTTTGTTTGAAAGCCGCGAGTCTGATAGTATTTTCCGTGTGTTGGAGTAAATATTTGTGAGACTACTTTATTTTTAGAAAAGCTCATTTCGATGAGCTTTTTTGTGCGCAGGATTTTTAAAGCACACGTAAATAAAGTGCTCATTAAGTGTAAAACATATCGCTTTAAACCGTCTGATCTTCTACAAGTTGGATATTTACATCGTATTTATCAAACTCTTGAATAATTTTTTGAATGACCGCTTGCCCAATGTCATCATCGGGTTGAAAACTCAACTCTTGATTGGTTTGACTATCAAAACATTCAATTTGCAAGATTTGCCAGAGCTGGGCATCTGTACTTTGTTGAATCACTATGCGTCGCGGTTGTAAATGTGCTGAAATTTGACGCGGCAACACATTGGTAATCGCTAACTGTATTTGGCTTTCCTGATCTTTTGGGCTTAAAAAGGTAATCACCCAATTGCCAACTTTACTGAGTTGCATTGGATTGTCATAAGCATCAAACGCTAAAAAAAATGCATGATTCATCATGACCCTGTGCCTCAACAATTCTGGAAAATACTATATCGCTGATTTTTATGAGTCGGGGCTATGCCGCTAAAGTCTTAGCTTTTATAGGGATAATGAATCTAAGGTTTAGATGTGGATTTATATGTGTTTTTAAGGTGTTGAAAAGTAATAAAAATAAATTAATCCATATGTCCCTGAGCATGGTTTTAATTGTTAAAAAGACTTAAAACTAAGTAAAAAAATCTAAGCTTTAAGTCGGATTAAGCTTTTGCAGAGAGTGGTTGATTTGCTGCAAAATCTGATTGAGTACTTTCGGTGGTAAACGAGTTTCTTGCAAAGAGGTAATCCATTGCATTTGGCAGAGTTTTAAGCTGCGAATATCCTGAGCTTGTAAAATTCGCTGAATCAGTTGTTTTGCCATTAATCCACAATGACGCTGCAAAGTATCCATCATGAGAAATTTTACATCTTCAAAACTCAAAGCGGTAATTTCAGGCTGTATTTCTGCTTGGGGTTCAGGTTTTTCAGCGGGCTGTTCTGTATTGATGGCAGCTGCAACACGTGCTTCTAAATATGCAGGAACTGAATTTACTTGAAGATGTTGGGTGTGGATTGGTTCTGCCAAACTTTCAGCATGCGCTTGCGGGGTGCTGCTTGCAAGTTGGCTATGAATTTCTGTGTGTAAAGTGGTAGATGATAGCTCTTGCTCTTGTTGCAGCAGAATGTTAGCCGTTTGCTCTTGGTGTTGCAAAGTGTCTTGCTCAAGCGCAGCAGGGGCAATCAGGTGCATATCTAATAGCTGTTCAATCAATTCAGGTGGTGCAAGACGTTGCTTGAACTGATCTCCGAGTAAATCAAAATCTTCAGTACCAATCAGTACCAATAAACGACGTTGACGTGCATTTAAATCACGTGTGCGCTGTTGTAATGCATCTAGACCGAGTTGAGTTTTTTGATAATTAAACATGAGCCTTAATTTATTTCCCCAATAAATTAAGGCAAAGCATAGACTTTGAAAATTACAATAATATGAATAATTTATGACAGGTAAATGCAATAAGATTCACTTGAAACATTTATAAAGTCAAAATACTGGTATTTTCGAGCGCCTTGCGTAAGTAAGGATCTAAATCTTCTTGTCTTAATAACCATTGCACATAATCGGCAGGAAGGTCAGCAATTGCCGTACCACGATGTTTACCAAAATTGATAATTTGTGGAATACGTGCTTCTTCTGAGGCAGTGTAGAGTTCTTCAATACTTTGAATTTGTAATTGATGAACTTCGTGCATCAAAATATTGGCCGTTAAAATAATATCCATATCGGCACGATGCGCTTTTTTAATCATATCACGCGCTTTTTCGCTGCCTTTGGTAATCATATAAATTAAAGCTGAAATATTGTGTGCTTCAGCATTCGGCCATACACGACGTGCAAGTGCTAAAGTGCAAATGGCTTTAATTTTAGAAGTATCCACACCACATTTTTCTAAAGCGCGAATATCGTAATCAATATTATGCCCAATAATATAGGTGGTTTCGGCAGGTAATTCGAAACTACTGTAATGCGGTTGATCAATTAAATCTGATTCTAAAATATGATGTACCGCCATCGCTGCGAATGAAATTGGCTCATCGACTTGATATAACTGATCGAAAATTTGACTTTTATCTAGACTGATTTTGCCATCTTGAATTTGAATGGGGGCGTAGGCAATCTCAATGGGTTGTCCATTTAAAGTATGGGTTTCAGTGTCGAGAATAATTGCCTGCATGTCCTGATTCGCTTGCGTCATTCAATAAAAATGCAATCTAACATTAGCCGCTGCGTATGACAAATTGAATTGAAATTTAATAGGCACTTGTATATGTGATCAATTTACTGATTTTTACCGTAAGTGTTTAATTTTAAATAAAATAAACTTGCATATTAATTGTTGAAATCTTGCCTGATACGATAAAAAAGCGTACAAATAAAGATTGCGAAGGATGCAATTAATAAGAATATGAAGACAAGGGTAAGCAAATGAAAAAAATATGGTTAAGCGTGGCTTTGGCCAGCAGCAGTTTGTTTTTAACCGCCTGTAATGATGATCATGACGATACGAGTGTTGTGGTTGTTGAGGATGGTATTCCGAAATATAATTTTAGTGCCCCAGTCGTGAAAACAGAGCTTTATCGGGATCAGGGTGAAAATGCGAATAATCTTTTAAATGCAGTGAGTTCATCTAAAACATTGATGACATATAAAATGTTAGGTGTAAATGGACGGGAAACTCAAGCAACTGCACTTGTTTTTACCCCTCAAACAGTTAAACCTACGGGCGGATGGCCACTTGTAGTTTGGGCACATGGCACAACAGGCGTGGCAGATGCGTGTGCACCAAGTCGTCAAGGTTTAAATGGAAATGAGTACTTCATTGCTAAACTATTGGCAGCAGGTTATGCCGTTGTTGCACCCGACTACGAAGGTTTAGGCGAACCGAGTGGTAAAGAATTACATCCATTCTTGAATTTAAAAAGTGCAGCTTATTCGATTACAGATGCTGTTGTCGCTGCAAGCAAGCTTTTGGGTAATACTGCAGAAACGCGATGGAGTGTAGTTGGACATTCACAGGGTGGACATGCGGCTTTAGGTGCAGCACAGTATGCATCGCGGGCGCAGTTAAATTATAAGGGTGCCATAGCTATCGCACCTGCATCAAATTTAGCGTTGGTATTGGCGGGTGGTGAACAAAAAGCGGCTCAAGAGCCAGATGTAATAAAGAAAGCACAGACACTTGTGCCACTAGATACGTTTACTGCTCTAATTGCTGCGGGGCTAAGAAATACTGCTCCAACCTTGCAATATTCTGAAATATTTGTGTGACCAACAGATCAACTTGCTGCTCAGGCAGAGTCTATCTGTTATGAGGCATTAGGTGAGAGTATGGCTCAGTCAATGCTAACGCATGTAAAGACGTATGGAACATTGGATGGTTATCCACGTACTCAACCAAATTTCATGACGACCATCCCTGAAGTTAAAGATTTCTTAACCAATGATTCACAGCCATTAAAAGTGAAAATCAGTACGCCTATATTTATTTATCAAGGAACGGCTGACCCAACTGTACCGAAACAAGTCACGGATTACTTGGTTCAGTCAGCTCAAGGGATGGGAACTAAAATTCATTACGTCACTGATCAGGATTTACCTGTAGAGCAAAAATGGAACCATGGTACTGTGTATGTGAATAATATGGATGAGATTGTCAAAGATGTTCAATCACTAATGCCTATTCAATAAGTTGTTGAATTACGATAAAGATTGATTTGACCTAAAATAGCTCGTGTTTTATCTGAAACATGAGCTATTTTTATGTAAAACTGAGCAAAGTTCATTCTCTCAGTTCACAAACTTTATGCTACAATACGCGCCAATCTTAGCACGGCTTAAAAGCCCTAAATTAATAGGACCTCGCTAATGTTTGCCAATATTTCTATTGCCGAATTTGATCCAGAATTAGCTCAAGCGATCACCAATGAAGATGCGCGCCAAGAAGCTCATATTGAGTTAATTGCTTCTGAAAACTACTGCTCACCTGCAGTAATGGAAGCTCAAGGTTCAAAACTTACCAATAAATATGCAGAAGGCTACCCAGGCAAACGCTACTACGGCGGTTGCGAATACGTAGATATTATTGAACAATTGGCGATTGACCGTGCTAAAGAACTCTTTGGTGCAGATTATGCTAACGTTCAACCACACGCTGGTTCACAAGCAAACTCTGCAGTTTACTTAGCTTTACTTAACCCAGGCGACACTGTGTTAGGTATGAGCTTGGCACATGGTGGTCACTTGACTCATGGTGCAAAAGTAAGCTTCTCAGGTAAAACATATAACGCTATCCAATATGGTTTAAACCCAGAAACTGGCGAAATTGATTACGAAGAAGTTGAGCGTTTAGCGCTTGAACACAAACCACGCATGATTGTTGCGGGTTTCTCTGCGTATAGCCAAATTGTAGATTGGCAGCGTTTCCGCGACATCGCAGACAAAGTTGGTGCTTATTTATTTGTAGATATGGCACACGTAGCAGGTCTAGTGGCTGCTGGTGTATATCCGAACCCTGTGCAAATTGCTGACGTAACGACTACTACTACACACAAAACATTGCGTGGTCCACGTTCTGGTCTAATTCTTGCGAAAGCAAACGAAGAGATCGAGAAAAAATTACAATCTGCTGTGTTCCCTGGTAACCAAGGTGGTCCATTGGTACACGCAGTTGCAGCAAAAGCAATTTGTTTTAAAGAAGCAATGGCGCCTGAATACAAAGCGTATCAACAACAAGTTGTTAAAAATGCGCAAGCGATGGCTGAAGTTCTTATTGAACGTGGTTATGATGTAGTATCTGGTGGTACGAAAAACCACTTGTTCTTGCTTTCTTTAATCAAGCAAGATATTACAGGTAAAGATGCAGATGCATGGTTAGGTGCTGCGCACATTACTGTAAACAAAAACTCTGTACCGAACGATCCACGTTCTCCATTTGTAACTTCTGGTATCCGTATCGGTACTCCAGCGGTAACTACACGTGGTTTTGGTGAAGCAGAAGTACGTGATCTTGCAGGTTGGATTGCAGACATTCTTGACAGCAAAGGTGACGAAGCTGTAATTAATACTGTAAAAGCAAAAGTTGAAGCTGTTTGCGCGAAATTCCCAGTTTACGCAAAATAAGCACAGCCTTGAGAAAAGCCCCTCAAGGGGGCTTTTTTTATGGATGTAAAAAATTGATTTTTCGTTCAATAAGCTGAATTTCTGTTATAACTTAAGCGTATTGAATATGATTGTAGGCAAGCTGATGATGACAGTATTGTCGGAATGACAGGAATAAAAGTAAATGATTAGACCAAAGATTATTATTTCAGAACAAGATTTGCACCGTTTGGAAACGATGCTTGAGCATCAACCTAAATTGACGCCAACGATGCAACATCTAGAAGATGAATTGGCACGTGCTGAAGTGGTTGCGCCACAAGATGTACCGAATAATGTGGTGAGCATGAATGCCCGCGCATTGATTACCATTGCACCTGCAAAAGAACCGACTGAAATTACCTTGGTTTATCCGCATGACTTTAAAGGTGAGAAAGGGCAGGTGAATGTGGTTGCACCTGTCGGGACTGCCATTTTAGGTTTAGCTGAAGGTCAGGAAATTGAATGGCCACAGCCCGATGGTCATATGATGAAAGTCAAAATTGAGAAGATTTTGTATCAGCCAGAGCGTGAAGGCGATTATTTATAATCTGTTTATCATCCTGCGTTAGGAACATTGAAAGCCATGTTGATCATGGCTTTTTTATCAAATGGAGCGTAAAACTCTGTCCTTCAGGTCAGAGATATAAGCGACACGACATAAAGTGTCGTTTGATTTAACTAAGGACTATTTTCCTTGAGTTTTGATTGTTAATATAAGTACATGAAAACCCTTAAATTACGTATAAAAGACAAACATTGCAAGGTGTTAGACCAACTAGCATCAGAA
>NZ_VOZL01000011.1:0-87120 GCF_013419805.1 Acinetobacter sp. YH12058
AGGTACTGACTTGTACGGTATTGGCAGCAAAATGTTGGCGATGCACACGCTGTGCTTCAAAGACTAAATCCAGAAAAGGTTGTTCATATAACTGCTGAATTTCTTCTCGAGTCCAATCATTGCGTACGGTCATTATTTTCATCCTTGATTATCACGCATCATGCTTAAACTTGTGCCATCTTTTATTAAGCCGAGCATGCGATATATTTTTAGTGTGATTATTCCTGTATAGAGTATCCCTTTATCTCTGCGTGAGAAATAAAGGGTGTGTGCTGACAAAATTAAAAGGTCGATCTTGCAGCAGTAAATAGCTGAAATAATGTCTTAAGCAATTTCCTTTAAATTTAATTCTTCACGCATAAATTCACGTAATTTAAATTTCTGTGCCTTGCCTGAAGCGGTCATTGGAAATTCACTAAAGAAGCGCACATAACGTGGGACTTTATTGTGTGAAATGTGTTCTGCACAGTATTGGCGAATTGCCTCTTCGGTACATTCATGGTGTTCATGCAAAATAATACAGGCACATAGTTCTTCACCATAACGATGATCTGGCACGCCAATTACTTGCACATCGCAGACCGCATCGTGAGTATATAAGAAATCTTCAATTTCTTTCGGGAACAGGTTTTCACCGCCACGAATCACCACATCTTTAATGCGACCTTTGATTTTTACAAAGCCTTCATCATCCATTTCTGCAATGTCGCCTGTGTGCATCCAACGTGCAACATCAATGACTTCTTGGGTTTTGTCATGTTCATCCCAGTAACCCAGCATGACTGAATAACCACGCACACACAATTCTCCTAACTGTCCGCGCGGCACGACTTTGCCTTCTTCATCGACAATTTTTACTTCCAGATGTGGATGTACACGCCCCACCGTACTGACTCGACGTTCCACCGAATCTTCAGTCGAACTTTGTGCGCTCACAGGCGCTGTTTCGGTCATGCCATAACAAATGGTGATTTGCGCCATGTGCATACGGTCGATGACGCGTTGCATAATTTCTTGCGGACACGGACTGCCTGCCATGATGCCTGTACGCAAGCTAGATAAATCAAATTCATCAAACTGTTCATGCTCTAAAATGGCAATAAACATGGTCGGTACGCCGTAAGCAGCTGTACATTTTTCTTGCTGAATGGCTTTTAAGGTATCGAGCGGGTTAAACACTGCCGATGGATAGACCATGGTTGAACCATGTGTGATACAAGCTAAATTACCCATCACCATACCAAAGCAGTGAAACAGCGGCACGGAAATACAAACACGGTCTTGTGGACTTAAATGAATTGCTTCTCCTACAAAGTAACCATTATTTAAAATGTTGTTGTGGGTCAGCATAGTGCCTTTCGGATTGCCCGTCGTGCCTGAGGTAAATTGAATATTAATGGTTTCATCGAACTGCAACTCACTAGCAATGTGTTGCAGTTTTTTCAGCATGTGTGTGGTTGGAGCTGTCAATAAATCCTGAAAACGATGCATTCCTGTATGTGCTTGATCATCAATTTTAATCACATGCTTTAAATGCGGTAAACGCTTGGCGTTGAGGACTTTATTGTCTGCCTGACACAGCTCTGGGGCAATTTTCGTTAAGATGTCCTGATAGTTGGTACTTTTAAACTGCGATGCAATTACCAAACCTTTACAGGAAACTTTGTTGAGCACAAATTCCAGTTCATTGCTTTTATAGGCTGGGTTTAAATTCACCAAAATCACCCCTGCCTTAAAGGCTGCGAATTGAGTGATCGTCCATTCCACACAATTCGGAGACCAAATGGCAAGGCGGTCACCTTTTTTAAAACCGAGTTTTAACAAACTACAGGCAAAGGCATTGACCTGTTGCTGTAGTTGCTTATAGGTCAGACGCACATTTTGATGCACGCTTACCAAAGCATCCTGATCTGCATATTGCTGGCAAGCCTGATCAAACTTTTCACCAATGGTCATGCCTAACAAAGGCTGATTACTGGTGCCATAGGCATAACTTAACCGTACTTGTGTCATTGAATCGATCTCCTTGATTCTTTGTAATTCTGTTTTCCATTATGACGACGATCACTTTTTGCCTGTTTTGTGCGTTGTTTTTACTACCCTCCCTGCTGTTTTCGCACTGCATTTACACAAAAGTCGGCAATTTGTTTGACAAAGTAATCTTTATAATTTTGATCAAACATCACATTGCGAGACGGGTTTAAAGGTTCAATCACTACAAAGGTCATGGAGCCAACCACACCTAAAGCAGCAGTGTTCAAATCTTCAAAATCAAACTCACCATTGACTTTTCCTTCAGCCAAAATTTCCTTGATGCTCTGTTTGATCAGTTGTTTACTGCGAAAACGCTCATGTTCCATTTCTGGGTCTACAGGCTCGAACATTAACGAATACGCCAATTGAGGGCTGTTCATCGCACGCTTCACAAAAGTGGTGACAGATTTTTGCAATTTTTGTTTTGCACTTAAATCTGACTTCGCAATGTGGTCCAAAATTTCGACCTCACGACGAATCGCATCCGATAAAACTTCAATCAAAATCTGACTTTTATTTTCAAAGTAGCGATACACCAAACCTGTAGATACGCCTGCGCGTTCTGCAATGGCTTGGATAGACGCTTCTTTAAAGCCCCCATGAGCAATAAGTTCACGAGCAGAATCTAAAATCGCCATGCGATTTTGTTCCATACGTTCCTGCATCAATGATGATCTTTTATAACTCATATCTTATTCTCAACCAGATAAAATGAATTGTAAATCATTTTGTGAATTTTAGTTCACTTTTTTAAATTTTCGATGTATGTTAGAACCTAAGCACAACAACAATGCTTGTTTTAGGGACAACAAATATAACCACAGGATGGATGAACACATGATTTTACAAAGCTTAGACTTCGGCTTAGATGAAACCTTAATCGCCCTGCGCGATTCAATCGCTGCTTTTTGTGCAAAGGAAATTGCACCCATTGCTCAACAGGTTGATCGTGATAACGAATTCCCTGCCCAGCTTTGGAAAAAATTTGGCGATATGGGCTTACTTGGCTTAACCGTGAGTGAAGAATACGGCGGCACTAACTTAGGCTATTTAGCTCACATCATTGCCATGCAAGAAATTTCTCGTGCATCAGCATCCATTGGTTTGTCTTACGGTGCTCATTCTAACCTATGTGTGAACCAAATTAAGCGAAATGGGACAGAAGAACAGAAGCAACGCTATTTACCAAAACTGATTTCAGGCGATTACGTCGGCGCTTTGGCAATGTCTGAACCAAATGCAGGCTCAGACGTGGTTAGCATGAAACTGAAAGCTGAAGATAAAGGCGATCATTACTTGCTCAACGGCTCAAAAATGTGGATTACCAATGGCGGTGATGCCGATGTTTTGGTGGTGTATGCCAAAACTGACTTACAGGCAGGCGCCAAAGGTATGACTGCTTTCTTAATTGAAAAAACCATGTCAGGTTTTAGCCACGGCAGCCATTTAGACAAACTCGGGATGCGCGGCTCAAATACCTATCCATTGTTCTTTGACAATGTTGAAGTACCAAAAGAAAACGTCTTGGGCGGTGTGGGCAATGGTACAAAAGTACTAATGAGTGGACTGGACTATGAACGTGCAGTTTTAAGTGCAGGGCCGCTAGGCATTATGGATGCCTGCATGGATACCGTGATTCCTTATATTCATGAGCGTAAACAGTTTGGTCAGGCATTGGGTGAATTCCAGCTTATGCAAGGCAAAATTGCCGATATGTATTCGACTTGGTTGGCATGTAAAGCACTGGTCTATGCCGTTGGCGCAGAATGTGACAAAGCTGAACACAGCCGTAGTTTACGTAAAGATGCAGCCAGTGCCATTTTATACGCTGCCGAAAAAGCCACATGGATGGCAGGTGAAACCATTCAAACCTTGGGCGGTAATGGCTATATCAATGAGTTCTCTGCAGGACGTTTATGGCGTGATGCCAAACTCTATGAAATTGGTGCGGGTACTTCAGAAATTCGCCGTATGTTGATTGGCCGTGAATTGTTTAACGAAACTGCCTAAAAATAAATCACAAGAATAGACAAGGATGTTGGCATGAATCAATTACAGAGCAAAATTAATATTCGCAGCGACGAGTTTAAAAACAACCAAGCTGCGATGCAAAGCCTAGTCGATGACCTCAGAGAAAAAGTCCAAAAAATTGCTTTGGGTGGTGGCGAAACTGCACGCCAAAAACATTTAGACCGTGGCAAATTACTGCCACGTGAACGGATTGACCACCTGATCGATCCGGGTACTGCATTTATTGAAATTGGTCAGTTGGCCGCTTATCAGGTCTATCAGGATGATGTCCCTGCTGCGGGTGTAGTGGCGGGTGTCGGTCAAGTGAATGGCGTGACCTGCATGATCATTGCCAACGATGCCACAGTAAAAGGTGGAACGTACTATCCACTGACTGTGAAAAAGCATTTACGCGCACAGGAAATTGCCGAACAGAATCACCTGACTTGTATTTATTTGGTCGATTCTGGCGGTGCATATTTGCCGCTACAAGATGAAGTCTTTCCAGACCGTGATCATTTCGGACGCATTTTCTATAACCAAGCGCGTATGTCGAGCATGGGCATTGCCCAAATTGCCGTTGTGATGGGAAGTTGTACCGCAGGCGGTGCGTATGTCCCTGCCATGTCAGATGAAACCATCATTGTGCGTAATCAGGGGACAATTTTCTTGGGCGGCCCACCGCTGGTTAAAGCCGCAACAGGTGAAGTGGTTAGCAGCGAAGACTTGGGTGGTGGCGATGTACACACTCGCCTTTCAGGTGTAGCCGATCATTTGGCAGAAAATGATGAACATGCCTTGGCAATTGCCCGCAACATCGTTGCCAATTTAAATAAAAAGCCAAACCCGCAGCCTGAGCATATAGAAGCACCATTATTCGATGCCTCTGAACTGTATGGCATTGTTCCGACTGACGCGCGTAAACCGTTTGATGTACGTGAAGTGATTGCCCGTATTGTCGATGGTTCACGTTTTGATGAATTTAAAGCGCGCTTTGGCACCACATTAATTACAGGTTTTGCCAAACTATATGGTATGCCTGTCGGGATTATTGCCAACAACGGTATTTTATTTTCCGAGTCGGCACAAAAAGGCGCACACTTTATTGAACTATGCACCCAACGCAACATTCCCCTGTTATTTATTCAAAATATCACAGGCTTCATGGTTGGACGCCAATATGAAAATGAAGGCATTGCCAAAAATGGTGCCAAACTGGTGATGGCGGTTGCCACAGCCAATGTGCCTAAACTGACTTTGGTGATTGGCGGTTCTTTTGGTGCAGGTAACTACGGGATGTGTGGTCGTGCTTATTCACCACGTTTTATGTGGACATGGCCAAACTCACGTATTTCAGTGATGGGTGGCGAACAAGCATCGAGCGTATTGTCTACCTTAAAGCGTGATCAGATTGAAGCCAAAGGTGGTAGCTGGTCTGCAGAAGAAGAAGATCAGTTCAAACAGCCAATTCGTGAACAATACGAACGTCAGGGTCATCCATATTATGCGTCTGCACGCTTATGGGATGATGGTGTGATTGATCCAGCACAGTCGCGTGAAGTTTTGGCATTAAGTTTAGCCGCTGCCCTCAATGCACCCATCCAACCGACCAAATTTGGCGTGTTCCGCATGTAAGAGGTGACAAAATGGATTATCAGTTTTTACAGCTCGAACAGAACAACCAAGTGGCTACGGTTTGGATTAATCGTGCGGAATTGCATAACGCTTTCAATACAGAGGTAATTGAAGAATTACACGCCTGCTTTCAGGCACTGAATAGCCGTGATGATATTCGAGTGGTGATTTTGGCAGGACGCGGCAAAAGCTTTTCTGCAGGTGCAGATTTGAACTGGATGAAACAGGCAGGTCAAGCTTCTACAGCAGAAAATCAAGCCGATGCCCTAAAACTGGCAAAAATGCTGCAAAGTTTAGCGACGTTAAAACAACCGACTATTGCCCGTGTGCATGGTATTGCCTTTGGTGGTGGTATGGGTTTGGCAGCTGCCTGTGATATTTGCGTTGCCAGCACCGATGCCAAGTTTGCGACCTCTGAAGTACGTTTAGGTTTAGCACCATCTACCATTAGCCCTTACGTCATTCGTGCGATTGGCGCACGTCAGGCATCACGTTACTTTTTAACGGCAGAGCGTATTTCTGCAGAACAGGCACAGCAAATTGGTTTAGCGCATGAAGTCACTTCAGCCGAAGACTTAGACAGCAAAATTGATGAAATTGTGCAAGCCTTATTGCTTGGTGGCCCAGAAGCGCAACATGCTTCTAAACAACTGATTCAGATGGTTAATCATCAAGTTTTGACCGAAGATTTACTCCAACAAACTGCACAGCATATTGCACATGTTCGCCAAGGAACTGAGGCGAAAAATGGCTTAAATGCTTTTTTAAATAAACAAAGCCCGGCTTGGATCAAGACCACGGCAGAATAAAAGAAGGATCGCACGATGTTTGAAAAGATTTTAATTGCCAACCGTGGTGAAATTGCCTGCCGTGTAATTCGTACCGCAAAAAAACTTGGGATTGCGACTGTCGCGGTGTATTCAGATGCCGATGCGCAATCACAACACGTTAAACTGGCAGACGAAGCCATTTATATTGGTGAATCGCCTGCGGCACAAAGTTATTTGCAAGTTGAACGTATTATTCAGGCAGCCAAAAGCACAGGTGCACAAGCGATTCACCCGGGTTATGGTTTCTTATCTGAAAATGACCAATTCGCACTTGCCTGTAAAGACAACAATATTGTTTTTATTGGCCCGCCAGTTGAAGCCATTTTGGCGATGGGTCTAAAAGCAACCTCTAAAGCCTTGATGGAAAAAGCAGGTGTGCCACTAACTCCGGGCTACCACGGCAGCAATCAAGATGCGGCATTTTTAAAGCAACAAGCCGACAGCATTGGTTATCCTGTGCTCATTAAAGCCAGTGCAGGCGGTGGCGGTAAAGGCATGCGTTTAGTAGAACGCAGTGAAGACTTTCTCAGCTCACTCGCTTCATGTAAAAGTGAAGCACGTTCTAGCTTTGGTAATGAAGATGTGCTGATTGAACGCTATGTGATTCAACCACGTCATATTGAAGTACAGGTTTTTGGCGATACTCACGGCAACTACGTGCATTTGTTTGAACGTGATTGCTCGGTACAACGTCGCCACCAAAAAGTGCTTGAAGAAGCACCTGCACCAAAAATGCCAGAAGATAAACTCGAAACTATGCGCCAAGCCGCAATTGATGCCGCACGTGCTGTAAATTACGTGGGCGCAGGTACGGTAGAGTTTATTGTCGAGCAAGACGGTACTGCTTATTTCATGGAAATGAATACCCGCTTGCAGGTCGAACACCCCGTCACAGAAATGATTACAGGGCAAGACTTGGTTGAGTGGCAATTGCGAGTTGCTTTTGGTGAGCCATTGCCAAAACAGCAACATGAATTGCAAATTCATGGTCATGCCCTTGAAGCGCGTGTGTATGCCGAAGAACCAGAAAAAGGCTTTATTCCTGCCATTGGTCAAATCAGCTATCTGCATTATCCAGAGCAAAATGATGCCGTACGTGTCGATAGCGGGATTGTCGAAGGTGATGAAATCAGCACCTACTACGACCCAATGATTGCCAAACTGATTGTTTGGGGTAAAAACCGTGAAGCAGCATTAACGCAAATGCACCATGCTTTAGGTCAGTTCCACGTCGATGGTTTAGGCAACAACATTGCATTCTTGGATCGTTTGGTGCTGTGTGATTCCTTTAAACATGCCAATTTGGATACAGGGCTTATTCAACGTGAGGAAGCATTTTTACTTAACGCAAAACCTGAAGTCGCTACAGAAACTGTCGTTGCAGCTGCGTTAATTGATGTACTTTCTCGTATTCAAAACAACAAAGCGGCAAACAACGCGGTTTGGCAAAAAGACCACTTCTGGCGCTTAAATCAGCAAAGCGCCCACACAGTGCAATTACAGTGCAATGACCAAACACTCAAAATCCAGTTAAAACCATGCACTTCTGGTTTTGAGGCTCACTACAATGGGCAAACGCTGAGCGTTCAAGGCGAGCTTTTGGATGCACATCGTCTACAGGTTTGTATCAATGGTCAGCAACAAAAAATAGCATTTAACCAACATGCGCAAGGCATCACCCTGTTCCAAAACGGTCAGCGTCATGTGTTTAGCTATGTACAAGCAAACTTTAACAGCGATGATCAACAAGACAATGCCAACAATCTGACTGCACCAATGCCGGGTGTAATCACCCAAGTTTTGGTGGCAGCCAATGCCCGTGTGAAAAAAGATGATGTACTGATGACACTGGAAGCCATGAAAATTGAATATTCAATTCGTGCGCCTTTCGATGGCATTGTGGCAAGTTCGTACTTCCAAGCGGGCGATCAGGTCAAAGCAGGCGATGAACTGGTTGAATTTGAAGCCTTGACGGAGGAAGTTGCATGACTGAATTTGTCAAAATTGTAGAGGTTGGCCCACGAGATGGTCTGCAAAATGAGAAAACACCACTCACTTTGGCAGACCGTAAAAACCTGATTTTGGATTTAATGCAAACAGGTTTAAGCAGCATTGAGGTCGGTTCTTGCGTATCGGCCAAATGGGTACCGCAAATGGCAGACAGCGATGTGCTGTTTGCCAGCCTGCCACAAAACCCAAACATTCAATTCAGTTTACTGACCCCAAACTCAAAAGGTTTTGAGTCGGCTTTGGCGGTGGGTTGCAAAGAAGTTGCCGTGTTTACCGCCGCTTCTGAAAGCTTTACCCGAAAAAATATCAACTGTTCAATTGAAGAAAGTTTGGAAAAATTTAGCGATGTCATGCGTCAAGCCAAAGCGCACAACATTCGCGTGCGTGGTTATGTATCTTGTATGGTGGACTGTCCTTATGAAGGCGCAATTGACCCGAAACAAGTCGCAAAAGTCACACAGCAATTATTGGACATGGGCTGCTATGAAGTGTCTTTGGGTGAAACCATTGGTACAGCAACCCCTGACCGTGTGCAAAAAGTCTGGGATGCATGTTTGGCAGAGGTCGATGCCAAAGTTTTAGCAGGTCATTTTCACAATACTTACGGCATGGCGATTGCCAATATTTATCAATCGCTCTTACAAGGCATTCGTGTATTTGATTCATCCATTGCTGGTTTGGGTGGCTGTCCGTATGCCAAAGGTGCATCGGGCAATGTGTCTACCGAAGACTTGTACTATTTACTGTCCAAGATGGGTTTTGAAACAGGTGTGCGGTTAGAGCCGCTGATGCAAGCCAGTCGCAACATCAGCAATATCTTACAGCGTGATAATCCATCTCACTATGCCAATGCCTACTGGCAAAAGGTTTGTGCTTAAAACCCATTTCATCCTCAATAACTTTGGAACATAAGCGACAAGGATGACAACAACACAACATGGCAAGTGAATGCCGTGCAGAGAATAAATAGAGGTGACAAATGTCCAATAAAGTATATGACAGCGCACAAGCTGCATTAAATGGCGTGGTTCAAGATGGGCATACCTTGGCGGTGGGCGGTTTTGGTTTATGCGGTATTCCTGAAGCCTTGATTGCTGCGTTAAAAGATACAGGCGTCAAACAACTGACTTGTATTTCTAATAACGCTGGCGTCGATGGTTTTGGTTTAGGCTTATTGCTTGAAACCAAACAAATTAAAAAAATGATTTCATCTTATGTCGGCGAAAATAAAGAATTTGAACGCCAGTTTTTAAGCGGTGAATTGGAAGTTGAACTCACCCCGCAAGGCACACTGGCAGAAAAACTACGCGCAGGCGGTGCAGGTATTCCTGCATTTTTCACCCCAACAGGTGTAGGCACTGTCATTGCAGAAGGCAAAGAAGTCCGTGAATTTAACGGCAAAGATTATATTTTAGAAGAATCTTTGACTGCAGATGTCGCTTTGGTCAAAGCCTACAAAGCAGATAAAGCGGGTAATCTTATTTTCCGTAAAACAGCACAAAACTTTAATCCTGTTTGTGCTATGGCAGGCAAAATCACCATTGCCGAAGTTGAACAAATCGTTGAAATTGGCGATTTAGACCCCGACGAAATCCACTTAGCTGGTATTTATGTGAACCGCATTGTCCTCAATGCAAGCCCAGAAAAACGGATTGAACAAATGACTTTAAAGGCGGAGGCTTAAGACATGGCTTGGACGCGTAATCAAATGGCGCAGCGCGCTGCACAAGAATTAGAAGATGGTTTTTATGTCAATTTAGGCATTGGCTTACCCACACTGGTCGCCAATTATATTCCTGAACATATCAATGTCTGGTTACAGTCCGAAAATGGCTTGCTTGGCATTGGTGAGTTCCCAACTGCCGAAACTGTAGATGCCGACCTGATCAATGCAGGTAAACAAACTGTGACAGCGCGTAAAGGTGCGGCTTTTTTCTCTAGCGCAGATTCCTTTGCCATGATTCGTGGCGGGCATGTCAATATCGCTATTTTAGGGGCAATGGAAGTTTCTGAACAAGGCGATCTTGCCAACTGGATGATTCCCGGCAAGAAAGTTAAAGGTATGGGCGGTGCAATGGATTTGGTTGCAGGCGTACAAAAAGTTGTAGTGCTGATGGAACATTGTGCCAAAGATGGTACGCCTAAAATTGTATCGCAGTGCAGTTTGCCACTCACAGGTAAAGCGGTGGTGCATCGTATCATTACCGACTTAGGCGTGCTTGATATTACTCCACAAGGCGTAAAGTTGATTGAACTTGCACCCGATGTCAGTTTTGATGAAATTCAAAAAGTTACAGGTGTTGCCTTACAAAAAGTCGCAGCTTGATGAATTTATCTCGAGTGAATAACCCTCTCCTTTGCAAGTTTTGATGCACTGCTTTAAAACTTAATACAAGGGAGAGGGTTTATTTTGACTTTCATACTTCCCTACTCTGCAAAATCAATAAATCACTAATTTATAAAACCATTCCGCTAAACCAAAGATCATACAAAATTCACTTTCAATTTCGATATTTGCACGATGGTTCGGGGTTGATCTGCAATAAAAAAGCCATCACTGTGTAAAGTGAGGGCTCTATAAAAGTTTAATCTTACAAGAAAATAAACCTGTTTAAGATTAAGGCGTCTTTTGCTCTACCACGCCTGCATCTTCCACACTACGCACTGTGCCTGTATCTACATTCAAGACTTCAAACTCAATCCGGCGGTTTTTAAACTGACCCTCTGGGGTTGCATTTGCCGCAATCGGCTGTTCTGAACCAAAACCAATGGCTTGCAACTGACCCGGATTTACACCACGTGATACTAAATAATCGACCACTGCTTGCGCACGTTGTTGTGACAAAGTTTTGTTGGCATTGGCATCACCTACGGCATCGGTATGCCCTTTCACGGTTAATTGCACTTGTGGCGCGCGCTGCATCAATACCGCAGCCTGATCTAAAATAGACTTATTGGCTGCTGGAATTTCAGTCGATGCAGAATCAAAATTAATGATTTGCATATTGAGTGCCGTCGCAATATCCAAAGCTTGAATATTGTCAGGATTAATTGCAGCCAAAGCCTGCTCGGCATTGCTAATACTGCTGGTTACAGCCTGATTAACATCGGTTACTGTAGTTTCTGCAGGTTGCTGAGTCACTACAGTCATGTTTTTAGCCAATGGACGAATTTGACTGGCTAAACGCTCTGCATCGGCAGGGTTCGCGGCTTGAATAGACAGTTGATTACCCACCCAGTTTAAATTGACATTCGGTACACCTTTCAGCATTTTTAAAACGCTTGGAATCACGTCCTGATCAATAAATTCCGAATGATAGTTGGCAAAATTTTCTGCACCACAACCTGTTGGATGATTGAAAATTTGCTTCACTTCATTCTGCAGAATTTCCATATAGCTTGGATTATTCAGCAAAATTTGACAGGTCACCAAATTACCATCACTGCCTGTACTGACTTGCAACATTGCAGCCTGATTTGCTGCCACTTGGGTCTGTGTGGTTGCAGGCGCTTGGTTGCGGTCACTACATGCACGGAATAAAAATGCCAATAAACCAATTAAAATAATTAAAGCTAAAATTGGCAATAACCACGAACGGCGTTCTTCTACTGGCTCAGTCACAATGACTTCAGGTGCTTGATGTACGGTTTGGCCCGCAGCATTATTTACCCCCAAAGCAGCCAATAATGCTGTTGCCCACTGCGGTAAAGCCGCCTGAATTGAATCTAAATTGTTTTGCAGTAAATGCTGAATTGCAACTGGGTCAGATGAACCTGCCTGATTTTCCAAAAAGTTTAAACTTGGTGCAATTGAACGATTCAGGGTGTTTTCAATTTCGGTTTGCGGTGCTGTGCCGCTGACCAAATCTAAAAACTGCTGTTTTAAAGATAGATTTGAACCAAATACATCGCCCACACGTGGATTCAGTTGTCGCAGCAGATTGTCAATCAGTTCAGGTCGTGAATTTAAAATAGACAATAAAATGGGATAAAAACTATTTAATGCCTGATTTTTTTCAAGCAAATGCTGGGTTTCCCCTTCCAATACAATGGATGACACACTTTGTTTGAGCAAGTCTATAAAATCTGTTTGCATATATATGCCCTCTTTTTTGTCTTTGTTTTCAAGTTGTTTTTTAGTGTATATGCTTAAAATTTAAACAAATGTAATAAATTGTGGTGTTTTGATTTTGTTGTGAAATTTGAGTCAACGGAATGTAGAGTCTCTTCTTCGATTTTCTATTTGGGGATTGTTAAAATTCAATAAAAAAGCCAGCCGAAGCTGACTTTTATTTAAACTTGAAAATCAAATATCAATCAAAGCATATTAAGCAGTAAAGACGCGTACTGCTTTGCCTTTTACAACTTGATTAATCAAAGGCGTATTTTTGCCTTGTGACACAATCGTTTCTTTGTTCAGTGTCCATTCCACTTCTGGATCAACCAAGACCCAACCCGCTTCCTGTTCCCAACGACTTTGCATTTTTGCCACACGCGCAGGTGCAAGTGTCACTTTTTCTACCCATTCCAATGGACTGAACAGACCTTCCTGAATCAGTTGAATCCCAAATGGAATATAAGTATCAAATGCAGTAAAACCTGACAAAGTATCTGCAAATGGTGCCATTTTTGCAGAGCTATTTAACGGCTCATGATGAGTACAAATCGCATCAATCACACCATCTTTTACACCTTGACGCAGTAATGCTTTGTCTTGCTCTGAGCGCAGTGGCGGACGTACATGCGCTAACGAGTTAAAACCATCAATAATTTGATCGGTTAAATGCAGTTGATGCATCGCAACATCACAAGTGACAGGTAAACCTTTGGCTTTAGCTTGTTGAATCAATTCAACTGATGCACCACAAGACAATAAGCCAAAATGCGCACGTACACCTGTGGCTTCAATCATCAGCAAATATTTGGCAATCGCTACGGTTTCTGCCAAAGTTGGAATCATAGGCAAGCCCTGACGCGATGCAATAAAACCTTCATGCACACAGCCATCTTTAGCAATTTGCGGTTCTTCGGCATAGAACACCACGGTCATGTCCAAACCTGCAGCATATTCCAGTGTGCGAATCACGACATCATCATCTTCAAAAGGTGCATTGGCATTGGACACTGCACTACAGCCGCCTTTTTTCAGTCCCGCCATATTGGCAGGCTGCTTGCCGTTTAAACCTTGAGTTTGTGCACCAATCACTTCTAAATAAATGCCACCATCCAACATGGCTTTTTCGACCAAACCATGAATGAGTGCACCGTTGTCTTGCACGATTGGTTTAGAATCGGGTGGCGTAAATAAGTGCAGAATTCCGTTTTCACGTGCGGCCTTGCCTTCAGATTTGAGCGTGCCATGTTGTTGCTGACCAGGTTCACGTAAACGTGCGCATAAATCGACCATAGTTGGCATGAGCCATTGACCTTGGGCATCTATGCTTTCGCTAATATCTGCACTTTCTGCAACCAACTTGCCATTTTCAAGATATACCGTTTGTACGCGGTCAATTTGCTGGATTGGGTCAAGCACACGTACATTTTCAATTTTTACAATCGCCATGACTTTTTCCTTATACCGCAATCGCGTCAATCAAACCTTGTTCTTGCAATTGACCTTGCATCGCCAAGGCCAATACCGCCATACGTACCGCAATACCGTTGGTTACTTGATTTAAAATCACCGATTGAGGCCCATCGGCAATGCTTGAATCAATTTCGACACCACGGTTCATTGGACCAGGATGCATCACAATACAGTTTGGTTTTGCAAGCGCCAAACGCTCTTTGTTTAAACCGTACATTTTGTAGAATTCGGCTTGTGAGGCAAGTGCTGGCGAATCAATACGTTCATTTTGAATACGCAGGGTGATAATCACGTCGCAATCTTTAATGCCTTCTTCCATTTTGTTAAATAAACGCACGCCTGCGCCATATTTATCAAAACCGTAGGGCAACAAGGTGTTCGGTGCAATCACGCGAATGTCTTTACAGCCCAGTGTTTGCAAGGCAGCCACATCGGAACGCGCCACGCGTGAATGTTTGATATCACCAATAATCGCAACACTTAATTCTTCATAAGGTCGTTGGGTTTCACGGCGAATGGTCAGCATATCCAACATCGCTTGCGTTGGATGTGCATGACGGCCATCACCCGCATTAATAATGGCAACCTTTGGGCAAACCGTTTTAGCAATAAAATGTGCTGCACCTGAAGATGAATGACGCACCACAAAAATGTCAGCAGCCATCGCCTCTAAGTTCCACAAAGTGTCACGCAAAGTTTCACCTTTAGAGGTACTTGAACGGGCAATATCAATATTGAGTACATTGGCAGAAAGACGCTTGGCTGCGGCTTCAAATGTGGTGCGGGTACGGGTAGAGTTTTCGAAGAACAAGTTCATCACCGTACGCCCTTCCAGCAAATTATTGGTGATCAGTTGGTTTTGTTCATTGAAAAAGGACTGTGCTGTGTCCAGAATTTGGGTGAGGGTTTCTTTGGAAAGACCTTCGATGGTTAAAAAGTGTTTTAAATGCCCATCTTTATTCAATTGAATCTGGCTCGGAGTATGCAATGCCGCCAAATGCATGAGAGATTCCTTATACGTTAAGTTAACGCATTATACAGAAATTGATTTGGCAAAGCAGTGTAACTTGGCATGATTTAGTCAAAAGAAACTTATGATTTTAAAAATTAAGTCATGCAGACTCATCTACACTTTCTTTCATGCTTAATACTCTACAAAGCGATGTGAAAGGATGGCATTTATATTTAACTGCTCTGCTAGCCAATCATCTTGATATGAGCTTGATGAACATCTGGTGGGTCAATCTTCGCCTACAACTGCCTACGCAACCTTCAGGCTATGTAGGCATAGTCTGTACAATTCACCGTTTAACGCAGTGCCCCTATATAATGATGGGACACCTGCGCCCGATAAATTTCTTCAGCTGTAGGTTCAGTCAAGTCATCTATATTTTCTATATTTTCTACTGCATCTAATTGCTGCGCTTCAGTCTGTGGCGACGTTATTTCTGCATCAGCATCCATTAAGTTAGCCAATATACTGTTTAAGCGCAGCGCATAACGGCACAATTCCTCATCGTGTGTAGCGAGCGCCAATTGCAGCACAGCACGTGCATAGTCTGAATTTTCAACCAGATACATGACATCAATCACACGTCCACTGACCCGTCTTAATCGCGTATAAATTAAAGTGGCAACTGAAAAAATCTCGTTATTTGCTGTTAAAGCCTGTGCCGTGTTTAAAGTAGCCGTGGTCATTTAAATATTCCCCTTATCGCTTCATTGTTGTTTTGCAGTGTTTGATGCTCATCTGCAAAATGTTCACCATCACAACAATGTATGAGCAAAATACATACCAATCATGTGAATATTCAGGTTTTTATTTTTCCGCAATACAATCACTCAAAATTTTTTAGAGATGTCATTACATCCTCATTGCCTTTTTAGAAAAAAACAGTAAAAATGCCCTGAAGCTCTTCAAACCTAGACCTTTAAAATTCTGCACGATTCACGCTAAATCACTAAGTTTTCTAGCACAAAATACGGTAAAATAGCCGATTGCTGAATTGCTTTTGGAAATTTTCATGAATTCGAAACCCCGTCTTTCTACATATTGGGTCACCTGTGCAGATGGACTTGAAACCTTATTGCAAGAAGAAATGCAAGGTTTAGGTATTCAAAATATCGAACGTTTACCGGGTCGTTTAATTTTCAAAGGCACACTCGAAAATGCCTATCGTGTCTGCATGTGGTCACGTTTAGCCTCACGTGTCCTTACACCAATTCACACACACGAAATTGAATTTAGTCACGACGCGCGCGATGTAGCCGAAGAGCTTTATGAAGGTGCGCTGAGCTTTGACTGGTCACTGATTTTTGCACCACAAAGTACTTTTGCAGTGCGTTTGCATATAGAGCGTGACATTAAAGTGAACAGCCAATTTGCGACCTTGCGCGTTAAAGATGGTGTGGTCGATTCATTTATGGATGCAGTGGGCAAACGTCCAAGCATTGACATCAAACAGCCTGAAATTACCTTATACGTGTTGGCAGGTAAAAAAGAACATACATACTGCCTAGATTTATCTGGCGATTCACTGCATAAACGCGGCTATCGTCGTTTTATGACCGATGCCCCAATTAAAGAAAACCTTGCCGCAGCGATTCTGCAAAA
Source organism: Acinetobacter sp. YH12058 (assembly GCF_013419805.1). Lineage (NCBI taxonomy): Bacteria > Pseudomonadati > Pseudomonadota > Gammaproteobacteria > Moraxellales > Moraxellaceae > Acinetobacter > Acinetobacter sp. YH12058. The sequence continues at coordinate 16,721 of NZ_VOZL01000011.1, forward strand.
AGGTCAATTACAACAAATTCAACCCGACATTATTTTAGACCCAATGTGTGGTTCGGGCACGTTTATTATTGAAGCATTGATGATGCTGACTGACCGTGCACCGGGTTTGGTACGTCGTTTTGGTTTTAACGGTTGGCAAGGTCACGACCATGAATTATGGATGAGCATTAAAGCAGAAGCGGCAGAACGCCATCAAACTGCATTACAACAGCCCTTGCCAAAATTCTATGCTTTCGATGCCGACTGGGAAGCAGTCAAAGCCACCAAGCAAAATATTATTGCGGCAGGTTTTGAAAGTCTGCTCGATCAGATTCAAATTGAAGAACGTACTTTGGCTGACTGGCCCGACTTTCAAGCCGAAGGTAAAAAGGCCTTTATTGTAACCAACCCACCTTATGGTGAACGTTTGGGCGATAAAGCCTCAAACCGTGCCTTATATTTGGGTCTGTCTGCCCTTTTGCAAAAGCATTTCCCAAATCAAAAAGCAGCCGTCATTGCAGCCCAAGTTGAACAAGCCGATGTGCTGGCTTTCAATGACCCACAAATTTTACGTTTGATGAACGGTAAACTGCCAATTTATGTCCGTTTTGGTACGATCAAACCTGCAACAGTCGCGCGTCCATTCTTAGCAGATTGGCAACCGCAACAGTTTGAACCCATTGAAGGCGCAGAAGATTTCACCAACCGTTTGCAAAAAAACATGCAGAGCCTGAAAAAATGGGCGGTGAAAGAAAATGTGCATTGCCTGCGTTTATACGATGCAGACTTACCTGACTTTAATGTCGCAGTCGATTTATACGGCGACCGTTTGCACGTGCAGGAATATGCGCCGCCGAAAAAAATTGATCCTGAAAAAGCCAAAAAGCGTTTTAACCTTGCCTTACAAGCCATTCGCGCTGTCACAGGTTTAGGGCGCGATGCGGTATTTATTAAAACCCGTGCCCGTCAGGAAGGTAAAAACCAGTACACCAAACAAAGTACCGCCTCGAAGCGTTTTATTGTGCAAGAAGGTCAGGCTAAAATTTTGGTTAACCTCACCGACTACCTAGATACAGGCTTGTTCCTTGACCATCGTCAAATGCGTTTACGTATTGCCAAAGAAGCACGTGGCAAGCACTTCCTGAATTTATACAGTTATACCTCAACTGCAAGTTTACATGCCGCGCTTGGCGGTGCAGCAAGTACCACCAGCGTCGATTTATCCAATACTTATTTGAATTGGTCTAAAGAAAACTTTGTATTGAATGGTTTAACGGTAGACCATGCCGATGAACAACATCAATTCTTTGCCAGTGATTGTTTTGAATGGCTCAAAGAAGGTCATGAACAATATGATCTGATCTTTATTGACCCACCAACTTTCTCAAACTCTAAAAAGTTCTACGGAACATTTGACGTACAACGCGACCACGTTTCTTTAATTAAGCGTGCCATGAACCGCTTAACCACAGGCGGAACGCTGTACTTCTCCAACAACTACCGTGGTTTTGAAATGGATGAAGAAATTGAAGCCATGTTTGATGTGCAGGAAATTAGCCATGAAACCATTGGGCAAGATTTCAAACGCAACACCAAAATCCACCGTGCTTGGAAAATTCAACACCCGCCTGTTTAAATAAACGATATGGCAATACAACAAAGCCTGTTCATTTGAACAGGCTTTGTTTTATCGTAGATCAGTATCTAGATTATTGACCAGTTAAAAACTTCTTTTCACCATATTGATAATGCATCGACAGTTTAAATTCATCACCATCACGTTGAATTTGCTGATTGCTTTGCATCGCACTGAGTATCTGTTCCAACTCTTGATCAGACATGCTTTTACCTGCAGCATTCATATAATTATTCATAATGGTTTTGACCACTTGCTTGTTAAAACTCACATCGGTTTGCATTTCCAATAAACTTGGGAACATTTTCGCTAAGCCTTCTACAGTGGTTTGATGCCCTGGCATCACTTTACCAACCAAATCTGCCCGAATACTGCCTGTGCCTAATTTCAACTGATTCTTCTTGGATTCGAACTGAAAGCCCTCATTAATCACAGCCAACAAGGCTTGTTGAACTTCTTTCTCAAAGTTTTCCGCTTCTAGGCATGAGTTGTTTTGTTTTTGCACAATATCAAGAAACGTCTGCATTTTACTGCGCTGCAAGTTTTTAACATCCCAATTCACTTGCAGGTCTTGCATGGCAGGCACATTATTTAAACCTAACTCGGCAATTTTAAATTTCGATTGAATATCTACCGTGCGCTCATGCAGTTGAGTATCCATACGCCAACTGAAGTCTTTCATTTTGCCTGAACCCACTGCTTTTGGGTCTTGACGCTGCATTTCTGCAATACTGAATTGGAAATAGCCCGGCTCTAAAGACTGCACATTCAAAGCCTGATTGGTTTTAAACTGCATGCCTTTTACTTGAAGATGTCCAAATTGATCCAGCACCATCAATTGAGGCACATCAAAACTCATATTTACAATTTTCTGCTGCCCCTGACTTTGTTTCGCCTGAAACTCAATCTGCATAGGAGAAAATTTAGCTTCAAGTCCTGCTTCTTTTTTCTCTATAGCAGGTATGCTCAATTTCGTGGTCGATACACCCAACCAATTCACTTGCGTTGTCACATTTAGAGGCTGCTGAAAGAACTCGGAAAATTGTCCCTGCCCTTGTTCCAGATTCATTTTAGAATCAATTTGGTAACCTTTCCATGTCCGCTGAATTTGATCTTGTCCGTGAAACACCAGTTTTTCTTTAGCATTACATGGGTCTGCAATAATGGTCATTTTCCATTTGGCAGTACCTGTTAAAGTCCCCATGTCGTAGTCCGTATATTGGACGCTCACATTGGGTACAGGATTTAAATTTTGTTGATAATGCTCACGCAGGCTCTTATCTGCATATAAATTTCCTGCAGTGACAGCTCCTGCCAACACTGCAACCCCCATTCCACCCCATACTATTTTTGACATAGATTCTGCTCAGAATTTATCTATTCTTATTGAACAATAAATTATAATTAATCTTCTTTAAAAAAGATAATTGTTTTGCAAATAAATCACTTAAATATAATATTCATCACAAAATATTAAAAATAGCTGTCATTTTTTACCAAAAATTTTACTTATGTGACCTAAATTGTCAGTCATAAAAAACCCAGCGGAAGCTGGGTTTCTTAAAAGTTGCTCACACATAGTCAATTAGCTGAGTTTCATTTTTTCAAACAACAAATGACCATTTTCAGCTTTAATTAAAATCGTATCGCCTGCAACAAAGTCACCTGCGAGGATTTTTTGCGCCAATGTGTTTTCCACTTGTTGCTGAATTGCACGTTTCAATGGACGCGCACCGTAGACTGGGTCAAAACCTGCTTCAATCAATTGATCAAATGCAGTATCGTCTATCGACAAGCTCAAGTCGCGTTCGCTTAAACGCGCACGTAAACGATCCAATTGAATATCGGCAATGCCACGAATTTGTGCTTTTTCCAGTGAATGGAACACCACCAACTCATCAATACGGTTAATAAACTCAGGGCGGAAATGTTGTGAAACTGCGGCCATGACCACGGTACGCACTTCTTCACGTGTTGGATTGTCACCCAATTCACGTACTTCGTGTGAACCCAAGTTAGAAGTCATCACAATTACAGTGTTCTTAAAGTCCACCACGCGACCTTGCGAGTCGGTTAGGCGTCCGTCATCCAACACCTGCAACAAGATGTTAAATACGTCTGGATGGGCTTTTTCCACCTCATCAAACAGCACCACACTGTACGGTTTACGACGTACTGCTTCGGTTAATACACCACCTTCTTCATAACCGACATAGCCTGGAGGCGCACCGACCAAACGGCTGACCGAGTGTTTTTCCATAAATTCAGACATATCAATCCGAATCATGGCGTCATCGCTGTCAAACAAGAAGTTCGCTAACGCTTTGGTCAATTCTGTTTTACCTACCCCTGTTGGGCCAAGGAACAGGAACGAACCACTTGGACGGTTAGGATCAGACAAACCTGCGCGTGAACGACGTACCGCATTCGACACCGCCACCACAGCTTCATCTTGCCCCACCACACGGTTATGCAAGAAATCTTCCATGTGTAGCAATTTTTCACGTTCACCCTGCAGCATTTTCGATACAGGAATGCCCGTTGCAGCACTCACGACTTCAGCAATTTCATTGTCCGTAACTTTGTTACGCAATAATTTTGGTTCTTCTTTCTCTTCAACCAACTCATCTTGTGCCAGTTGTTTTTCCAACTCAGGAATCACACCGTATTGTAAACGTGACATTTCCGCCAAGTCATTTTCACGCTGCGCTTTTTGCAATGCCATACGTGCCTGATCAAGCTGAGTCTGAATTTGCTTAGTGCCTTCAACCAAGGTTTTTTCCGCTTTCCAAACTTCTTCCAAATCATTGTATTCATTTTGAACTTCAATAATTTGTTTTTCCAGATGTGCAACTTCAGCACGGCTGCCTGCATCTTCATCTTTCTTCACGGCTTCAAGTTGCAGTTTTAATTGAATTAAACGGCGCTCTAATTTATCTAAGGCTTCAGGCTTAGAATCTAGCTCCATTTTAATCCGTGACGCTGCCTCATCCACCAAATCAATTGCCTTGTCGGGAAGTTGACGGTCAGTGATATAACGGTGCGACATTTTAGCGGCGGCAATAATCGCCGAATCTAAAATTTTAACCCCGTGGTGCACTTCGTAGCGTTCTTTCAGACCTCGTAAAATTGCAATGGTGTCTTCTACACTTGGCTCATCGACCAATACTTTTTGGAAACGACGCTCTAAAGCTGCATCTTTTTCAATATATTGACGATACTCATCTAAAGTGGTTGCACCCACACAGCGCAATTCGCCACGCGCCAATGCAGGTTTCAACATATTGCCTGCATCCATGGCACCATCGCCTTTACCTGCACCCACAAGTGTGTGTAATTCATCAATAAATAAGATGACTTCACCTTCTTGTTTCGCCAAGTCTTTTAAGACCGCTTTTAGGCGTTCTTCAAACTCACCGCGATATTTCGCACCTGCCAACAATGAGCCCAAATCTAAAGATAAAACACGTTTACCTTTTAAGCTTTCTGGCACTTCACCATTCACAATACGCTGAGCCAAACCTTCAACAATCGCAGTTTTACCCACACCAGGTTCACCAATGAGTACTGGGTTGTTTTTGGTACGGCGTGACAACACCTGAACGGTACGGCGAATTTCATCATCACGACCAATTACAGGGTCTAGCTTGCCCGCCAACGCACGTTCGGTTAAATCGATGGTATATTTATTGAGTGAGTCACGTTGATCTTCGTGATTATTGCTCATGACTTTTTCATCCCCTCTAATTTTGTCAATCACGCTACGCAAACTATCTGAGGTCACGCCTACACTGTTCAGTAGTGTTTTGGTCGCGCCCACTTCGGTCAAACCCAGCATCAACCAATCGGTTGACAAGAACTCATCACCTGCTTTTTGGGTAAAACTGTCAGCCAAATTCAAGGCTTTAACCGCATCTGGACTTAAGTTGATATCGCCTGTTGGATTGGTCAAAGTCGGTGCATCAGCAATCGCTTGCTGTAATTTGCTTTGCAAATCACGTAGGTTTGCGCCTGCTTGTTGTAATAAACTGACATTGGAGGCTTCTTCGAGCAAAGTCGCCAATAAGTGAATGCCTTCAATGGCAGTATGATCTTTCCCTATCGCGAGAGATTGGGCATCGGATAAAGCTTGCTGTAGGCGGTTGGTAAACTTTTCAAAACGCATTCTTGTTATTCCTCACAACAAATTGTGTACTTGATGGATATATGGGAACGCAGGCGTAAATTTCAATTAAATTTTTTATATATTTTTCAAAATCTTAATTAAAATTAACAGATAGATTTCAGTAATAATATTGGACTGATTAAAGTAAATTTCAAGTTTAGTCTGGTAATTTTTTATTTTAGTTGAGTCATTGACATACACTTGCATATCAATCAATTAAAGGCTTTTGATTGTTATTTATGCCATTTGAAATATTTAGTTACAATGATTGGCAAAATATACCAACCATTGTATGACCTATCAGTCAAAGCTTAATCTTGTTCAATAATTTCAAAATCATGGCTAATTTCGACGCCACCATCAGATAGCATTTTACTGGCAGAACAGTACTTTTCTGCTGAAAGTTCAACCGCCTTCGCAACCTGCTTTTCCTTGACAGCCTTGCCTTTGACCACAAAATGCAAATGAATTTTGGTGAACACGGCAGGGATGCTATCGGCACGTTCTGCTTTTAACTGACATTCAACATGCGTCACTTCTTGGCGTGATTTCTTTAAAATAGTCACAATATCGAATGAAGCACAACCACCAAGTCCCATTAAGATTAACTCCATAGGACGTGGACCACGGTTTTCACCGCCATATTCTGCAGATCCATCCATCACCACAGAATGACCACTTTCCGATTTGGCTTCAAAAGCAACGTTCTCTAACCACTGAACACTTGTTTGCATTGCAACTACCTAAAAAAAACTATAAATTGACACGGGTATTTGTACACTAACATAACTTGAGTTGATAAGGAATTTCATCTCTACTGTGTGACAAGTTCAGACTAGGTCTTGTGCGATCTATTATTTATCCATTTTCGGAACCGTTAGCATGACTTCAAACTTTTCACAGCTGAGCACTGATGCATTGTCCCCTGGACAACTGCCTGACTCAGTCAAAGCATTATTAAAACGTGCATACATCAACCGTTATCCAAAACGGACAACTATTGTTGATGCGGGGACTGAATCTAAATCGTTATATTTGATTTTAAAAGGTTCAGTATCAATTATTCTTCGCGAAGATGATGATCGCGAAATTGTTGTGGCATATTTGAATCCAGGCGACTTTTTTGGGGAAATGGGTCTGTTTGAATCGAATCCACAACGTACTGCAGAAGTTCGTACTCGTGATGTCTGTGAAATTGCAGAAATTACTTATGAAAACTTCCACGAACTCAGCAAACAATATCCTGACTTAAGCTATGCCGTTTTTGCACAGCTGGTACGTCGTTTAAAAAATACTACACGTAAGGTAACTGACCTTGCCTTTATAGATGTGTCTGGTCGTATTGCACGTTGTTTGATTGACCTTTCTGCACAGCCAGAAGCTATGATTTTACCAAATGGTCGTCAGATTCGTATTACACGCCAAGAAATTGGTCGTATTGTCGGCTGTTCACGTGAAATGGTCGGGCGTGTTCTAAAAACACTTGAAGAACAAGGCATGATTGAAACTGATGGTAAAGCCATTCTGATTTTTGATGCTTCTTTGGAGCAAAATGAATCCACTGATGGCGACTTTGATGACGAGTAAACCATCTATATGCTCATTAAAAAAGCAAATCTTCGGATTTGCTTTTTTATTGCCTGTATATAACTTATAGCCATTTTCAACTATAAAAATATAATTCTTACGACCATTACAAAGCATCAGCAATTTTAACTGCCACAAGCGGCTCAAAATGGTTTAGCCTCTTAGGACATGACTTCATAAAGACAATGTTAAGCGAGATGCTAAGATGCAATTTAGACCTTTGGCAAAAACAGGCATTCTAGTTCCAGAAATCTGTTTAGGCACCATGACATTTGGTGAACAAAATACCCAGCAAGAAGCCTTTCAACAACTCGATTATGCACTAGAACGAGGCTTATATTTTTGGGATACCGCAGAGATGTACCCTGTTCCACCTAAAGTAGAAACCCAAGGGGCAACTGAAACCATGATTGGTCACTGGCTGCACCAACGTGGCGGACGTGACAAAATATTTCTCGCCTCTAAAATTGCAGGCCCTTCGCAAGGCGGCAGTCATATTCGAGATGGCAAAACCCGCTTTAACGCACAGGATATTCATTCTGCGCTAGATGGTAATTTAAAACGTCTGCAAACCGACTATATCGACTTATACCAACTGCACTGGCCGCAGCGTCCAACCAACTTTTTTGGCAAACTCGGTTATGGCAACCAAGAAGCACAAAATACGCAAGAAATAACCGATCTTGCTGAAACCTTAACCGCATTGCAACAAGAAATTCAAAAAGGACGGATTCGCTATATTGGGCTGTCGAATGAAACCCCGTGGGGCACCATGAAGTTTTTACACTTGGCAGAACAGTTAGGATTAAGCAAATTTGTTAGCGTACAAAATCCGTATAACCTGCTGAATCGTACTTATGAAATTGGTATGTCTGAAATTGCCCATTATGAAGGTGTTGGACTACTCGCCTACTCACCTTTGGCTTTTGGTTATTTAACTGGTAAATTCCGTCATGGCGCACGCCCTGCCAATGCACGTGTCACGCTATATTCACGTTTTAGCCGTTACAGTAATCCACAAAGCGAATGGGCAACCGAGCAATACGCCCAACTTGCAGAACAACACGGCTTGAGTTTGACGCAACTGGCGCTGGCATTTATCAAGCAGCAATTTTTTGTGACAAGTACCATTATTGGCGCGACGAATATGGCGCAACTCAAAGAAAATATTGATGCCTTTGACATCACCTTATCAGATGAAATTTTACAAGGCATTGAAGCCATTCATCGTCAACAACCCAATCCAGCGCCCTAATTTTATTTTAAGCACTGCTTTAAAATGAAATTAAAAATATGAACTCAGCAATAACTCATCATTTTTATGCTGTTTAAAGTCAAAAAGTCTTCAAAAAAAAGATGCGCATAAAACCATGCGCATCTTTTTTGTGTTTTATCTTAACCAGTTGAACTGGCTGAGGTCATCTTAACGACGACTTTGGTTATATAGCGCTTGTGCTGCTGGCAAGTTTTTACGCATTGCTTCAATACGCTGACTGTTCGATGGGTGAGTCGATAAGAAGGACGCACCGCCGCCACCTTCAAGCTTGTTCATTTTTTCCCAAAGGGTAATTGCAGCTTGTGGGTTATAACCTGCACGCGCCATCAGCATTAAACCACCCTGATCGGCACGACTTTCCAAATTACGTGAATATGGCAAGCCAATCCCAATTTGGGTACCCAATTGCGCTGCTGCTGCACCCAATTGACCAACGTTATTGCCTGCCGCACTTAAACCTACGTTCAAGGCAATATTGGTTAAAGCCTGTGCACCAATTTTACTTTTCGCGTGTTCTTCTAAAGCATGCACCATTTCATGCCCCATAATTGCGGCAATTTCAGCATCAGTTAAATTCAGTTTATTCACAATACCAGTGTAGAACACCACTTTACCACCAGGTGCGACAAAAGCATTGACTTGATCAGACTTAAGTACCGCCAATTGCCACTGGAAAGGCTGACCTGTTTGGTTCATTTGATTGGCATGTGGAATCAAACGCTGAAACACAGTATTGATACGTTTATACGTGGTGGAGCTTGTGTCTAACTGATTTTTATTGCGTGCGTCTTGCACCATTTCATTATAGCTTTTGGTAGCAGTTGCATTTAAGGTCGCAGTATCTGCACCCGCCATGTCTGCAACAGTCGTACACCCTGAAACTGTGATTGCGCCTGCGGCACATAAACTTAACATCAGTTTTTTGTTCATTATAATAATCTCCGCCTTGCGAGCTATCTTCATACCAATCAATTATATGAAATCAATTCAAGGCTTTAAATCTATAATCACTTCATAAACATATCATTTATGTAAACAACGCCTAAGCTGTGTACAGATTGTATGTCTGAGCGATCAATCACTACCCTAGTAAAGAAATTGATAACACAACCAAAATACTAAACAGAAAACATTTAAACCCAAGTAAATTTTAGACACTACTTCTACTTTTTCTTCCATTTCTGGATTTTTGCGTTTGTAGAGTAGGTAAGCATTTTGAATCAGAATCAGTGGCACCAAAATACAGGCAAAAATAACGCTTAAACCAATAAATGCCTGATACATAATATTCGGATCATGCTTTTGCGATAAAATCAGCATCATGGCAATGGTCGGTGCGCCGCCCATCGCAAACAATAAAGAATAAAAAATCGTACTGGTAATATTTTTATGCATCCTGCATAACCTTAATTAAATTTAATTTTCTAAAGCCATTGTAACAAGCCACCCTGCTCTGCACAGCGCCAATCATCTGCAACTTTAGTCTTGAAAAAACAACTCACTCAGCATCATCTATAATGTTTCCAAAAATGAGTCGCTATTGAAACTGAAACAACAGCAATAAAAAGCCCCATCATTTAGACAGGGCTGAATACATCATCAGAGCTTAAATGCTATGCTAAAGCACAACGACTTAAGCATCAAATGGATGACGTAATACGATAGTTTCTGCGCGGTCTGGACCTGTAGAAATAATGTCGATTGGACATTCAATTAACTGCTCAAGACGTTTGATGTAGTTCACTGCATTTTCAGGCAATTGTTCTACACTGGTCGCGCCCACAGTTGATTCAGACCAACCTGGCATTGTTTCATAAATTGGCTTTAAGTTTTCGTATGCAAGCGCATCAGAAGAACCTACACAACCTGAATCGGTATTTTCATAACCTACGCAGATTTTGATTTCTTCTAAACCGTCCAATACGTCTAACTTGGTCAAGCAGATACCAGACAGTGAGTTTACATCGACTGAACGACGTAAAATTTCGGCATCAAACCAACCACAACGACGTTGACGACCTGTAGAAGCACCGAACTCGTGACCCACAGTACCTAAGTGTTTACCAATCGCATCACCTACGTCATTTGCTGCGTCATACACCAACTCAGTTGGGAATGGGCCTGCACCTACACGTGTGGTATAAGCTTTGGTAATCCCTAAAACGTAGTCTAAATGTAATGGACCTAAGCCTGAACCAGAGCTTACACCGCCCGCAGTTGTATTCGATGAAGTCACATACGGATAAGTACCGTGGTCAACATCAAGTAATGAACCTTGCGCACCTTCAAACATAATGTTGTCACCGTTTTTACGGTAATTATGAATTTCAGTCGTTACATCAACCACTAATGGTGCAATCACTTCACGCCATTGGTCACATAGCGCTAAAACTTCATCTAACTGAACTGCTTCAACACCGTAGTATTGTATCAATTGGAAGTTGTGATAGTCCAATAATTCAGTCAATTGAGCGCGTAGTGCTTCACCGCCACGAACCAAGTCAGCAACACGAATCGCACGACGTGCAACCTTGTCTTCATAAGCTGGGCCAATACCACGACCTGTTGTACCAATTTTGGCATTACCACGTTTTTTCTCACGTGCTTGGTCAAGTGCAATGTGGTTCGGCAAAATAAGCGGACAGTTTGGTGAAATACGTAAACGCTCTTTCACTGGCACGCCTTCTTGTTCCAAAATACCCATTTCTTTAATGAGTGCTTCAGGAGAAAGTACTACACCATTACCAATTAAGCACAGTACGTTTTCACGTAAAATACCTGATGGAATGAGGTGTAATACAGTTTTCTTACCACCAACCACGAGAGTATGGCCTGCGTTGTGTCCGCCTTGATAACGAACGACTGCCGCCGCCTGATCTGTGAGCAGGTCGACGATCTTACCTTTACCTTCGTCGCCCCATTGGGTACCAAGTACCACAACATTCTTGCCCATAATAGCCTCATTACATCATGCTGTTAAAATTGAAAACCAAGACCTGTAACATGAAACATGCCTTGGCGATTAAATTTTTTCGACTGTCCACTCACCATTTGCAAGAACCAATTGGTGCGTTGCGTATGGAACCGAGTTTAAATCATCATTACCCAACAATTGAATTACACTAAAGCCTTGCGCACGTGTGTTTTGAATAGCAGCAATTAAATCAGGTTGTGAGCCTTTAGGCGCAACAACAACAGACGATGATTCAAAACGACCTGCACTTAATACAAACAAGTCACAAGAGAAACCTGTTGCAGGGCGCGCACGTCCGAAATGCTGACCAATGCCATCATAACGACCGCCTTGTGCCAATGGTGCAGCACGATTTGGCGCATACACTGCATACATTAAACCTGTGTGATAGTGATAAGAACGCAGCTCAACCACATCAATACCAATATGCAAGTTTGGCCAACGTGCCTGAATTTCAGCTTGTGTTGCTTTCACGGCTTCAAACGCTTGCTTAAATTCGGTATTTTCCAACACATCAGCACTTAAATGAGCCTGCAAAGCAGTTAAATCACTGGCATAGCGACCTAAAGCATAAAAATCTGAACCGAAATTTAAATCTTGGGTAAATTCTGCCAATTCAGGCAATGCTTTACGCTGATATAAATCTGACAATTGACGTTCAGTGGCTTTGCTTAATTCTGCTTGTTTAACCAAGCTACGGAACAACCCGACATGACCCAAGTCTAAATGCACACCTTCTGCCAAACCTGCTTCTTTTAGCAAGCTGAGCATCAGATCAACCATTTCTACATCGGCATCAATGCTGTCTGAACCAAATAACTCTGCACCCAATTGCAATGGTGCACGTGTGGTATTAAAACCTTGTGGTTTGGTATGTAAAACCGTACCTGCATAGCAGTAACGTGCAATGCCATCTACAGGATGTACATGCGCATCAATACGTGCCACTTGTGGTGTCATATCGGCACGAACACCCAGCAAACGACCTGAAAGTTGGTCGATCACTTTAAATGTGGCAAGGTCTAAATCTTGATTCGATTCTGAAAGAGAAGATAGAGATTCAATGTATTCTATGAATGGCGTGTACACCAACTGATAACCTCGAGATGCGAGGAAATCCAGTGACTTACGACGCAAGCTTTCAATCACTTGCGCTTGTTCTGGTAATACATCAGCTACACCATCAGGTAATAACCATGTCTCTGAAATGGGCATGTTGTAAACCTAAATTCTTGTTTGCGCGGAACGAATCCGCATAAAAAAATCGGGAGCACACCCGATTTCTCCTAGTTTAGCATGATACTTTTGCTCATGCACCTGACTTTTTCTGAAATATGCGGTAAAAAATATGAATACACCACATCTTTCAAAGCCATCATTTAAAAGTCCTGATTTGATTTCACCGCCTTTGCCAATAAACTGACCAACTCAGCATTTTGCATTTCAAGCTGTGCGGTTTTTTGCACGGTTTTATCTAGCGCATCTTGCTGAACCTGCATCTTTTTAGCCAAATCTTGCATAATCTCCAACGTCTTTTTTAGATGCTCTTCTAAATGTAATACTTTTTGCTCGACTTGCTGTTGATGCTGCACGTCGCTGCTGCTGTCTGCCTGATTTTTAAATTGCAACCAAATCAGAAAAATGACAGCAAGTGCCAGCAAAAAAATAAATCCCCACAATAAAATAATCATCATGCCACTACTCTATTCAAATTTTCTATGCAAACTTTGTTATATCAATCAGTGAATTAACCGTGAATACGAAGTGTAAAATCTGTCATCACTATTACACGCTTTTCACACTTTGTATATGTCTTAAAAAGTAGCCGCTTACACCGCCCGCTGACTAAAAGATTCACACAAATCTAGTAAACGGTTGGCATAACCCCACTCGTTGTCATACCACGCAAAAACTTTGGCTTGATGACCCACGACCATGGTTTGACTTAAATCGACAATTAAAGAATAAGGTGAATGGTTAAAGTCGCTCGATACCAAAGGCTCATCGGTCACTTGCATAATTTCGGCATAATCATGCGCTGCCGAAGCACACAACACCTGATTCAATTTGTGCACCGTAATTGGTGACTGAGAAATAAAAGTTAAATCAATAGCTGCAACATTAATGGTCGGTACACGAATCGAGTAACCATCAATCCGATCTGCCATTTTTGGCATGACTTGTTTTAATGCACCCAAGGCAGATGAAGTTGTAGGAATAATATTTTGCCCTGATGCACGCGCACGACGTAAATCACGGTGTGCTTGATCCAATACAGTTTGATCGGCTGTGACTGCATGAATTTCAGTCATTAATGCGGTATCAATTCCGAAAGCATCATCAATGATTTTAACTAATGGTACTAAAGCCTGCGTGGTACAAGATACGCTGGAAATAATTTGGTCGGTACTTTTGACTTCATGATGATTCACACCATAAACAATCGCAGCATCTACAGTATCGAATGGTGCAGCACCAATAATTACACGTTTGGCGCCCGCAGTAATATGCTGCGTTGCCGCCTCGCGGGAACGGAACAACCCTGTACATTCCAATACCACATCAACATTTAAGGCTTGCCACGGTAATTGCGCAGGTTGAGCCTGATTCAACACCTGAACTTTTAATTGCGCCAAACCTGCAGAAATATTCAAAAAAATCTGTTCATTTTCGAGGCTAATTTCCACCTGTCCTTTAAAACGACCATGGGTACTGTCATATTTAAATAAATGAACCAAGGTTTCTACATCGGCAATGTCATTTATGGCGACGATTTCAAAATGAAAGTCTTTGGGATTTTCAAACCAAGCCCGCAGCACATTGCGCCCGATTCTACCAAAGCCATTGATTGCCACTCGTTGCATGACCGATCCTTTCATAATGAAATCAAAATTTAAGCACAGACTATGTTAATAGATTTTGAGGCCTTACTGAAAAAAATCAGATCAATTCTGCGAATTTTCACGCAATTTGCTGTTTAATTCGGCAAATCAAAAATATCAGCTTTGACTTTCTAGCTTACATTTACGTTTTCTTAAATTTTGTATTCTACTTTATGGCAGTTCGGCCTACTCCGTGACCTACAGTAAACGCTTATTTTGAATGTAAATGTTCATCATCTTCTATTGCAAAGATTTATTCTGCGTAATCGCAACCAAGTTTGCGTCAGAATTGTCATCTATTCACACTAAAATGATTGGTGATAGTGGCTTTTTCCGTTATAATTTGGCGTTTTTAAAATTTTAAGCCTGCATGACAGCAAAAGAATTATTTTTGTCAGACTGTCTTGCGTTTAGCCCAATCGGAAATTATGGAGTGACTTGGTTGTGAGTACTCGTTTTATGACATCAGCTGAAATTCGTGAAGCATTTTTGCGTTACTTTGAATCGCAAGGGCATACACGTGTCGCATCGAGTTCTCTAGTACCCGCCAATGACCCAACCCTGTTATTTACCAATGCAGGTATGAACCAGTTTAAAGACTGTTTCCTTGGGTTAGAAAAACGTGATTATGTACGTGCTGTATCGTCACAAAAATGTGTGCGTGCAGGCGGTAAACATAACGATTTAGACAATGTGGGTTATACCGCACGTCACCATACTTTCTTTGAAATGTTGGGTAACTTCTCGTTTGGTGATTATTTCAAACGTGATGCAATTAAATTTGCTTGGGAATTTTTAACCAGTGAACAATGGTTAGCTCTACCAAAAGACCGTTTATATGCCACGGTTTACCACACCGATGATGAAGCATTTGACATCTGGAACAAAGAAATTGGTTTAGATGCTTCTCGTATTATCCGTATTGGCGATAACAAAGGTGGCCAATATGCTTCAGACAACTTCTGGGCAATGGGTGATACAGGTCCTTGCGGCCCTTGTTCTGAAATTTTCTATGATCATGGCGATCATATCTGGGGTGGCTTACCAGGTACGCCTGAAGAAGATGGCGACCGTTTCATTGAAATTTGGAACAACGTATTCATGCAGTTCAACCGCACTGCAGATGGCGTATTACACCCTCTTCCAGCACCTTCTGTAGATACAGGTATGGGCCTTGAGCGTATTTCTGCCGTTCTGCAACACGTGAACTCAAACTATGAAATCGACCTGTTCCAGAACCTGTTAAAAGCTGCTGCTGAAATCATTGGTTTAGACACGACTGCTCTTGAAGTAACTGCACAGCAAACTGGCAAGCCTGTAGACTACCCTGCTTCACTCAAAGTAGTTGCTGACCACGCTCGTTCTTGCTGCTTCCTAATTGCCGATGGCGTGAATCCATCGAATGAAGGTCGTGGTTATGTATTGCGTCGTATTATTCGTCGTGCAGTACGTCACGGCAACAAGCTTGGCGCAACAGGTTCATTCTTCCACAAAATGCTTCAGCCTTTAATTGAGGTGATGGGTCAGGCCTATCCTGAACTTGCAGCACAACAAGCGCGTATTGAAGCGCAACTTCTAAAAGAAGAAGAACAATTTGCCAAAACGCTTGAGCAAGGTTTGAAATTGCTTGAGGGTGAATTGGCACAGCTTAAAGGCTCAGTCATTCCTGGTGAAGTAGTATTTAAACTATATGACACTTATGGCTTCCCAACAGATTTAACAGCAGACATTGCACGTGAGCGCGACTTGACCATTGACGAAGCAGGCTTTGAAGTTGAAATGGCAGCGCAACGTCAACGTGCACGCGATGCAGGTAAATTTGCAGTTGACTACAACTCAATTGTAAAAGTTGAAGGTGAAACTCAATTTGATGGCTATGACTCAACAACTGGTCAGGGTCAAATTGTGGCTATTTATAAAGATGGCGAACAAGTCGATGAAGTGGTTGAAGGCGATGAAGCTTTAATCGTACTTAACCAAACCCCATTCTATGCAGAAAGCGGTGGTCAAATTGGCGATACAGGTCTATTCAAAAACGAAACAGGTATTTTTGAAGTTCAAGACACCAAAAAATCTGGCGGTGCCTTTGTTCATCAAGGTATTGTCACCATGGGCAGTTTAAAAGCTGCGCAAGCGGTGGAAGCGATTGTAAAAGCAGACATCCGCGAAGCTACTGCACGCAACCACTCTGCAACACACTTATTGCACGCTGCCCTACGTCAAGTTTTAGGTGCACACGTACAGCAAAAAGGTTCGTTGGTTGCTTCTGATATTTTACGTTTTGACTTTGCCAATGACCAACCTGTGTCATTTGAACAATTGCAAGAAATTGAGCGTTTGGTAAATGCAGAAGTCATTGCCAATACCGCAGTTTCTACTGAATTACTGGATATTGAAGCAGCCAAAGCCAAAGGCGCAATGATGCTATTTGGTGAAAAGTATGGCGATGAAGTTCGCGTACTTTCTATGGGTTCAATCATTGAAGATAAAAACTTCTCCATTGAACTTTGTGGCGGTATTCACGTGAAACGTACAGGTGATATTGGTCTGTTCAAAATCATCTCTGAAGGTGGTGTTGCAGCTGGTGTACGTCGTATTGAAGCAATTACAGGCAGCAAAGCCGTTGAAGCCGTTCAAAAAACTGAACGCGATATCAACAGCATCAATGCTTTGTTGAAAGCACAAAAAGACCAAACTTTAGAAAAAGTGAATACATTGGTCGATACAGCATCTAGCCTTCAAAAGCAGATTGAACAGCTCAATCAAAAATTAGCGCACTTCCAAGCAGCTGAACTTTTAAGTCAAGTACAAGAACTTGCTGGACGTACCACGCTCATTACCACTGTACAAAATATGGATGCAAAATCACTGCGTAATTTGCACGACGGTGTAAAATCCAAACTCGACCAAGCAGTGATTGTACTTGCAGGTGTAGAAGGCGATAAAGTCAGCTTAATCGCTTCTGTTGCACCAGACTTTACTGCTACGATTAAAGCAGGAGACATCATCAAACACTTGGCTACAGAACTAGGTGGTAAAGGTGGTGGTAAACCTGATTTGGCACAAGGTGGCGCGCCACTTAACGAGAACTTTGCAACGGTGATGGCAGGTTTAACTGCTTGGCTTGCGGCAAAATAATCTCACTTTTTGTGTAACTGACCCTGAGCAGGTAAATTCAGGGTCATGGCTTATATGGAACAACTATGGCACTAATCGTTCAAAAATATGGCGGTACCTCAATGGGTACTCCCGAGCGCATTTTAAATGTTGCTCGTCGTGTGAAGCGCTGGCATGATCATGGCCACAAAGTAGTGGTTGTCGTTTCTGCCATGAGTGGCGAAACCAATCGCCTACTCGCTCTCGCGAAAGCCATTACCGAAACCCCTGATCCGCGTGAATTAGACCAAATGGTGTCTACAGGCGAACAGGTGACGATTTCGATGTTAGCGATGGCGCTGAATTCTATTGGCGTTGCGGCAAAATCACTAACTGGTCGCCAAGTTGGTATTCAAACTGACAGCGCATTTACCAAAGCACGTATTGAAGCGATTAATACTGACGTGTTAACTGAAAACCTAGACGCAGGCCGTGTGATTGTGGTTGCTGGTTTCCAAGGTTTTGATGCTGAAGGTAACACCACTACTTTAGGTCGTGGTGGTTCTGATACTTCTGGCGTTGCGCTTGCTGCTGCATTGAAAGCCGATGAATGCCAAATTTATACTGACGTAGATGGCGTTTACACCACAGACCCACGCGTTGCACCAAAAGCCAAAAAAGTAGATCGTATTTCTTTTGAAGAAATGCTAGAAATGGCTTCTTTAGGTTCTAAAGTATTGCAAATTCGTGCGGTTGAATTTGCAGGTAAATACCAAGTACCTTTACGTGTATTATCAAGTTTTGATAATGACAATGATGGCGCATTCGACGAAGATTTTAAACAAAATGTCGGCACACTCATTACTACTGAATTGGAAGACAACATGGAACAACCTATCATCTCAGGTATCGCGTTTAACCGTGACGAAGCAAAATTAACTATTTTAGGTGTGCCTGATGAGCCAGGTATTGCATCTAAAATCTTGTCACCTATTGGCGCTGCCAATGTTGAAGTTGACATGATCATCCAAAACGTAGAAGAAGATGGTACTACCGACTTTACTTTTACTGTAAACCGTGGCGAACTTGCCAAAGCAAAATCAATTCTTGAAGCAACTGCCAAAGAAATTGGTGCACGTGAAGTCGCTACACGTGGTGACATCGTGAAAGTATCTATCGTTGGTGTAGGTATGCGTTCACATGCAGGTGTTGCAAGCAAAATGTTTACTGCCCTTGCAGATGAAGGCATTAACATTCTCATGATTTCTACTTCTGAAATTAAAATTTCAGTCATTATTGAAGAAAACTATTTAGAGCTTGCAGTACGTACTTTACACACTGTATTTGGTCTAGATCGTGAAAGCGGTGAGTCTAGCGCACGCGCTTAATACGCCCCTGTCAGAAAATGTAATTGTCTGACAAATTTTGCGAAAAAGTACAAAAAAATAGAGCCACTATAGTTTTTTTTATAGTGGCTCTGTTATATTGAGCAATATGCTTTCATAAATTTTGGCAGCGCTGTATCTTATAAAATAAATAATGATACGTTCCGTTAAAATTTACTGGTTTTTATTTGGTTGTGACTTTTAAATTGCTTTAAAAATCAATGCAGGTTTAGCATTTTGCAAGGAGATAAACATGCTGATTCTGACCCGACGTGTCGGAGAAACATTAATGATTGGGGACCAAGTCAGCGTGACTGTGCTTGGTGTCAAAGGTAACCAAGTTCGTATTGGTGTAAATGCCCCGAAAGAAGTATCGGTTCATCGTGAAGAAATCTATCAACGTATTCAACACGAGCGTGCCATGCATGAGCATTTGCAACATTTAGATCAAGATTATCAACCTTCATTTGAAGAAGATAACTACTCGCAAAATGACTTTAATCGTTAAACGATTAAGGTAATTGAATATAAAGCGGCTCATTTGCCGCTTTAAATTTTTCTGCTGAATGCTTTTTAAAAACTCGCATCATTTCAGAGTTGCTCGCTGATTCGAAGCATGTAAAGACTATTTTACAGGCAACTCAGCACAAGTTTTGCATGAAAATTACTGTGAGTTTTCCATTAATTCTAAAGCTTTACGCACAGGTGCAAAACTACGTCGATGTGCCGCAATCACGCCATGCTGTGCAATGGCTTCAAAATGTGCTTTGGTTGGATAACCTTTATGTTTGGCAAAACCAAATTGTGGAAATGCTTGATCAAGCAATACCATTTCACGGTCACGCGCCACTTTAGCTAAAATACTGGCTGCCGAAATCTCTGCATGTAATGCATCTCCCCCAACAACGGCATCACAAGACATCGCTAAACCCTGCGGAATTTTATTGCCATCGACTAAGACATGCTCAGGTTGAATAGATAAGGCTTCCACCGCACGACGCATCGCCAATAACGACGCTTGCAAAATATTCAGTTCATCAATTTCGGCTGCAGATGCTTCTGCAATTGCCCAAGCCAAAGCCTTTTCCTGAATTTCAACAAATAACTTTTCACGCTTTTTTTCTGTCAGTTTTTTAGAATCATTTAAACCTTCAATCGGGTTATTCGGATCTAAAATAACTGCCGCAGCGACAACAGAACCCACTAAAGGCCCACGCCCTGCTTCATCTACACCTGCAATTTTCATCATCTTTTTCCAGAAAAAATAGGCTGAAATCTTCAGCCTATCTTACGATGCGAGTCACAACGCACCATTTTTAATTTTACAGAATCGGTAAAACTTATCTTACTGCTTCTGCCACACATGCATTAATGGTTCGAGATACTGCATTGCTCACAATGGTTGCACGTGCAGCAGGGTCAATTGCTGCAGTGGCTAAATCTACTGCAGTCACATTTTGTGGTGCTTTTTCACTAACACAACCACAAATTTCCGCTTGAACATTTTGCTTTTGCGTTGGTGTCATAACACGTGTCGCAGTGTGCCATGCAGGAATGTTGTTTAATTCAGTCACACACTTGGCATTAATTGCAATTTTAATCGCCGCCATACCCAATTGTTGAGTTGCTGTCGGTGCAGTTGTCGTTCCTGTAGTAGTACCTGTAGTGGTGGTACATGCAGATAAAACCAAAGCGATAGGTGCCAATACAGCGAGTAGTTTTTTCATGGATATTTCCTGTATTTAATATTCAAGTCATTTGAGTGAAACAATGCCGCTATTGTGCCTAAACTTGTTTGACGAAGGAATAGCTTTTTGCAATTTCTACATTCATGTGCTTAGGCTTAAGGCTAGGGGCTGTTGACAATTTTTCTATGTTTGCGACAACGCATATTTTTTAGCTGATATAAGGCATGAGGTAGGAAATTTAGTCATTCTAAATGACTGACTCATAACGCAATAGCAGCAAAAAATATGCTTGTCCTGAAAGGCTGTGGCTAAAACTTTCTCAGATTGCGTTATGAAACTTGGCAATAGTCTCGCTATTCCCTGCGTTTCATGCCTGATCTGCTCAGTTTTAGCCTACAGCGCAAACTATTTATGAAATATCAACAGCCCCCTCAAGAACGCTATTTTTTTTGCAGCGTTGCAGATTTTCAACACTCCGTTGCAGGTGGATACTTTTTTCGCTACATGCTGTTGTTTAGCATGCAAGCACACTATTCGCCTGAAACACAACATGAACAGTTCTCATTCATATTACACCCGTACCGCACAAGTTTTACATTGGCTCATGGCGATTATTTTTATTGGTGATTCGCTTATTTTGGCGTTACACCCACCCTACGCCACAACTGCCTGACAGCATGTCACCGTTGATGAAAACACTAGCGCATTTAGGACATCTAGGTCTGTATTTTATGCTGATTGCGATTCCAATCACGGACTGTTTGTTTAGCTGGAGCGTGGGTAAACCTGTGCCTGTGTTGTATTTATTTGAAATTCCAGCCTTGGTGGATAAGAACCCCGAACTATTAGCAATTGTTAAACCTGTGCATACTTATTTGTCATGGTTTGCAGGGGCAATGGTGGTTGGGCATATGCTTGCAGCACTTAAACATCACTTTATAGATAAAGACGATGTATTGCGTAGTATGACGCAACAAGGTAAATAATTTTTAAAGCTTGAGTTTAAAGCGATTCAAATCGTTCTCCCACAAAAAAGCAGCTTAAATTAAGCTGCTTTTTTGTAGTCTAAGCTAATCTAAATTCAGTTTAACTCATCCCAATGCTTGAATTTGCTCAATCCATTTTTGCTTTTCTTCAGCCGAAATAAATGAAGCTTCAAAAGAATTAACCGCCAATTGTTTTAATTCAGCATTGCTTAAATCTAAAGCTTGGCTAATAGCAACAAAGTTATCATTCATATAACCACCAAAATAAGATGGATCATCTGAATTAACTGTCACTTTAACACCCTGCTGCAATAAACGGCGGATGTTGTGCTGTGCCATATCATCCACTACGCATAGCTTTAAATTACTCAATGGACAGACCGTGAGCGGCATTTTCTCTGCAATTAGACGTTGCATTAATACAGGATCTTCTTCAGAACGCACACCATGATCAATACGGTTTACTTTCAGTAAATCTAATGCTTCCCAAACATATTCGGCTGGCCCTTCTTCGCCTGCATGTGCCACGACTAAAAAGCCTGCTTCACGTGCTTTGGCAAAGACACGTTCAAACTTTGAAGGTGGATGTCCAACTTCGCTTGAGTCCAAACCCACTGCGATAATTTGATCTTTATAAGGCAAAGCCTGTTCAAGTGTGGCAAATGCTGCATCTTCGCTTAAATGACGCAAGAAACACATAATTAAATTTGAACTGATGCCTAATTTTGTTTGCGCATCATCACAAGCACGTTGTAAGCCATTAATCACGGTTGCAAATGCCACACCACGCTCGGTATGGGTTTGCGGATCAAAAAACATTTCGGTATGTACCACACGGTCTTCAACACATTTTTCAAAATATGCCCAAGCCAAATCGTAAAAATCTTGCTCATGCACCAACACTTGTGCGCCTGCATAATAAATATCTAAAAAAGACTGCAAGTTATGAAAGTTATATGCTTGTTTGACTTCTTCTACGGACTGATAAGGGATGTCTATTTGGTTGCGCTGCGCAATGGCAAACATCAATTCAGGTTCAAAAGTACCTTCAATATGCACATGCAATTCTGCTTTAGGTAATGCACAGATTAGCTCAAGTTGATTCATGTTCTGTCCTTTTTGCTATTTTATGGGAGAATATTAAAAAATTGATCAAAATAAAAAAGGGTGCAAACTGAGTTTACACCCCTTTTCAGTTTAAGAATATTAACCGCCAAACATGGCAAATTTTAATGCCCAAAGTGCAGCAATAATCCACACCATATAAGGTACAGACTTGGCTTTGCCAGTGAGTAGTTTAATCAGCGCATAGCTAATAAAGCCCATAGCGATGCCATCGGCAATAGAATAAGTAAATGGCATGAACACGACTGTTAAGAATGCAGGCACGGCTTCGGTGATGTCATCCCAATCAATATGCACAATGCCTTGAATCATCAACACACCCACAAATAACAAGGCAGGTGCAGTCGCAAAACCTGGTACCGATTGCGCAAGTGGTGCCAAGAACAAACAGGCAATAAACAACAAGCCAACAATCACTGCGGTTAAGCCTGTACGACCACCCGCTGCAACACCTGCAGATGATTCAATATACGGCGTTGTTGAAGATGTACCCAATGCCGCACCTGCAACAATTGCAGAAGAATCGGCAAAAAGTGCTTTTTTCAAACGGGGTAATTTACCATCTTGCAACAAGCCTGCACGGTGTGAAACACCCACTAAAGTACCTGTAGAGTCGAATAAATCGACTAAGAAAAATACGAAAATTACGCCAATTAAACTTGCTGTAAATAGACCTTCAAAGTCCATTTGCATAAAAGTAGGTGCAATAGATGGAATTTCACCAACCACACCTTTAAATTCGCTTAAACCTAAAGCTGTTGAAATAGCAGTCAGCACCAAAATACTGATGATAATTGCACCACGTACTTTAAAGTGATGCATTACTACAACCATTAAAAAGCCAAGTAGCGCTAACAGTACTGATGGTTGTTTTAAGTCACCCAAGCCCACCAAAGTCGCAGGATTATCAACAATAACACCTGCATTTTTTAGGGCGATTAAAGCTAGGAATAAACCAATACCACCGCCAATGGCTAGTTTTAATGACATGGGAATGGCATTAACAATGGCTTCACGGATTTTAAACATGCTAATGGCAATGAAAATAATCCCTGATACAAAAACTGCAGCCAAAGCCGTTTGCCAAGGCACACCCATGCCTAAACAAACCGAGTAAGTGAAATAGGCGTTTAGCCCCATGCCTGGTGCGAGTGCGATTGGGTAATTGGCAACAATTCCCATCACCAAGCAGCCAATAGCTGCGGCTAAACAGGTGGCGACAAAGACAGCTCCATGATCCATTCCTGTTTCAGATAAAATCATCGGATTGACAATAATGATGTAACACATGGTTAAGAATGTGGTTACACCCGCCAAAATCTCGGTACGGAATGTGGTCTTGTTTTCGCTTAATTTGAATAAGCGCTCAAGCATTCCCGCTGAGGATGGATTAGGAGTCGTCATGACCTAGCCCCTGTAAATAAACTGAATTTGCAGCATGACGCAATTTTAAGTCAGCACTTAAAAGCCTGTGTCAGTTGCGGCAATGGATTTGCCCAATGAGCATGTAAAATTACATGAAAAAGATAAACTTAATTCACAATCAAGCATTTGATTTTATCAAAATCAAAAATTCGGAATGCTAAATAAAAAAGCCGCATAAATTTTATGCAGCTTTGTTCATCTTTTTTTTACTTCAGTCACTCTCAAAAGTAATGCCTTTGAGTTGTGATGAAGCAGTTTCAATTGGCAAATTATACCATAGGGATTTTTTAAAAATTCTAGTTTTTTGAATTAAAGATAAAATTTTACGATAAAGTGAAGCACACAAAAGTGTGATGAATAAAGCAATTACCACACATTATGTTAGAAATTTCTACGCTTATTCTGTGACTTGCAAAATCTGTGGTGTAGCCGCTTCTGTTTTTTCTAGCGATAAATTTGCAGATTCAGTCAAAACTCGGTTCAGTTCTGCCTGCTTTCGCGTTTCCTCTTCCAAGTAAACGAGATAACCTAATAAAACGACCAACACCACCAAAACTGGCACAAGAATGTGTTTCATGTCATTTACTTTTATTGAACAATTTTCATACATATTAGCAAAAATTATGCGCGGTGTAACTCTTAATACGCCCCAGTCAAAATTTGTGCTTCAGCGATCAAACTCAATCTATTACATTAAGCCATTGTATGAATGGTATTTTTAAAACGTTTCCAAGATACATAGAAAAATGTTGTTGCAATTGCGATTAACCATAGAAAGGAAGGCCAGACCACATCCAATCCTGCATTTCGGTATAAAATTGCTTGCGCCAATGTTACAAAATGCATTGTCGTTGCAATCAACATGATATTTTGAATAATTTCTGGCATGCTTTCTCGTGGTGTACTTGCCCCAGACAACATTTGCAAGGGAATCAGAATAAGCATCATCAGCAAACCGAATTGCGGCATCGATTTAGACACGGTTGCCATATATATACCCATTGAGGTTGTTGCAAATAAGGTCAGCAAGGCTCCAAAGAAAAATAACAGCAAACTTCCTTCTATGGGTACCTGTAATGCCCCCTGCACCACTACTTTTAAGCCTAAAAAAGCTGCTAAAAGCACCACAAGGCTCATCGATAAAACCTTTGCCAGCATAATTTCAAAAACCGTGACTAGCATAACCGTTAAATGCTTAATGGTGCCATGTTCTCGCTCACGAATCAGTGCACAAATGAAATGTGGAAAGAGGCTTCAAAGCTCTAGTGCAAAATAAAAACCAATTAGTGCAAAATAAGCCGAAAACTTACATGTGTACACCACTGTGTACATATTTTTAAACTATAAGCGAATTTATGTATCTTTAAGAAAAGCAATAAAAAAGCCCTAAATCGTTATAATTCAGAGCTTTATTACTTATATGAAGTTATGTAACAACATATAATTTTAATGTATTGGTAGGCATATCCAGACTCGAACTGGAGACCTCTACGATGTCAACGTAGCGCTCTAACCAACTGAGCTATACGCCTAAAGTGCTTCGCATCATATTCAGTTTTG
The DNA here is from genome assembly GCF_013419805.1 of Acinetobacter sp. YH12058. NCBI lineage: Bacteria > Pseudomonadati > Pseudomonadota > Gammaproteobacteria > Moraxellales > Moraxellaceae > Acinetobacter > Acinetobacter sp. YH12058. The sequence continues at coordinate 42,485 of NZ_VOZL01000011.1, forward strand.
ATTTTTAAGACAAGTCCTTTCTGTGTTTTTTCAACACATCCGAGCAAGTTTTAAGCAAATCAAAAAACACCTGCTCTGAAACACGGTCATGTTCAGGCGCATAAGAATATTGTTGATAGCACACGCCTAAACGCTTAAATGCCTCTTGTTCATTTGCATCTACCTGCGCTGCTAAACGCTGCATCCACACACTCACTGTTTCTGCATCCTGTTTTTGCAACTGAGCGGGCAATCTTTTAGAAAATTTGTCTAAGGCACGATTTATGCGAGAACCTTGCTGACGTTTTTTCCAAAAAATCCAGCCAAAATACCCTGCTAAGATCATGAGAATACTTGAAACCAACACCGCTGCCAAAGCATAGTTTGAGTGCAGCCCTAAGCGTCCAAACCAGTGACGCTGTGACTCGGCATCATAACCCACGACCTTGCTTTGCCATTGATAACTTGCATAATCACTCCACACCCGTAAAGAACGAATAAAATTAGAATGTTGGTATTGCCACATTTGTGTGTCAGCACCCAAAACGGCCCGATCATCTGCCATTAGGTTTTGCATACCATCATCTATACGTTGAGGTGCAATGATGGCTGTCGGGTCTATGCGTACCCATTGTTGATTGAGCAACACTTCTGTCCAAGCATGTGCATCTTGCTGTCGTACTTCCCAGCTTTGTCCATCGGGTGCAAGTTCCCCACCCTGATAGCCCACGACTACACGCGCTGGAATCCCGACATAACGCATCAATAAGGCAAAACTTGAGGCATAATGTTCACAAAAACCTTGCTTACTCTGAAACAAGAATTCATCGACTCGGTTTTGTCCGAGCATTCCAGGTTTTAAGGTATAACTAAAGCCATTATTGCGATACCACTGCAATACATTCTGCACGTAGCGTTCAGGTTGTTGCTGACTTTGAGCAAACATCTGCAGGGCAAATTGCTGAGCTTTTGGGTCAGATTGCGTCTGTACCTGAACATTTAAACGCTGGCTAAAGCGTCGATAACGCTCGTTCTGTGCATCATCCCCTTGAATACGTGCAGATTCCCCAACCCACTGCAAAGCAATCGGTTGAATCCGACCATTTTGACGCTGTGGCACCATACTCCAATCACGGCGTAACACATAGCCGTGTTGATTCGGTACAGATTTTTCCAGCGCCATAATCCACTGTACACGTGGATCTGCTGCAATATATTGATACTGAAAATCGACTTGCTCTGGCTGTAATTGTGCTGCCTGAACGGGTTGTTGATTGCTGAAATTGCTTGTCCATGTGCGACCATCATATTGATCCAGTACCATCGCCCGCCAATATAGTTTTGAACGTGGCGGCAGTTGCTGCATATTCCCCACAATACGAAATGCCAAAGCAGAAGATTGTGATAATTCGGCAATATCGCCTGGTGACATCGTGTCACTAATACCTGTCACGCCTTTGGCATCAGGAATAGGTACATGCCACAATGGCGGTAAACGTGGAAAGAATAAAAACAATAATAAAAAGAATGGCAAAGCGTATGCGATAAACTTGGCGACATTTTTAAGGTCATGCTTTGCATCTTGGCTGCTCGAATGACGCGACGCATAATCTGAAAATGCACTTTTTTGAATCCGATATAACCCAATTAAACAACTGATTAAACATAGAATGACCAACACGGTCATCCACATGCTTTGGCTGTATAAAAATGAACTGGCGCTCACAAAAAGCGCAAAATTAAATAAAATAATCAGGTCGCGCTGAGTATGACTTTCTAAAGCTTTGGCAAACAAAAAGGTGCTTAATAAGGCAACCCCTGCCTCTACACCAATCAGGCTTTTATAACTCAAATAAATGCTGGCTAAGGCACAACAGGTCAATCCATAAGTCCAAACTTTAGAAATACGCACTGTCTTGTTTTTATAGTGAAGATACAACAGCAACAACATGAGTCCGAAAATGACACTCAATGCCACAGGGCTAAACAGCATGTGAGCAGCCAAAATTAAGATCAGGCTAAGCAGAATAGATTGCTGAATCGAATTGTGCATGATCATCAAGCCTGTGCCAAAAGAATTTTTGCCTGTTTCAACTGCCGCTCACCTACGCCTTTTTCAAGGGTCGCATGTGGCAAAAACATCGCATAATTCAACTGTTGTTGTTCACATTGCTCGGCCAAACCCATCATCAAACTTAATTTTTCTTCGTGGGTCGGTGCAGGCATGTGTTCATAGTGAATGTCGATACTCTGTTGATCCTGATATTGTTCAAAAACTTTGACATATAAGCCTTGCCCTCGTGCCGCTTGCTTCCACGACACAGCTTGCAAAGAATCGCCCAATTGAAAATCACGCAGCTCACGAAACTCGTCTAAATCAGGTTGAAAGCTGTGTTGATGCTGTTTATTCTCTGCGCTATACATGGCGGCTTTGGGCGCAACCCACGCGGTACGTGTCAAATTCAAATAAGTCCACGCACGTACCAAGCCAAAAGGATAAACCGAATAAATGTGTAAATGAGGGAAATTAAACTGCCCACGTTGCTCCGCAAAAAATGTCAATACATACTGCTGCTGGGTGTCTTGAATAAGAACCTTTTCTAATTGATGATTGGCTTTAATCCATAAATAGCGTGCCTGCGCGACCTCTTGTTTGAAATGCAATTGTAATTGCAATACTTCGCCCACTTGCCCAACTTCAGTAGTCACAATTTCTATCTCTAATTCATGCAACTGCTTAAAGGTCAAATAAAAGCTGATACATAAAATGGCACTGATCAAAAAGCAAAAGCCTAAAATCAGGTTATTGCCATAATTCACGCCTGCAATAAACGTGATCAAAATCAGCACTAAATACAGATAGCCCTGTTGGTAAATAAAAACCAAAATATCTTTTTGTTTTAAGGCCTTGTGTCGATCAAATTTAAAACGTGTCTTGATCCAGTTTTGCCATGCCTGCTTAAACATGCGTGTACTAACTCACTTTAACCTGTTGCATCACATACAAAGTTTCTGCCTCACTCAATCCAATACGATGTGCAGCAACTGCCACAAATACCGCTTGAATATCATCGGCAGTGACAAAACTACGTTGCTCAATTAGAGCATGTGCTTGTGCTGCTTTTTTCAATGCCAAAACACCACGGGTAGATAATCCGTGACGCGCTTTACGGGTTTCTGTGGCTAAGTCGAGTAAGTAATCTAGCGCGGTATCTGACACATAAATTTCCGTGACCAATTGCTGTAAATTTAAAATTTCTGTTTCAGTAAAAATATGGGCCAAACTGGCAATCAGCGCATGTCTGGAGTTTTGTTGCAGCAACATTTTTTCAGCAAAACGCGATGGATAACCCAAAGACAGACGCATTAAAAAACGATCAAGCTGTGATTCTGGCAGCGCATAAGTACCACTTTGAAACAGTGGATTTTGTGTGGCAATCACCCAAAAAGGTTGCGGCAAGCTATAACGCACACCATCCACCGTAACCGCGCCTTCTTCCATCGCTTCCAACAAGGCACTTTGGGTTTTAGGCGAACAACGGTTAATTTCATCTGCCAATAAAATTTGGGTAAAAATAGGGCCTTGCTTAAACTCAAATTGATGTTCTTTTTGATTAAACATATTCACGCCAATCACATCACTGGCCAGCATGTCATTGGTAAACTGAATACGCTGAAATTGCAGACCCGCCAAGTGCGATAAGGCACTCGATAAAGTCGTTTTACCTAATCCGGGTAAATCTTCAAAAAGCACATGCCCGCCCGCCAACAAACAACTTAACGCCAATTTGGTCTGCTGTTCTTTATCTAAAATAATGGTATTAATTTCAGTCAAAAAAGCCTGAATTTTTCCAGCATAAGATTCAATCTGTGCATTGAGCTGTTGCTGCGCTTGCGTCAGTTGTTGTTTTTGAACTTTTTCTGTACCCCAAATCACAGTAAATCCCCTTATCCCCAATAAAAAACGGCGCATGTTTAAACATACACCGTTTTGCTAAATTTCCAAAGAAATCCTCGAGATATTCTAAACTGCCTAAAAAAGTAAGTTTTAAACAGCTCGTATCTCTATACGTTTCCATCGTGATACGGGATTAACACGGACACTTTTTCAAACCACCTTTTGCCGATGGATAACGCGCATCGACACAGTAGCGATAAAAAGTCTTCGGATCCATGGCTTCTAAATCTGGATGATGCTTACGCATGTGTTCCAAATAATTCTGATAATCGGGTACACCGACCATTAAACGAAAACTTTGTTGCAAACGCTGCCATAAAGTAGCGATACGCGACCAGTTTTTCGGATTCAGAATCAAATCCTTTTGCGACATGATGGTCATTTTAATGATGTTGTAAATCACCGTTTTACTCTGTTGGGCAAATTTAAGCTTAATCATGTGCTCACTCCTAATGACCACTATTCGGCTGAATCGTTTCAGGATCACGATAAATCGCTTCAGCTTCATGTACAGTTGGTGTTGGACTTGCCAAGGCACGACGAATCACCCCAATGGCAGCGAACAACATCACAAATGCCACAATCATAAAGAAACCACATAACACGGCATTAATTTGATTGGACATGACAATGGTTTGCATTTCAGTCACTGTTTTTGCAGGTGCTAAAATTTCATTGCGTTGAATTGCAGCATTGAAACGATCTGCTTGCGCCAAGAAACCAATTTTGGGATTGTCGTGGAAAATCTTTTGCCAACCTGCAGTCATTGAAGTAATGAACAAGAAAACTGTAGGGATAATCGTCACCCAAACATATTTTTCTTTTTTCATTTTAAACAGAATCACTGTACCTAAAATGAGCGCCATCGCTGCCAAAATTTGGTTACCAATACCAAATAGAGGCCATAAGCTATTAATACCGCCTAAAGGATCGACCACGCCTTGATAGACGAAGAAGCCCCAACCAGCCACCGCAACTGCTGTGCCAAGCAAGTTACCAAAGAAGTTATGTGAGTTTTTCACTGCAGGAATAACAATACCTACAGTATCTTGCACCATAAAACGGCAAGCACGTGTGCCTGCATCTACTGCAGTTAAAATAAATAAGGCTTCAAATAAAATGGCAAAGTGATACCAGAATGCCATCATTGAGCGGTTATTAAAAATCTCGGTGATGATATGTGCCATACCAATTGCAAACGTTGGCGCACCACCCGTACGTGACAGAATCGAGCTTTCACCGACTTCTTTTGCCAAAATGGTTAAAGCCTCAGGAGTCACTACAAAGCCTAAATTTCGTACCGCTTCTGCTGCACTTTCCACCGTTGTACCTAAAACTGCAGTGGGTGCATTAATGGCAAAGTACACGCCTGGGTCTAGCACCGTGGCACAAATCATTGCCATGATTGCCACGAAAGACTCCATCAACATGCCGCCATAACCAATCATCCGAATGTCTTTTTCGTTATTGACCAGTTTTGGCGTCGTACCTGAAGACACTAAGGCGTGGAAACCTGAAATCGCACCGCAGGCAATGGTAATAAATAAGAATGGGAACAATGAACCCGCAAATACTGGCCCTGTACCATCAATAAAATGGGTCACCGCAGGCATCTTCATTTCAGGCATTGCAAACACAATCCCGACAGCCAAACCCGCTATAACACCAATTTTTAAGAACGTCGATAAATAATCACGTGGCGCCAATAACAACCACACTGGCAAAACTGAAGCAATAAAACCGTAGGCAATTAAACACCACGTTAATTCTGTGCCACTTAAAGTAAATAAAGGCCCCCAGAATGGATGCTGTGCAACATTTTCACCATAAATAATACCCATCATCATCAGGACAAAACCAATAATGGAAACCTCAGCAATTTTCCCCGGACGAATAAAACGCATATAAATGCCCATGAAAATCGCAATTGGGATGGTGGCTGCAATACTAAATACGCCCCACGGACTATTGGTTAAAGCTTTCACGACAACCAAAGCGAGTACGGCAAGAATAATCACCATCACGCCCAGCGCACCCAGCATGACAATCACACCAGCAAATGAACCCAACTCTTGTTTTGCCATTTCTCCCAAAGAACGCCCATCACGACGTGTAGAAATAAACAAAACCAAAAAGTCTTGGACTGCACCTGCCAACACCACCCCGACTAAAAGCCAGATCGTGCCGGGTAAATAACCCATTTGTGCTGCAAGAATAGGCCCAACTAAAGGGCCTGCACCTGCAATCGCGGCAAAGTGGTGACCAAATAACACACTTTTATTGGTGGGCACATAATCTAAACCGTCAGCCAAACGATGTGCGGGCGTTAAGCGTCGCTCATTTAACTCAAATACTTTGGTGGCAATAAATAAACTGTAGAAGCGGTATGCAATGCTATAGACACAGACCGCAGCTAAAACTAACCAGACTGCATTGACGTGTTCGCCTCTACTGACTGCCAATATCCCAAAAGATACTGCACCCAATATAGCGACCAAAAGCCATATAATTTTTGAAGTCAGACCTGACTTCGGTTGAACTGTTTCCATGTCAATCTCTCTTCTTGTTACATTTTTTAAGCGTTACTTTTATTGTCGAGATGTAGCTTTATTTCCTAAATCCTTGGTTGATCCTGCTCCTTTTATTTTGATGTCTGCTGCCCTTACATCCATAGTGTGCGCTACCGTACACTTAAATGGAGCACCAACAGTTTCCTATACTTTTCACCTATTCTTTTACCACATAATCAAATCAACAAAAAAGGGGGATGACGCGAATCATCCCCCTCTTTTACTTATGATTTATCAATAAATCATTATGCGCGTTCTAGGTATTCACCTGTACGTGTATCTACACGAACGCTTTCTTCTTGCTGTACGAATAAAGGAACACGTACCACTGCACCTGTTTCTAATTTCGCTGGTTTACCGCCACCACCAGAAGTATCGCCACGTACACCCGGATCAGTTTCGACAATTTTTAATACCACGAAGTTTGGTGCGTTTACAGTTAAAGGCACACCGTTAAACAACATAATGGTACATTTTTCGTTTGAATCATCTTTTAACCATTTTGCAGCATCGCCCATTGCGGTTTTGTCAGCAGCAATTTGCTCAAAAGATACAGGATCCATGAAGTTCCACATTTCGCCATCGTTGTAGAGGTATTCCATTTCTACTTCTACAATGTCAGCTGCTTCTAGTGAATCACCAGACTTAAATGTTTTTTCTAAAACTTTACCAGAACGAAGGTTACGAAGTTTTACGCGGTTAAACGCTTGACCTTTACCTGGCTTTACATATTCATTTTCCATGATTGAACATGGGTTACCATCAAGCATAACCTTAAGGCCTGACTTGAAATCATTCGTAGAATAATAGGCCATGACTGGCACACTCCAAACTGACTAACTTAACTATTTATGTTACAAAGCAAATGACCAACGCAGCTTTGCGATGCTCGCCATCTTGCAACATCTTTTTTCATCGGACGTATTGTAAATGAGCAAGCCATAACGAAGCAATGAAAATCCACTACCGATCACCTCAAGATATCGGTAAAATCAGCTGTTTTGTAATGATTCTGATTCAAAGCGATTAATCATTCGCGGCATTCACGCTCAATGAACAAAGAATTCATCTACGCTAAATAGATCTGTACTTGGTTCCTTTCACCTCATATTTAAATCTTTTCTGGCATGATCAACTACCTGTACCAAGAACAAAACTGGCAATCTCAACTCAGTGACTTGATCACCGACCCACGCGAATTGTTAAATATTTTAGAGCTGTCTGAACAGCAGTTGCTGTCAGGTGCTTTACTGGCATCCAATCAGTTTAAATTGCGTATCCCGCGTGCATTTGTGGCCAAAATGCAAAAAGGCAATCCACTCGATCCTTTACTGTTACAGGTTCTGCCGCATCATTTAGAACTGGAAGATCATCCTGGATTTGTGACCGACCCTTTGGGTGAGGAACAAGCCAATCAACAATCTGGAGTCTTACACAAATATAAATCACGCTTTTTGCTGACCTTGACTGGTGCTTGCGCAGTACATTGTCGTTATTGTTTCCGCAGGCACTTTCCTTATCAGGAAAATCTGCCAAAAACTGAAGACTGGGACAATATCCGTAATTACATTGAAAGTCAGCCCGATATTAATGAAGTGATTTTAAGTGGTGGCGACCCGCTCACTTTGTCAAATCGTAAATTAAATATCTGGATTGAGCGATTGGCGTCTATTCCGCAAATAAAATTTTTGAGAATTCATTCACGAGTTCCGATTGTTATTCCCAACCGTGTCGATGAATCGCTGATTTCCTTACTAAAAAATAGTAGGCTGCGTATTATTCTAGTGGTACACTCGAACCACGCATCAGAATTAGATGACTTTACCTGTTCGCAACTTGCCAAGTTAGTCGAACAAAACATCACCGTTCTGAATCAAGCAGTCTTATTAAATGGGGTCAATAATTCTGCTCAGGTCTTGGTCGATTTAAGCTATCGTCTTTTTGATGCGGGGGTGATGCCTTACTATTTACACGTGTTAGATAAAGTAAAAGGAGCGCATCATTTTGATTTAATGCCGCAAGACATTGATCACATCTATAAAGAGCTTTTAGCGAACTTACCCGGCTATTTAGTTCCTAAACTCGTTAGGGAAATTGCGGGCGAAAAAAACAAGACACCGCTTTTTGGGGTTTCAACTTATTGAGTTAAATAACAATCATGAATATGAATACTTCAGATCTTTTTCTAGTTCCCAGCGAACTAAAGCTGGAGCAATTGAGTTTTTGTCAAAATACGGTTAAAAGCATTCAGGCATGGGCAGCGGATTTATCCATTTTACAATTGGGTGATTCTTCCCAAGCTCTATTTAATGCACTTTTAGAAATTTCAGAACTGAAATGTCAGGAAACATTACGTTTTGACTTAATTCAAGCTATTCATCCGACACTTGAAAATGTGCTTACCAGTCTGGAAAAGCATTTTTTCAACCAAGCTTTGATTAGTAATGACCGCAACGATCATATTATTGAACTCGCGCTGTTATTACGCAGTCATTTCGCCAAAGTCTATATTAATATTTCCCGACGTAGCCACCAACAACTCACCCAACAAAAATTTTCTTTATTTGCCTTTAATTTAAAAAAGAACTTACAAACTGCACGAGTTCTATCTAGCTATTATGCTTTACAACAATTAGCTCTACTGCGCTATCAACAACACATGCTTTATAGCCACGCCTTGCCAAATCAGTGGTTAATTGCACACCAACTTTTAGATACAGCCATTCAACAACATTATTATTTAAATAATATTAATCAGTTACAAGGCACACAACATCAACTGATTAATATTGCTCAAGCCTATGCACAGCTGATTTTATTGGAAATTTTCAATACCCATCAAATTCGACCTGCAGAAATTCAAGGCTTATATCTCTGTAGCTTTGATTGGGCAAAACTGATTCAAGTTTTACCCAAAGAAACGACGCTTTCACGTTATGTGGTCGATGCAAGCAAAGATCATCCACCTATTTACAATACGCACCAAAGCCAAGGTTTTCATGCCAATATTTTTATTGCAACTCAACCCCTACTCGATCATTTAAATGAAGTTCAAGGTCGTAAAGGTGAACATTTATCACGCAATGAAAAGCTATTCTTAACCCCTGCTTTGCATTTCCATTTGCACAATATTTTGACCAATACAGCAGAACGTGTGCATGAGCGTTATGAATATTCGGCACGGATTAAAATTTGCTTTGGTTTGACTGTGGCACATTTTTATCTGTCTAATGGTAAAAACTTCAATGAAACGCTGGCTTTGGGCGATAACTACCAATTCCAGAATGAAAGCCAGTTTATCAATGCCATGCATACCAACTCTACGGTAGATATTAGCGCTGTTAAAACCTTAGACCGTGAAGCCAAACAAATTTACAATGCCGATGTTTTAGATATTAGTGTCAATGGCTATCGTATTAAATGGACGGGTGAAACACCGAAAAACCTTAAAACAGGTGAATTTATTCTGGTTCAGGAAAATAGCCAAAGTCCGTGGCGTGGTGGTGTCATTCGCTGGATTAAACAATCTGCTGAAAAAAGCTTAGAACTTGGCTTGGAAATTTTAACCCAAGATATTTACCCTTGTGCTGTTTTTGTTAAAACAGATCGGCATACAGGACATTATCATCCAGCATTATTGGTACAAAGTACGCAGGTCAATGAAGTCAATACCTCATTGATTTTGCCAAGTCTGCAATTATTACGTGACAAACAAACCGTACAGCTACGTTTAGGTGAAGAAGAACTAAAAGTGTTCTTAATTAAGCCGTTATTGATTACCCAAAGCTTTATGCGCTTTGATTTTGAGTTGTTGAATGACCAACAACAGCCTTTACTTGATGGTTTTATTCAGAAACAAGTGAATGAAGTTAAAAATCACGATTTATGGGAAGCATTAAAGTGAGAAATCCATTATTGTCTAAAAAGCTCAAACGTACCGAAACACGTTTACTCATAATCGATGACAACCAAATACGTTTTAATCAAATTTGTGAACAACTCACTGCAAATGAGCACCGTGTTCAGGCTTATCTATTAGATGACATTAAAAACTTTGAAAAACAATTACATTTAACTTGGGATTTGGTGATCTTTGGTCGTGCTTATGACCTAAAAGTCGATCAGGCACTCACTTTAATTCGTGCATCACAGCAACCAAATTTACCGCTACTTTTGCTCAAACCAGACGATTACGATGCCACGCAATACACCAGTTATGTGCGCAAAGGCATCTATGACATTATCAATTTAGATTACCCCGAACGCTTCTATTTTGGCTTAATTCGCGCACTGTCTTTTAGTCGCTTACAGCAGTCACAAGAACAACTTATGACTGAACTGGAAAATGCACAATCACAAGCTCAGGCGTTGGTCGAAGACAGTAGCAAAGCAGTAGCCATTATTCAGGAAGGAATTCATGCACAAGCCAATGCTGAATATTTACAGCTATTTGGTTTAAAAAGTGAAGATGACCTTATTGGCTTGCCATTATTGGATTTATTGCAACCGCAAGATATTACAGATTTTAAATTCCGCTTTAAGAAAGTCAGTCAAGGACAATTTGAACACGGCCGTTTTGATATTCATAGCCAAAACCCGCTTCTGGCAAAACAAAACCCGCTCAAAATTGAATTTGTTGGAGCAGCTGACGACGCCATACAAATCACCATAGATATTGAAAATACGGCGCAAAATACTGTCCCTGCTCAAACGACAGCAGACAAAGCAGCGACAAAACCAAGCACATACCAATTGGTAAATCGCACTTTAGCCAAACAGCCTTCTAGTGCCAATGCTTTGGTGGTATTTTCTTTGGCGAACTGTCCTGAATCAATTTTCCAAGCCGACTGGCAAACCACAAAAAATTACTTTACCAACATTCAAAATTTTTTAAAAGAACAGACCAATGTACCATTATTTAATGTGAGTAATGGTTTAGTGGTTGGTTTGTTCCAAGCAGAATCGCCTGCAATTTTAGAATCGAAACTGATTGGCTTAAATTCACTCACGAAACCGCAATTACTTACGGTAGATCAACATACTTACCCACTTAATTTGCGTATTGGTTATGTGCCATTCACTCCAGACATTCAAAATGAAAGCAGTTTTGAGCAACTGATTAGCCAAGGTTTTGCCAACGCATTACCACAACAGCAAGAACAACATAACTCAGGTTTAACCTTAGACTTGTCCTTTGGTGAATCTAACTTAAATGTAATTGAATCTGCTGCAGCTGTACCACAATCGTATAGTGAATCTGCGATTATTGCAGCGATACGTCAAAGTCTTGATCGTGGTGAAATTCATCTGAAGTATCAACAACTTTATGATAAGCAAGACACCAATTTATATACCTATGAAGTAACTAGTGGCTTTATTTTCAATAGTGAATGGAAATCACTGACAGGCTTAATAGATTTGGCTGAAGACCCAGAATTATCCATTAAACTGGATCGTTGGATTTTGGTCGAAGCTTGTAAACAATTGCACAACTTCATCACCCAATATCCTGAAGCGAAGCTGATTATCAATTTAAACAAATTTGTTTTATTACAAGACCGCAGCTTCCCTGAGTTTGTGTCTAAACTGATAACGATTATTGGTAGCCGCCTCAGCCATCCATTAATTTTGCAATTCTCTGAAGAAGACATCAGCCAAAACTTAGGTGATGCGCAGAAACAAATCAGTTTATTACGTCAGCACGGCGCTGAAATTTCTCTGCGTGATTTTGGTCATTCGATTTATAGTGAATCTATCTTGAAACAAGTCGATATTCACTACTTGACCTTGCACAGTGCACTGACTGAAAAACTGGCTGCTGATGACTCGACGCAAGAATTACAGGAACAATTGAGCATTTATAGTGAAATTAAACCTGTAGAAGTGTTATTGCGTGACTTAAATGATATGAACCTGTTTGCGAATGCGTGGAATGTCGATGCGCGCTTTATTCAGGGTGATTATTTCCAGAAAAAACTCGATCATTTAATTGATGTGCAAGACCAATAAGGTCTTGTGCATTAGGGTCTATTTGTAGACCCTAAAATTTAAGGCACAAAAAAACGGGCAATTGCCCGTTTTTTTCGTACTGGATATTAACGTTTGATAGAACGTGACATACCAGCAAAACGTTGTTTGAACTTGTCGATACGACCGCCAGTGTCAACGTTCTTTTGCTTACCAGTGTAGAACGGGTGGCATGCAGAACATACGTCAAGATAAAGAGTTTCTTTACCAACTGCTGAACGAGTTTCGATTACGTTACCGCAAGAACAAGTTGCAACTAATTTTTCATATTTTGGGTGAATATCGGCGCGCATCGTCGATTACTCCTAAGATTTAAGAAGGCTTAAGCTGTCATCGCAATTGGTCACTCTCATTAAAAAAATGAGGACATGCTTTAAAAGCAGACCAACACCACAACAGACCATTCTTTTGGCCCACCGAGACGGATACCGTCAGAGCTAAGCACAACAAGTTGGGCAATATTATACGGAATAAAATATTTTAAAGCTAATTATTCTTAGGAATTTAATTCCTGAGGTTCAGTCGAATCGGGCTGCTTTTCGAGATAATTGGCTATCACACCGCACACCATCAACTGAATTTGATGGAAAATCATGATCGGTAAAACAATCATCCCCAACGGCTGCCCAATAAATAAAATTTGCGCCATCGGTACACCACTGGCTAAGGTTTTTTTGGAGCTACAAAAAAATGCGGCAATTTGGTCTTCACGTGCAAAACCCAACCATTGCGGCACAACCCACGCCAACCACATCACAAGGGTCAATAACACGGAACAAGCAATAATCAACAGCAATAAAGTCATACCACTAACTTGATGCCACAATCCTGCTACCACTGCCCCACTAAATGCACCATAAACCACCATCAAAATCGAACCCTGATCAAATACCTTGACCAGCTTTGGTAATTTCAACATCTGAGGAAAAACATAAGGACGTAATAACTGCCCCAAAATAAATGGCACCAATAACAATAAAGTAATTTGAATAATCGAATTTGTCGGGTCAAAACCGTGTTCAGACTGCCCTAAAATAAAGATGCCTACTAAAACTGGGGTAATAAACATCCCAATTAAATTAGAGAATGACGCACTGCAGACTGCGCTGGCAACATTGCCTTTTGCCACTGACGTAAAGGCAATTGAAGATTGCACGGTTGAAGGCAAAAAGCACATGAACAAAAAGCCCCAATACAGCTCCTGCCCGAGCATTGGCACTAGAATTGGCTTTGCCAGCAAACCTAAAATTGGGAATAACGCAAAGGTAAAAGTAAATACCAACGCATGCAATTTCCAATGCATCATGCCCTGAATGACAGCTTCACGTGATAATTTCGCCCCATGCAAAAAGAATAAGATTGCAATGGCAACTGTCGTAATCACACTAAAAACTTCGGCTGCTTGCCCTGACACAGGCACGACACTGGCGAGGATGACCATCACAAACAAAAGAATGGTAAAGCGATCCAATGCCAATAACTTCAACATAAACACATCCTGTATATTCTTTTACTGTTGCAAAAAAGCCCAGCAATTTTTACCTTTCGATAAAGGTATATTACCGAGCAATATTCAAAAAGCGAGCATTTTCAGGCGATGTTCAATATTTTCAAAATGAATACTGAACAACATTCAGTTTATTGCGCCATAAAGGTTTGGTTTTTACTGCTTCACTGATGAAGACTTAGTTATTACGTGCGTTCTGATCTTGCTGAATCAATTCAACTTTATAACCATCTGGGTCTTCAACAAAAGCAATGACAGTTACACCACCTTTCATTGGCCCTGCTTCACGTACCACATTGCCGCCGCGCGCTTTAATTTCTTCACATGCTTTGTAGGCATCGTCTACCGCAATTGCAATATGACCATAACCATTGCCCAAATCATAGCTGTCTGTATCCCAGTTATGCGTCAACTCCAAAACGGTGTGATTTTCTTCATCGCCATAGCCTACAAAAGCAAGGGTAAAACGACCTTCTTCATAATCACGCTTACGCAGCAAAGTCATGCCTAAAACTTCTGTATAAAATTTTAATGATTGCTCTAAATTACCTACACGTAACATGGTATGCAGCATGCGCATGTCATTCATCCTTTTGTTCAATCGGTTTTGCTTGTATGTGTTGATGGTCACGTAACAATTTCGCCACCCACACCACTAAAATTAAAATAGGGATTCCAATTAATGTGGTCATGAGGAAAAAGTTTGGATAACCAATATTGGTCACTATAGTACCTGAATAACCACCTAAAATCTTAGGAGTCAAGGTCATGAGTGAGCTAAAAATTGCATATTGCACAGCAGTAAATGACACACTGGTTAAACTGGATAAAAATGCGATAAAAGCCGCGCCCGCTAAACCTGAAGCCAAGTTATCGACAATAATCGCAAAATATAACCATGCTGTGCTATATGGCTTAATCACCTTGCCCTGAATTTCAACCATATTGTTTGAAGATGATTGAACGATCGGCAAAGGTTGTATATCTACATCCAAAGCATTGCCTTCATGTGTGTTTAAATCGACCTGATAGGTTTGGCTGTGTTGTTGTACTGTTTGCTGTCTATTCAATAATACGGCTTGCAGTTGTTTACTTGGTGAGTCTGCCAAAAGCTGCCCTGCAATCGCTGCCGTAAAAATTCCTTGTGCATCTAGTTTTGCATCAAAATTTTGACCATCTAGCTGCAGTACAATTTTTTGCTGTTCGGTTAAGGCAGGCCCTGCATATTGCCCACGTACGACAATACTGTTGCTGGCTTCATTTTCGCTAATACGATTATCCGAAGTCAGTGGTAAAAACTGGAGTTGTGCAGTTTCAATCTCAGTTTGGTGCAAATACGGCATCGACACTAAACGTGACGGCGTATCGCCCGTTTGGTATTGCGCACGTACCTGAATTTCATCCTGTGTTGCTAAAACCTGACTAGGCACAGCCACTTTCCAATATCCAACTTCATCGGCCTGGGTTTGATATTGTTGCTGCCCCACAGAAACTTGCACATCGCTCAGTTGCTGTCCTGACTTCACCAGACCAATAAAAATAAGATTGGTGGATGATGCCAACACCGCGCCAACAAACATTAATTTCATAATGTTCATACGCTGTGCCAGTAAACCGCCCAAGAAGCCACCCACTAAACTGAAAATGACCCCATAA
Source organism: Acinetobacter sp. YH12058 (assembly GCF_013419805.1). Taxonomy (NCBI): domain Bacteria; kingdom Pseudomonadati; phylum Pseudomonadota; class Gammaproteobacteria; order Moraxellales; family Moraxellaceae; genus Acinetobacter; species Acinetobacter sp. YH12058. The sequence goes on from NZ_VOZL01000011.1 coordinate 58,182, forward strand.
ACCTTAACCGCTTCGGCAATTTGTTCTTTGCTAAAGTTCAAATCCTGATAGAACACATTGGAAATTACACCTGCAATAATGTCTGAAACTCGATAAAAACCAATCAAGAGTAATAACACCAGTGCCAGTTTCATGCCGTAGCGTTTAAAGAAATCTGCAACAGGATGCACCCATGTTTCAAATGCCATCTGTTTATTGACTGCGCCCAATTTGACCAAAATTGTGCCCATGCCTACAGCAGCCGCACCCGATGCAATAAAACGTAAAGCTTCTATAGAAAATAATAAAAATGCATCTTTGAGTTGGAATTGTTGTTTTAAGGCTTCGGTAAAATTACCCGAAAAGACGTAGCACAATACAAAACTGAATACCGCAACAAAAAACACCGTAACCAGACGAAAATAGTCGCGTCGTTGATAATGTTTGCTGACCCGATTCACTTGCGGTTCACGAATCACCAAAGTCGTGATAATGCCAATCAGCATCACCGCAGCCATCGCCAAATAAGTAATTTTCCATGCACTATAAATATAGTTGCCTTTAGCAGTACCTAAAGATGCAGCCAAAAATAAAGCACCTGCCCCTGCAACAATCATCCCAATGCGATAGCCCGCGTTATAAGTCGATGCCAACACGGTTTGCATTTGAGTTTCAGCCAATTCGATACGGTAAGCATCAATCACAATGTCTTGCGTGGCTGCAGAAAAGCCTAGTAATACTGCACCCAATGCCATTTGATATAAATGTGCCTGCCCCAAAGCTGGGTCAGAAAATGCCATGACTGCAATTGCATAGACTATTAAACATTGAGCAATGAGCAGCCATGCCCGACGTCGCCCTAGTTTTTTGGTTAAATAGGGTACGGGTAATTCATCAATTAATGGTGCCCAGACAAATTTAAAGGAATAACCCAAGGCAGCCCAACTAAAGAAAGTGACCGCACTTTTGTCAATGCCTGCTTCGCCCAACCACAAAGATAGACTGGAAAAAATCAGTAAAATTGGAATACCTGCAGAGAAGCCCAAAAACAGCATAATCAGCGCACGACGGTCTAAAAATGCCGTAAATGCTGCTTTCCACCCTGTATTTTGTGCTGAAGTTTGCCCAGTCTGTTGTGTGGTCATTCGATTATTATTTTCTATCAAGTCAAATTGTTGTTATTCAATCGCGGAATAGCTTCTGTTTCAACAGTATTTATGAAATTATCCACAACAGCCTTGTCATTTTGTAGTAAAAATTACGGCTTAGCTTGAATTTTCCGCTTAAACCTGTATACCTTTAAACTTCTAACTGCAATATTTCGTTTTGGATTTCTACAGTGACCCAAAGACTTGATCAAATCACCCCATCAATGACAACCAACACAACAACAGCAGCGCAAGATGAACAACAACCGCTTCTCAGCTCTGCCTTTGAACAAAGCGAAATACAAACGACTTTAGAAAATACACGACTCAAAGCAACACAACTAACCCATATTCCAAATTACGATAACATTCCCGCTTCGACCCGACGCATTAAACCGCTGAATAATTTTTTAGGACAAGATCGGGCACGCGCTTCGGTGGAAGCAGGTATTTCCCTGCCATATTCTGGCTACAATATTTTTGCAGTGGGTACGGCGGGATTGGGCAAACGTACCATGGTCAAGCGTTTGCTGCAGCAACATGCCAAGAGCATGCCCACACCGAATGACTGGGTTTATGTCAATAATTTCAAACACCCGCGCCAACCGATTGCCTTGCAACTGCCTGCAGGTCAAGCGCCTAAATTTCAAAGTTTGTTACATCAAACTTGGCAAACTATTTTAAAGCAACTCGAACGTCGCTTTACCGCAGAAACCTATCACAACCGCATTGAAATGATTCGTCAGCAAGCGGGTGATGAACAGCAACAAGCCTTAATTGAGCTGACCAGTGAAGGTGAAGAACTCGATTTAAAACTGATTGCGCAGGAAGATGAACATTGCTTTGTACCCGTGCATCTGAAAAATGACAAAATGCAGGAAATGTCTAAGGAAGATATTAACGCCTTGGACAGCAAAACCCGTGCAGAAATTGCGTCCAATATTCGTTATATGAATAAAAAACTGGAGCGTTTGGGTTTGCATTTAGGCGATTTAGAAGATGACGCACGTGACAAAGTACAAGACCTGAACCGTGATATTGCCAAACAAGTGGTAATGCCACGCATTGATATTATTCAAAATAAATATCCTAGTGTCGAAGGTTTGACTGAATATTTACAATACTATGCCGAAGATATTATTAATAATGTCGAGTTTGTTTTAGAACAGGAAGAAGATGATTTCCGTCCTGGCACCTTTAGCCGTATTCCTGCGCGCTACCAAGCCAATATTATTGTGACGCACAAACCCAACAGCGGTGTACCTGTTATTTTTGAAGATTTTCCAACCCATTACAATTTATTGGGGCATGTAGAACAACTCACGCAAAACGGCACCATTACCACTGACTTCACCTTAATTCGTGCAGGTAGCTTACATAAAGCCAATGGCGGCTTTTTGATGCTCGAAGCAGAGCAGTTACTGGAACAGCCTTATGCATGGCAAGGACTGAAACGCGCTTTAAAATCGGGGCAATTGAAACTTTCATCTTTGGAACACATGCTAACTTTAACAGGCAGCATTTCAATTGAACCACAAGCCATTCCACTAAATATTAAAGTGATTTTACTGGCAGAGCCTGAAATTTATTATGAAATTTTAGAGCTAGAACCCGAACTTGGCAGCGTGTTTAAAATCCGTGCCGACTTTACCGATACATTACAACGTAATGACGAAAACGAGCAGGCATATATGCAGCTGATTGCCGACTATGTGCAATCTGACAAATTATTACCATTTGACCGTTCTGCTTTGGCAGCTTTACTTACTGACTCAAGCCGTCAAGCTGAAGATCAAAGCTCACTCTCCTTACATGCCCTCACCTTGGGGGATTTAATTCGTGAATCGCATCACCATGCGGCACAGGCGGGCGATAAAACGGTTTCCGAACAGCATATCAATACCGCACTGGATCATCGCAAATATCGCTTAGGCTATTTAAGAGAACTGTACTGGCAAGATTTATCACGCGGTACGCAGTTAATAGAAACTCGCGGACATCGTTTGGGGCAAATTAATGCCCTGTCGGTCATTCACTATGCCGATGTCGAGTTTGGCTTACCTTCGCGCTTAACCGCCTCAGTCTATCAAGGCGGCGGCGATATTTTAGATATTGAACGCAGTGTTGAACTTGGCGGTTCTTTACATGCCAAAGGCGTGTTGTTGATGGCCAGTTTCCTCAAAGCACATTTTGGCCGTGAGCAAATTTTACATTTTTCTGCTGCCCTTGCCTTTGAGCAAAGTTATGGTCAGGTTGATGGTGACAGTGCAACAGTGGCAGAGCTTTCTGCTTTGATTTCTGCAATCAGCCAACTACCTATTGACCAATCTTGGGCCATTACAGGCTCCATGAACCAACTTGGTCAAGTACAGCCAATTGGTGGCGTGAATGCAAAAATTGAAGGTTTCTTTGATGCCTGCAAACTGCAAGGTTTAACTGGCAAGCAAGGCGTGATTATTCCACGTCAAAATATGCAGCACCTTATGTTGCGTAAAGATGTGATTGAAGCGGTAGAACAAGGTCAGTTCCACATTCACGCCATTGATACCATTGACCAAGCCTTAGAAATTTTAATGGCGCGTCCTGTGGGTAAACTCACTAAAAAAGGACGTTACAGTAAAGGTTCAATTTACGCTGCAGTGATGGAACAACTTGAGTATTGGCAAGCCATTGAAGATGGTGCTGAAATTGAAGAAGAGCCAAAGAAAAAGAAAAAGTCCAAGAAAGAAAAGGACAAAAAAGACCCAGAGAAAAAGGAAAAAGCGCAAAAAGCCAAGAAAAAACAGAAATCGGCTGAACCATCTGATGCGGCAACTTCTGATGAAGTCACTGCTGAGTCGGCTGAAACTGCTGAACTTGCAACTGAAAGTACTGCGGTAAACTAAGTGCAGTGATTCAAATCAGCTATTCAAGTGAATTCCAGATATAAAAAAAGCGCCAAGGCGCTTTTTTTATATCAACTTTTTTGTATGGATGACTTTGGTCTAGTGTGACCCAAGTCCAATACTTTAAGCTTCAGGTGCTGGGCTGTATTGCTCAACTAAAGGCTTTAACTCACCTTTCTGGAACATATCCAACATAATATCGCTACCACCAATCAACTCACCGTTAATCCACAATTGTGGGAAAGTTGGCCAGTTGGCAATTTTTGGCAAAGTGGTACGAATATCCTGATTTTCTAAAATATTCACATAAGCAAAAGGACGACCAATTTGACTGAGTGCTTCTACTGCGCGCGCAGAAAAACCGCATTGTGGAAATTGTGGTGTGCCTTTCATGTAAAGAAGAACAGCATGTTTAGCAATTTGTTCACGAATTAACGCTTCGGTATCGCGTACTTGTTCAGTCATTGGTAAATCCTCAACTCATCTGTGTGGCATTATACCCAAAACCGAGCAAAACAGTACGTCTAAAGCAATAAATCCAATTTTATTTACAATTAGGCTTTTCATCTGCAGTAGATTTTGCTTATATAAGTTTTTCCCTCCAACCTAACAGATAAGAGTTAGTCATGAATAACATTACCCTTGCTCCTGTGCAAACTGATCAACCATCACATTTGATGCCTGTATTTGGCCGTCAGCCGATCAGCTTTGTCCGCGGTCGAGGTTCTTATCTTTATACTGAAGATGGCACAGAATATTTAGATGCACTTACAGGCATTGCCGTATGTGGTTTAGGTCACGCACACCCTGCAATTACCGAAGCCATTGCAGATCAGGCGGCTACCTTAATTCACACCAGTAACTTGTTTGAAGTGCCGTGGCAGACTGCTGCTGCACAAAAATTGGCGCAAGTTGCTGGCATGGAAGAAGTGTTTTTTTCAAACAGTGGCGCAGAGTCTAACGAAGGTGCAATTAAAATTGCACGTAAATTCGGTCATATGCAAGGCGTAGCCAATCCTAAAATTATTGTTGCAGATCACTCTTTCCACGGTCGTACTTTGGCTACCCTGTCTGCAACTGGCAATAAAAAAGTTCAGGAAGGTTTTGCACCTTTGGTTGAAGGCTTTATTCGTGTGCCTTTTGGTGATGTCGAAGCCATTGAAGAAGCTGCGATTCAGCATCCTGATATTGTGGCTATTTTAGTCGAGCCGATTCAGGGTGAAGGCGGTGTGAATACTGCACCACAAGGCTTTAGCTACCTAGAAGACATCCGCCGTATTTGTAATCAACACAACTGGCTGATGATGCTGGATGAAGTACAAACAGGAAATGGTCGTACAGGTAAATTCTTTGCTTATCAGCACACCAATATTGTGCCTGATGTATTGACTACAGCGAAAGGTTTGGGCAATGGCTTCCCAATTGGTGCAGTCATGACTCAAGGTCGTGGTGTGGGCGTTCTTACTGCTGGTAATCATGGCTCAACCTACAGTGGTACTGCGTTAGGTTCACGCGTGGTTTACACTGTTATTGACACCATCCAGAAAGAAAACTTGGTAGAAAATGCAGCAAAAATGGGTGGCTACATTGTGGAACAATTGCGTCAACAACTCGCAGACCAAAATGTAAGCGTGCGTGGTTTTGGCTTGATGATTGGTATTGAATTACCAAAACCATGTGCAGAGTTGGTCGATATTGCCCGCGATGAATACAAAATGATTATTAACGTAACTGCAGGTTCTGTAGTGCGTTTATTGCCAACATTAAATATTACTCAAGCCCAGGCAGATCAATTGATTGAACGCCTTGTAGCAATGATTAAAAAATTCTTGGCTTAAATAAATCCCTAACAAAAAGCCGCAGTTTGAACTGCGGCTTTTTGCTAACTAAATGGTCGATCAGTATATTATCAACATTCAATTAAGATGCTTCTTGAAACACTCGCCCACCCGGCAATTGAGAAAAATATTGTTTTAAGGCTTCCAAACAACGATGTACTTTCATCGGTTGTTGCTCATGTTTGGAAATGATTGCATACAAGGTAAATGCGGGTAATTTCCACTCAGGCAAAATTTCAACCAAACTGCCATTAAGCAAATCTTTTTGAATATCCAAATGCAAAATTCGCGCAAGCCCATGCCCTTGCATACACAAAGATTTAGACACCAACACATTATTGGTCGATAGACGCGAGCCCAACTCTACATCCACATTTTCAGCAGTGCTGATATGCTTAAAATTGAGTTGCTGAAAATTCTTCATAATGGTTAATGGAATTAACTCGTGATGTTTTAAATCTTCAGGACGTGAAATGGGCGCGGTTTGATTTAAATAACTAGGTGATGCGACTAAAACTTGGTCAATAAGTGCAATAGGAATCACATGCTGGTTTTGATCTTCAATTATTGGACTCATACGCAGCGCAATATCAATACGACCATCAATCAGGTCAATGTATTGATTGTCGGTTTCTAGATGTACAGACAAGCCACGATGGGCAGACAGCCAATGAGAAAGTGCGGGAATCACATGGTTCGTGGCTAATTCTGGAGTGGTGGCAATTCTTAAATCACCGACCAAATCATCTCTTAATTCATTAATGCGGATTTTTCCGCGCTCAGCAGCGGCGAGCATTTCTTGACAGCTGTGGAAAAAAGCTTGTCCTGCTTCAGTCAAACTCAGTTTTCTAGTAGAACGATGCAGAAGTGTGACTTCCATTTCTTGTTCTAATGAACGGATTTGTTGACTGACGGCACTTGTGGTGATCCCTAGATCACGCGCTGCACCGCTAAACGAGCTTTTTTCAACAACACAAGCAAATACACCCATTGCTCGAAGTTGATCTAACATAAATTCCCTCTGAAATTATACAGGTGCTCTTATCTTTCGATAAAAGCAACCTATTGTATTATACGGTGAAATTTATGTTTTGTATTTGCAAAATTTAATTTATTGGTAAAACATTAGTCGGATTGATTGGCTTACCATCTAGGCGTACCTGAAACTCCAACATGGTACGTGTAGCACCCGAAGAGCCCATTTCTGCAATTTTTTGACCCGCTGTTACGTTTTGACCACTGCTCACATTCATCTTACTGTTATGTGCATAGGCGGTGATATAACCATCAATGTGCTTGATTAAAATCAAGTTTCCATATTCTTTTAAGCCATCTGCAGCATAAACCACCTGCCCATCTGCTGCGGCATAAATTGGGTCACCTACATTGCCACCGTAACGAATTCCTTTGATATTACTTGCCAAATTAAACTGTGCAATCACAGCACCTTGAGATGGTTTCACCCAGCGCAATGTGCTGCTACGCACCGGTGTACTTGGTGTTGTTGAGCTAGTGGTCGTGGTTGTAGTCGATGTTACCGGTGCAGGTGTCGTTGGTAAAGTGACTGTTTGACGTTGAATTGGTGCAGCCTGCGTTACAGGGCGAGTGCTTGTTGTACGTGGTGCATTGCCCGCTTTCAAACGAATCGACTGCCCGACATAAATACGATACGGCGGTGCAATATCATTCATTTCTGCAATGCTGAGATAGCTCAAACCATAACGTGCAGCGATACCACTTAAAGTATCACCTGAACGTACAGTATAAAAATTCGGCGCTGTTGCATAACGTGCAGAATTATTCACTTGAGGTTTAGAGGCACAACCACTCAACACGACGGTAGCCACAACAGCACTTGATAACACTAAGGTTTTCAACAATGCTGTTGGTGTGCTAAATAAACGATACTGAAACACCACAGGCATTCTTTCCTCTCTACAAATTCTAAATATTTTCTATTGCGCTAAGAGTAGCAAAAAAGTCCTTGTAATGAGGCTTACAAGCTACTTTTTCACAAAGTTATAACATTAGTTAGCCAATTTGGGAAAATTGACTGTGCAATGATTGCAAAACGTCATAATTGGTGGCATCCATCTGAATTGGTGTCACGCTGACATAGCCATTTGCTACCGCAAAAAAATCAGACTCAATTTCAGTTAAGCCTTTTTTCGGTGCAGCCACTGCCTCGCCCGACAAACCAATCCAATACACTTGACGCCCTCGTGGATCGACCTGACTAGTAATTGGCTTAGATTGGGTACGCTGTCCTTGATAGGTAATTTTTGTGCCCTGCAACACTGGCACATCTGGAATATTCACATTAAAAATATGTCGTGCAGGTAAACTTGGTAAACCTTGAGCAATAAAGTCATGTACCCACTGCGCTGCCTGCATATAATCTTGCGGATGCTGATAAGCACGTACATTATGCCCTGCAAGTGATACCGCAATCGCAGGCTGTTTCATCAAACGTCCTTCAAATGCCGCACCGACTGTGCCTGAGTACAGTACATCATCCCCTAGATTTGCACCGCTGTTAATGCCGCTGACCACCAAATCAAATTCGAAATCGAACAATCCATTCATCGACAAATAGACACAGTCTGCAGGTGTACCATTCACTGCCCAGACATCTTCAGCAATTTGCACAGGACGTAATGGTCGGTCTAAAGTCAGCGCACTCGAAAAACCACTGCGTTCACTTTCGGGTGCAACAATCACCACGCGACCCAAAGGTTTTAAGGCTTTCGCCAAAGCTTGGATACCAGGTGCAAACACGCCATCATCATTGGCTATCAAAATATTCACAGAAAAATCTCAGATAAAACAAATATAAAGGTTATATACTAAAATATAGCAACGTCGGTTCAATCTTAAACTTGTTTGTGCCTGATTCATGCCTAAGCACATTTAATAAGCACACGACAACAAAATGACTGATCAGCACATTTCATTGAAATATACAAAAGATTATATATATTTAGCGCTTAACATCCATCCAAAAATATATGTGATTCTCATGATTTTAGCTTTGTCATTTCGTCGTTTATTGGGTCTAGGTTTTGCTGCTGTATTAACGCAGTCTGTAATTGCAGAAGATTTGACTGCAGCAGAAGCCAATACGATTGTGAAAGAAGATGTTGCAGCGGCACAAGTCATGACTGAAATGTGCCCTGCACTGATTGGAAAAAATGCAAAATTAGATGCCAATATTCAAGCACTGATTCAAACTTATCTACAAGATTATTCAGAATCGAACATGACGCTTGCCAAACTACAAGCCGACGCAGAATATCAATCCGTTTTAGCTGAAGCGCGTGAAGCAGCAAAAGATACAGCCAAAGAAGAGCAAAAAGTAGTGTGTCAGGAAGCTTTAGAATTAGCACTTTAAATCACATGATTTAAATACTATTTTGAGCCTGTAAATAATTTTGCATACTCACCCTTTAAGGCAAACTTTCAAAGTTTGCCTTAAATTTTATGCTTAGTTTTTATATCTGGTATTTTTCCACTATTATTTTACGCTTTATATCAAGCCACTGATTTTCAAATTTCAGACTTTAATCTTCACTTTTTATACATGATTTGCGCTCAGATCACACAGCTTTAATACATTTTCACTCTTTCAATTCGCAAATAAATGATTCATCTTATAAGCACTTAAATGAATCGGTAGATTCAGTTCAAACAATATTTAAGGTACTTGATATGCAATTTTCTGGCTTAAAAAATTCACGTGCAGTTCATTTTTTTGGCGCAGTTGCGCTCAGTTTGGGTTTAAGTCAAGCCGCAATTGCGCAAGAAGAAAATATTGAAGTGACGCCATTACAACAAGTGACTCAGCAAGAATTAGCCGCTATTTATGTGTTATCTGAAGTTTGCCCTTCACTAGTCAAAGAACAAGATCAATTTCATCAGGGTTATACAAAACTTGCCCAAGAATATATGCCTAAAGAAAAAGACGCTGTTACTGCCTTAAGTAAACTCAGCAAACAAAAAAGCTTCCAGCCAATTTTAAAAGAAGCCCGTGCCGATGCCAAAGCTGCTGGAACAGCCAAAAACCAAGCAATTTGCCAAGAATTGACAGCATATAGCAGATAATACAATTTGGTTACAATACTTTTATCAATAAGCCGATTTCTCCCATAGAAGTCGGCTGAGCTTTGCCCTAAAATGCTAGCTCTTTTGTGCATACCTCAAGTATTGGAACCTCTTAGAATGACCCCAAAAAGCGCCCTTGCTGCATTATTACTATTACCAAGCTTTTCTTATGCAGCAACTGTCTTAGCTACACCACCAGAACTCAATAACAAATCATACGTTTTGATGGATTATGAGACGGGACAAATTTTAGCTTCAAAAAATGAAAACGAAAAACTCGCCCCTGCCTCAATGACCAAAATGATGACTAGTTTCATCATTGAACAAAAGTTATTAAAAGGCGAACTCACGGAAGATGAACAAGTCCGCATGAATGAGTCTGCATGGTGTCGTGGCAGCAGCACAGAATCATGTATGTATGTTCCTTTAAATGGCACAGCAACCGTACTTGAAATGCTACGCGGAATTATCGTGCAATCGGGCAACGATGCATCTAAAGCCATGGCAGAGCACATTGCAGGTAATGAAGGCACATTCGTTCACATGATGAATGAAGAAGCCAAACGTATTGGCATGAGCAATACCCAGTTTATGAACTCTACGGGTATGCCTGCTGAAGGTCACTTTTCTACCGCAAAAGATATGGCGACTTTAGCGCAGCACATCATCCATGACAGCTCAAAATACTACCCAATTTATTCTGAAAAAGAGTTTTCTTTTAATGGAATTAAACAAGGCAACCGTAATGCCCTGTTATATACCGACCCAAGCGTGGATGGTTTAAAAACAGGTCATACCAACGAAGCGGGTTACTGCTTAACCACTTCATCTAAACGTGGCCCAATGCGTTTAATTTCGGTGATTTTTGGTGCGCCAACCATGCAAGCTCGTGCAACTCAAACTCGTGAATTGTTAGCTTGGGGTTATGCAAACTACGAAACTGTACGTGTACAGCCTGCCAACCAAGTCTTAGCTAAAGCAAAAGTATGGTACGGTAAAAGCAAAGAAGCACAAATTGGTTTGCCAGAAAACTTTAACGTGACCATGCCAAAAGGCAAAGCCAACCAAATTAAAACTCAATTGGTGGTTCAACCTAAATTGACTGCTCCTTTGAAAAAAGGTCAAGTGATTGGTAAATATGTCGCAACCTTAGATGGTAAAGTGATTGCTGAAAAACCATTGGTGGCGTTGCAGGAAGTGGAAGAAGCGGGTTTCTTTGCACGTATGCTAGACCATATCAAACAATTCTTTAGCAACTTATTCTAAGATTCATAAGCTTAGACTAAAGCGCAAAGCACACATGCCCGCATGTGTGCTTTTTTATTTTATACTGTCCTCAATCCTAAATTTATAAGCTAAAGATTTGTCCATCATGAAAAAAAATGTGCGTGCTTATTTAGAGCAAACCCCAAAAATTGACGCAAGCTGTTATGTAGATGAATTGTCGGTGGTGATTGGTGATGTGCATTTGGCCGCAAATGTATCGGTTTGGCCATTTGCCGTGATTCGTGGTGATGTTAACCATATTCGGATTGGTCAAAATTCCAATGTGCAAGATCATGCCATGCTGCATGTTAGCCATAAAAAAGCCGACAAACCTGAAGGTTCACCGCTGATTATTGGCGAAGATGTCACAGTTGGACATGGTGTGACCTTACACGGCTGCACCATTGGCAATCGGGTGTTATTGGGCATCAACACAATTGTTTTGGATGATGTCATTATTGAAGATGATGTAATGATTGGCGCAGGGTCTTTAGTGCCACCGCGTAAGCGTTTGGAAAGTGGCTATTTGTACGTGGGTAGCCCTGTGCAAAAAGTTCGTCCTTTAACCGACAAGGAAAAAGAGTTTTTGCCTTATTCTGCACGGCACTATGTAAAAGTGGCGGGGAATTATCAATAATCCACCCCTCAAAGTTCTTTTTGATTGTTGTAATTTGAGGGATTACACGTTCTGCACCGTTAATTTTAAACTCAGTGTATGAATGACATGATTAATCTTATCAAATCGAGAGGCTGAATCTTGACTTAGAGTTTTATACAAAGCTTTACGGTCAATATCTGCCTCTTTTTCTATTTGTGCAATAGCTTTGACTTTGGCAACAACACCTAGCGCAAATGAGATCACATCCAGCATCACCAAATGAATCAAAGAACAAAGTACCCCTCACATCTTCCCACAACTACACAAACCTACATTTACAGTTTTAAAGAAATCCCCTTTCAACATAGCCACATCCCCCTAAATTTTGTAGAATATGCGTTTTACCCCATGGTGCTTTTCAATGACCGCTTGGACTGCTCACGTTACTGTCGCCACCGTTATCGAAAAAAACGGAAAATTCCTGTTTGTTGAAGAACATACAGAAGGTGTGACGCATAGCGTGTTTAATCAGCCTGCAGGGCATGTTGAAGCTGGCGAAAGCTTAATTGAAGCAGCAATACGTGAAACCATGGAAGAAACTGGGCATCGGGTGAAAATTAATGCCTTACTCGGTATTTATAGCTATACTCCGCCTATGTTTCCTGACCGCACCTATTATCGCTTCTGCTTTCTAGCCGAATCGCTGCAACATGATGCGCAAGCCCAGCTCGATCCCGATATTATTGGTACAGTATGGATGTCTGCAGACGAACTGGCTGAATCAGCACGTGCCCGAAGTCCGTTGGTACTGAAAGCGGTTCAAGATGCGCTCAGTGGTCAATCTTATCCTTTATCGCTCATTTACGAGCACCAAAATTCTCCCCTTATTTCTAGTTTGGATGCCTAATCCTATGCAACAACGTGTCATCGTCGGTATGTCAGGTGGTGTAGATTCATCTGTTTCTGCTGCACTTCTACTTCAACAAGGTTATCAGGTTGAAGGGCTTTTCATGAAAAACTGGGAAGAAGATGACGGCACTGAATATTGCACCGCGATGGAAGATCTTGCCGATGCGCAAGCGGTGTGCGACAAGCTAGGCATTAAGTTGCATACAGCCAACTTTGCGATGGAATATTGGGATCGGGTTTTTGAGCATTTTCTTGCCGAATATGCCGCAGGACGCACGCCAAACCCAGATATTTTATGTAATAAAGAAATTAAGTTCCGTGCTTTTTTAGATCACGCCATGAATTTAGGTGCAGATTTTATTGCTACAGGCCACTACGCTCGTCGTGGTGAAACGCAGTACAACTCCAAAGGTGAAGCCTACGCTCCACTGTTACGTGGTTTAGATAAAAATAAAGATCAGACCTATTTCTTACATGCAGTGCATGGTCGTGAAATCAATAAAACCTTGTTCCCTGTGGGCGAAATTGAAAAGCCGCAAGTCCGAAAAATTGCCGAAGAACTAGATTTAGTCACTGCCAAGAAAAAAGACTCGACAGGGATTTGCTTTATTGGTGAACGTCGCTTTAATGATTTCTTAAAACAATATTTGCCTGCTCAAGCTGGAAAAATTGTTTTAGACGATGGCAAAGAGGTTGGTGAACATCACGGCTTAATGTACTATACGCTCGGTCAGCGTGGCGGGATTGGTATTGGCGGCTTAAAAGGTGTTGCTGAAGGTGCATGGTTTGTCCTGCATAAAGATATTGAAAACAATCGTTTAGTGATTGGTCAAGGTCATGAACATCCACTCATGCAAAGCACTATTTTATGGAGCGAAGCAATTGATTGGGTGGCAGGTGAACAAGAAATTCCAGCGTCAGGCTTCCGTTGTACTTGTCGCACTCGCTATCGCCAAGATGATCAGGACTGTGTAATTTTCAATGATGACAGCATGCCTGGCGGTGTACGTGTGGAATTTGATGAGCCACAACGTGCAGTCACTCCTGGTCAAAGTGTCGTATTCTATTCAGGCGAAGTGTGTTTAGGTGGTGGTGTGATTCACCATACCAATGCACCTAAACCCGATTTTATTTAAGGATTGTTTCGGATGACAGAGTTACCGTTTCAACAGTCACCAACTCTGAATGTTCGCCAAAATCGTGCCTTGGCGTTAGCGGGTGTGTTTCAAGCCACCCAGCTCACGCACATGACTGCACTCACAGGTCGACAAAGTATTGGTGAAAGCGGTAACTTTTATTTTGAGCAATTGATTAAAGCCAGTTTAAATATCCGTCCAAGTAGCAACCACAGTTCGCAAACTTTAGATTTTTTTAATCATTTGGCCGATATATCTTTAGGTTTAAAAACACTAGAAAGCAGCATCAACCAACCTTTTAATACTGCCCCTAAATCGCGTTTACCTAAATTATCCAATACCAAACTACCCATGTCGTATGCGATGGCACTCTTACAATTAGAAAAGAAAGTGTATAGCAATCCTAAATACGTCGAAATTATTGAGCAGTCACAGCAAAAAATCTTAAAACAACTTTCATTTTTTGATCATAACTATTTGCATCCCAGTATTATTGCCAATTTAGCCCAAACCTATGTCGATACTGCGGGACAAATTAACCCGCGCATTATGGTACGTGGCAATGCAGAAGCATTTAAGGATTCTGCACATACCAACCGAATTCGAGCTTCGCTTTTTACAGGCTTACAAATGGCACACCTTTGGCGTCAACTTGGTGGCAGTTCATGGGGCATGGTATTTAGCAAACGTAAATTATTACGTGATATTCAAGATCTGGCGCGTTTACAGTATCAGGTGGTTTAAACCATGCTGAACACGCTTTTGTTTTAGGTTTAATTCCAAAGTTTAAGGAATCGATATGAACGCTTTAACCGCACTTTCTCCATTAGATGGGCGCTATGCAAGCAAATGTGATGCTCTCCGCCCTTTCCTCTCTGAGTTTGGTTTAATCCATGCTCGTGTGACTGTTGAAGTGCGTTGGTTACAAGCGCTTGCCAATCGTCCTGAAATTACCGAAGTACCTGCTTTCAGTGCTGCAACGAATGCTGCATTAGATGCAATTGTTGCAGATTTCTCTGAAGATGATGCCAACCGCATTAAAGAAATTGAACGCACCACCAACCATGACGTAAAAGCAGTTGAATATTTCTTAAAAGAAAAAATTGCCAACATTGATGAGTTAAAAAATGCAGGTGAGTTCATTCACTTTGCTTGTACTTCAGAAGACATCAACAACTTGTCACATGCTTTAATGCTTAAAAATGGTCGTGAAGTATTGGTTGCAGCGATGCAGCAAATCATTGATTCGATTGTTGCATTGGCAGAAAAACACGCAGATCAACCAATGTTGTCACGTACTCACGGTCAAACTGCAAGCCCAACAACTTTGGGTAAAGAAATGGCAAACGTGGCATATCGTCTTGCACGTCAAATCAAACAGTTCAAGCAAGTTGAGCTTTTGGGCAAAATCAATGGTGCAGTAGGTAACTACAACGCTCACCTTTCTGCATACCCAGAAATCAACTGGCCTGCACATTCTCAAGCATTTGTAGAATCTTTAGGTTTAAGCTTTAACCCATACACGACTCAAATT
The DNA here is from genome assembly GCF_013419805.1 of Acinetobacter sp. YH12058. Taxonomy (NCBI): domain Bacteria; kingdom Pseudomonadati; phylum Pseudomonadota; class Gammaproteobacteria; order Moraxellales; family Moraxellaceae; genus Acinetobacter; species Acinetobacter sp. YH12058. Next base: position 73,576 of record NZ_VOZL01000011.1, read on the forward strand.
GAGCCACACGACTATATGGCAGAATTGTTTGATGCGCTACGTCGTTTCAACACCATTCTAATCGACTTCAACCGTGACGTTTGGGGCTACATCTCACTTGGTTTCTTCAAGCAAAAACTGAAAGAAGGTGAAGTTGGTTCTTCAACCATGCCGCACAAAGTAAACCCAATTGACTTTGAAAACTCTGAAGGTAACTTGGGTATCGCCAATGCAGTCTTGGCTCACTTAGGCGAAAAATTACCAATTTCTCGCTGGCAACGTGACTTAACTGACTCGACTGTATTGCGTAATATGGGTGTTGGTTTTGCACAAAGCTTGATCGCATTTGAAGCTTGCTCTAAAGGTATTGGCAAACTTGAATTGAACGCACAACGTATTCTTGAAGATTTAGACAATGCTCAAGAAGTATTGGCTGAGCCAATTCAAACTGTGATGCGTCGTTATAACATCGAAAAACCATACGAAAAATTAAAAGCTCTTACACGTGGTCAAGCTATGACACGTGACATGATGGTAGATTTCGTGAATGGTAATGAGTTGGAAGGCGTTCCTGCAGCAGATCGCGCACGTTTAGCGACAATGACGCCTGCAACTTACACAGGTAATGCAGCTGAACAAGCAAAACAAATTCAAGATTTAATTGCTAAAATCTAATTTGTAAAAGCATTCATCACAATACAAAAATGCGAAGCTTCGGCTTCGCATTTTTATTAGAATAAAACAAATCTTCCAACTTAAACATCACATGCAAAATCAATTCCGCATTCAACATTACTGTGCTTTAGGCTTGGTTATACTCGCCATGCTTGCTGCCAGTATTCAACCACTGGAATTTGAATCGTATCTACTGCATCAGGCAGGCACAGTTTTTATGCTCGCGGCTTTATTGATTGCGTTTAAAAAAGTAGGACTGAGTTTTTCTAGCTTTGTGCTGTATTTAATATTTTTACTGATTCATATTGTCGGAGCACATTATCTGTATTCTTATGTGCCCTATAATGATTGGATTTTGCACAGCTTTGGCTTCAATTTAGATCAGAGCATGGGTTGGTCACGCAATATGTATGACCGTTTTGTGCATTTGGCTTATGGTATTTTGCTCTATCCTGTTTTATTGCGCTTGTTTGAAGTCTGGTTTCCAAAAAACAAACCTATCGTTTTATATCTTTTGGTCATTCAATTTATCATGGCAAGCAGTTTAATTTATGAATGGGTGGAATGGCTCATTGCGCTTGGCTTATCGCCAGAAGATGCTGAAAATTATAATGGTCAGCAAGGTGATATTTGGGATGCACACATGGATATGCTTTTAGCAACGATAGGAGCAATGCTGATGGGATGCTTCTACTTGATCAAGAAACCCTAACAGGATGCCTCTTTCGTACTAAATCCAAATTTATTGCCAATACCACCACCAGAAGCCAGCTAAACTTGCGACTGAAATCATCCAGATCAACACCGTTAATACTGCAGGTTTACCCGACCCCCAAAACATGGTTTTGGCAAGCCATTTTTTAAACAATACGCTGCTTAAAGTTAAGCTCGCTAAATGCACCAATACCGCAGCTAAGAATAAATTTGCTGCAAATTCATGTAGCTCTTTTAAAGTATGACTTTGGGTATAATCGGTGAAAAATCCAACCAACACAGTTAAAGGCAATGCCAACCAAATCAACAAAATACTGAATTGAAACGCACTGGAACTGCCTGACTTTAAAAACGGTAATGAAAAAAACTGCTGTGGCTGTTTCCAATCGCGTTTTACAAATTGTTGAATCATGCCTAAACGTTTAGAAATTCCTGTCGGCTGTGTGCTGTTCAACATACTCAACACCTGCCATACGATTCGTAAAGCTAAACTAATCCCCAACGTATAGCCAAAAGCCATATGTAACTGATGCCATTCTTCCGCATCACCTGTTAAGTAAGCCCCTGTAAAACTTAGCAGCATCACCACATGCAAAAAGCGAATCATTAAATCTGTAGATGTTGATTGCTTCGCGGGCACACTATTTGTTTGCATATTCAATCTATCAAGGTGGTTTTGTTCTTATCACAAAGATATAACATCAAGCTGAATTGAAAATTAAGATGCTTAAATCAAAGACCCTATATTTTTGAATAAAAGTGAATAAAAAAATTGCGCTCAATTGAGCGCAATTTTTAGATAAATTTTAGAAGTTAGATCATCACTATTACAGTTTAGGATCACGGATTTGCAACAAACTGCTGTTGGCTTTGCTTAGGCTATCAACCAGTTTATTCATCACTGCAGGAATCAAACTGTCTGCCATTTGTGCAGCTTGCAAACCCAGTTTTTCACCCAAAGTTGGCTTTTTACGGGTTTGAATCACATAAATATCATGCTGTGGCAACAAACTTAGTAAGTATTCATCTGAGGTTTGTAACTTATCTACCAAGTTTAAATCCAGTGCATCCTGACCATACCAATGCTCACCTGTTGCCACTTTTTCAACATTCAGTTGTGGACGGTATTTTTCGACAAAGTGTTTAAATAGTACATGAGTTTGTTGCAATTCTTCTTCAAACTTAGCCTTGCCTTCTTCGGTATTTTCACCAAACATGGTCACAGTGCGTTTGTATTGACCTGCTGTGTACATCTCAAAATCTATATTTTTTTCTTTGAGCAAGCGATTAAAGTTAGGCACTTGTGCCACTACGCCAATAGAACCCAAAATCGCAAATGGCGCTGACACAATTTCTGAACCAATACATGCCATCATATAGCCACCACTTGCTGCGACTTTATCGACGCAAATCGTGAGATGGAAACCTGCATCACGCAAACGTACCAATTGTGCAGCTGCAAGCCCATAACCATGCACCATACCGCCTGGACTTTCCAAACGTACCACAACACGGTCACGTCCAGCTTTGGCCGTTGCCAAAATTAGGGTGATTTCTTCACGCAATTGCTCTACAGCAGACGCAGCAGTATCACCTTTAAAATCCAACACATAAATTTTTTGATTGTTCTTTTTACGGGCGCGCGCTTCACGTGCCATTTGTTGTGAAAGTTGTAATAGCTCGAGTTTAGATGCCGTGGTTTGCGCAATTTTTTTTCGTTGTTCATTAATTCGCGCATTCAAATGACTAATCCGAATTTCGGCAGGTAGTTTAGGTAAATGAAATAACATAAAAATGAGTTCTCAATTTAATTCGGTTTATTAGGACTACATTAGGTCAATTTCGACTTTTTCAATACTTTTTCTATCTTAAAGCAGCTTCTTTTTGAATCAATCGTAAATATCGTTTAGAAATCTGCCGAACAGCCATTAAACGTACAGCAAACCAAATTTGCCCCTGATAGCAAATCCCAATAATAAGTGCGTTGATCGGCCACCAACCAAACAGTAGAAAACTACCTCTACGCTCATGATCTGAAGGTGTAAGCATTGAATAGAAACACACTAAACCTACGCAGAAACACATTACGCAAAGAAATTCACCTACTGCACTGTGCAAGAACGGTAACTTATTTTTTTGTTGTGCTTTTACATAGCGATAAAACTTAAATTTAGCATTGGCATCAATATAGTCTCGCCAAGCCTGCCGAAAATGGGGATCACTTGCTTGCTGCTGTACCCTAAAATAAACAACAAGCACTATCACACCTGAAACTATCACAAATTGATCATACAACCAACGATGATAATTGCTCATATTGGGGCTTTGAGAAGTTGGAAACCACCCATCATGGTTAAAAAACGTTGCCAATAAAATACTCAGCAAAACCAAAAGTGCTGCTATCGTCTCTGCACTATGTTGAAATCCAAACAAGGCATCGATTATTTTTTTCGTGGCTTGGCGTGCTGGTTTTGCCTGTTGTCGTTCTTCTTGTGAAGGAACCTGCATTTTTTATTTTCGCTGCGCGTACAAAACAATCAATACTATAACAAAAAAACAGAATCCTAAGATTCTGTTTTAATAGCTTTCAGGACTTAAGCAGATTAACCAAAACGACCTGTAATATATGCTTCTGTTAATTGATGGTCTGGCTGAGTAAATACTTTTTCAGTTGCATTCACTTCAATCAAATCACCTAAATGGAAGTATGCGGTACGGTCAGATACACGCGCTGCCTGTTGCATTGAGTGCGTTACAATCGCAATCGTATATTGAGTAGAAAGTTCAGAAATTAGCTCTTCTACTTTTGCCGTTGCAATTGGGTCAAGTGCCGAACATGGTTCATCCATCAAAATTACTTCTGGACTTACCGCAATGGTACGCGCAATACAAAGACGTTGTTGCTGACCACCAGAAAGACCTGTGCCTGGTTGATTCAAACGATCTTTCACTTCATCCCACAAACCTGCTTTACGCAAGCTGTTTTCTACAATTTCTTCTAAATCGTACTTATCACGTGCTAAACCATGCAGTTTAGGGCCATAGGCTACGTTTTCAAAAATTGATTTTGGGAATGGGTTTGGTTTCTGGAACACCATGCCCACTTGTGCACGCAATAACACCACGTCTAAGTTCGGATCGTAAATATCTTGGTTATCCAACATTACTTTACCCGTCACACGACAGCTATCAATCGTGTCGTTCATACGGTTTAAAGTACGCAAGAAAGTCGATTTACCACAACCCGATGGACCAATAAATGCAATCACTTCATTTTCATAGATATTTAAATCAATACCTTTGATGGCTTCAGACTCACCATAATACACATGCACGTCATTGGTGCTTAACTTTACATTTGAAGATTTCGCTTCTTTTTTGCTTGAAGTTTGCGTATCAAATTGTGAAACAAACGAAGTCGATGATTGCTTCTGTTCTACATCGGTAGATGTAAATTGGCTTTGTTGTGGATTCACTTGCTTATCCTGTTCTAAGGAATTCTGTTTTTCTGTGCTTGCTACAGCATTCATATTCTCTGCCCTCAATTACCAGCGTACTTCAAACTTCTTACGTAACCAAATTGCAAGGCTGTTTAAGCCAATCATTAGCGCAAGTAGTACGATAATGGCTGCAGCGGTACGTCCCTCGAAGAAGTTACGCAATTCATTACCCTGCCATAAGAAAATTTGCACAGGTAACGCAGTAGATTGATCAAGTGGAGTTGCTGGTACACTGGCAACGAAAGCACTCATACCAATTAATAACAATGGTGCGGTTTCACCTAAAGCTTGTGCGACACCAATAATTGCACCCGTTAAAATACCCGGCAATGCAAGTGGGAGTACGTGGTGGAACACTGTTTGTAAACGAGAAGCACCCAAACCTAAAGCAGCTTGACGAATAGACGGTGGCACTGCTTTTAATGATGCACGCGTGGTAATAATCACGGTTGGTAAAGTCATTAAACTCAGTACCAAACCACCGACCAATGGTGCAGACAATGGTAAATGCATCCAACCAATAAAGATCGCAGCACCCAACAAACCAAATACAATAGAAGGTACAGCGGCCAAGTTATTGATGTTCACTTCAATAATATCAGTAATCGCATTTTTTGGCGCAAATTCTTCTAAGTAAATTGCTGATGCAACACCAATTGGAATCGAAATAAAGATCACAATCAGCATCATGAATAATGAACCCATGAATGCACCTGCCAAACCAGAAGTCGCTGGAGAACTACGTGAGTCTGGGCTAACAAAAATATTGGTATTGAAAGTACTTTCAATAATACCTTGTGATTCGAGCTGATCTGCCAATTGACGTACTTCAGGGCTTAATTGTTGCTGCTCATCTGGTAAGCTGCGGTCAATCTTGCCTTCTAACCATACATCAACGTTCGCATCTGCAAGCACTTTCACTTCTTTGGTTTGACCAATTAAAGAAGGATCAGCCAAGACCATGTCACGAATACGGTATGCTTCAGAACTGGTATATAAGTAACCAAGATCATCACGCTTAGCTTCAAGCGCTTTGTCTTTCGCCACAATACCATTCACGATTAAAGCATCCCAATCGACCATACCCATTTCGGTTTGCCACGCAATCATACGGTCTTCGTATTGTGCTGGTGACTCGCCTGCAATTGCTTTCGGTTTTGGACCTACATTCACAACTGCTGGATCGAAATAAATTGGAAGGCTCATGCTGCTTTGCCAAAATGCTGGCAAGCCTTTGGCCAAAATACTGCCAAAAAGCAACACGACAAAGAATAAACCTGCGATAACTGCCGACAGCCCCATAATACGGAAAGTTTTTTCCTTACGATGGCGCTTACCCAATGAACTGGCGATAGTCTTTTTACGTTGTTCACGTAATTCGGCAGCAGCTTGTGGATCTAACTGATCCAAAGACGATGTATTTGAAGTACTCATTAGTCGTATTGCTCACGATATTTACGCACGATGTATAGTGCAACAATGTTCAAACCTAAGGTAATCACGAACAGGGTCAAGCCAAGTGCGAAAGCAACCAATGCTTGCGGACTTGCGAAATCTGTATCACCTGTTAATTGGTTGACAATCGTAATCGTAACCGTAGATACCGCCTCTAATGGGTTTGCGTGTAGTAAAGGACTATTACCTGCAGCTAACACCACAATCATGGTTTCACCAATCGCACGTGACGCAGCAAGTAAGAACGCACCAATCACCCCTGGTAATGCAGCTGGCATAACCACACGGCGAATGGTTTCAGATTTGGTTGCACCCAAGCCTAAAGAACCATCACGTAGCGCACGCGGCACTTGCGTAATAATGTCATCAGACAATGAAGATACAAAAGGAATAATCATGATGCCCATCACTAAACCAGCGGTTAATGCACTAGTGGCATTAATATCGAGTCCAATTAAGGCACCTGCAGTTTTTAAGAACGGACCAATGATCATCATGGCAAATACACCATATACAATCGTTGGAATACCCGCTAAAACTTCAATGGTTGGTTTTGCCCAAGCACGGAATTTAGGCGATGCATATTCTGCAAGGTAAATGGCGATCATTAAACCAATAGGTACTGCAACTAATAAAGCAATACCACTCACCATCAATGTACCCCACAGTAATGGAAGTAAACCATAACTGCCGTCTGCACTACCCGATGTACTAAAACCTGGGTTCCAGACTGTACCAAAGAAGAAATCCAGTGGGCTAACGAAACTAAAGAATCGCATCGCTTCACTGAACATGGACATCACAATACCAACCGTAGTTAGAATCGCAACACCAGAACATAATGCCAAAGAAATGTTGATGATTTTTTCAACTTGGTTACGTGCGCGGAATTGTTGTGAAACACGTTTCTTTGCCCACAGCAAACCAAATAAGGCCGCACAGATCACCACCGCAAGTTTGGCATAAGAACCAATGGTTTCAATTTTCGCTAATTGCTCTGCCGCTACAACTTCGTATGCAGCAGGTGTATCACTTACACCAAAACCAGATGCAATGGCTTGTACGCGATCAACCAAAACACTTGTACTTGCAGGGTCTAGGCTTGCAGCAATGTGCGCTGGCACATTATTAATTACCACTTGCTCTAGAATACTTGGTTCAACCAAGTTCCAAACAATCAAAATTAAAAAAGCAGGAATACCACACCATAATGCTACCAACGCGCCATAATATCCTGGGCGTGAATGTAACATTGCAGAGTTATTTCCCTTACCTGCTAGGTTACGGCTCTTGCTTAACCCGATTTGATAGGCTACGGCGATAATCGCCAATAACACACCTATGAGTAGCAGATTCATGTATTCTCCACTGTTTTTTCAATTTGTGTTTTTGAAAAAACATTTCTTAGCAAAAAGCCGATGGCAGGTTGTTCCCTGCCATCAGCTGCTTTAACTCAAATTACTTAACCGCTTTACCAGCTTTGAAGTTAGCAAGAACTTGTGCACGCTCTTTGTCAGACATAGAGATCAAACCTGCTTTGTCTAATTTAGAACCTTTACCAGATACTTTCTTGCTCAAGAAGTATTCAGTAAACTCTGGTAAGCCTTTGATTGATTTAAGGTGCTCACCTTTCACGTAGAAGAACAATGGACGTGATACAGGGTAAGAACCATTTAAAATTGTGTTTTCAGATGGCGCTACGTTGTTTACAGTTGCAACACGTAAACGGTCACGGTTTTGGTCATAGAAACCTAAGCCGAATACACCTACTGCGCTTGGAGAAGTTTTCAAACGTGCCAGTGTTTCTGTGTAGTCACCCGCGATTTCGATTACACGACCATCCTTACGGAAAGTAGTACACGCTTTCTTTTGCGCATCTTTGTCTAATGCTTTGATTGCAGCATAAGCTTCACAGCCTGCATCAACCATTTTCTCTTGGAACACTTCACGTGTACCGTGGTTAGACGCTGGAATTACAAGTGTAATAGGCTCGTTTGGAAGTGTTTTGTCAATTTGGTTCCAACGTGTATATGGGTTAGCAACCATTTTACCTTTAGATGGTAATTGAGCTGCAATTGCTGCATATACATGGTAAGGCTTTAATTTGTAAGCCGCTTTGTTTGCGTTAGAAGCAAATACGATACCGTCGTAACCAATTTTAATTTCTAAAACTTGGTTTACGCCTGCTTTTTTACAAGCAGCTAATTCTGAATCTTTAATTTTACGAGATGAGTTCGCGATGTCGATTGTGTTATCACCCACACCTGTACAGAACTGCTTCAAACCACCTGAAGAACCGCCTGAACCAACAACTGGAGTTTTGAATTGTGGGAAAGTATTACCAAATTCTTCTGCTACAATACTTGCGTATGGTAGAACGGTTGAAGAACCCGCGATTTGGATGGTGTCACGAGCTGCGTTAGCAGTTGTTACAGCTGCTGCAGATACGGCTAAAGCAATGGCGATGTTAGTAAAGCGCATTCTGTTCTCTCTCATAGTATGCAAGTTCGGAGTACGTCACTTGTTATTAAGTTTTGTACTTATTTCGATAACTGCATTGTGGTTTTATAATATGACAACCATGTTACAGCTTTGTTACGCTTTGGTTATATTTGCTTTTCGTATCTGAAATAATTTTTAAATGATTTAAAATCAATAACTAATAAAACACTAGAGTGCTTATTTTTTTTCAGTATTTAAATTTCAAATTGTAATAATTCATGCCAATGTCATCAATTATTTATGGTTTTTTCTACCAAAATTGATGGTTTATTCGCCAATTGCGTAATTTTTATGACATCCGCAGTGCATTATTTGAGCCCAAAACACCCAATCCATCACAAAATTCAAGCAAGAACGGTACAACACTTCACTGCAATATTTTTAATCAGACACAAAAAAAGCCACCGTAGTGACTTCTTTTGTTGTATTTCATAACAATCTGAATAATGAAAGCATTAGTCGATTGGTGGCGTATAAGTACCCGCGACAATCGCATCTTTAATGCGATCTGCTTCTGCCAATACTAGGCCTAACAAGTTTTTCACGTTTTCAAGTGTTGCCACTGGACTTAAAGTCGTCATCTTCAATGATTGAACATTACCGACTTTAGTTACACCAATATTGGCCTCACCACGTGCAAATAATTCATCTGCCACGTTTTGGTTCAAGCTATCCAAGAACTCTGCAGGATAACCTTCAGGCACAACACGGAACAACACTGAAGCAAATTGTGGTTCAACCAACAATTCTAAACCTGGAGTCGCTTTAATATAATCAGCAACGTCACGGGTTAGCTTCACACCATGATCAATCATAGAACCGTAAAGCTCTTCACCTAATGCTTCAATCGTCATCCAAAGTTTCAACGCATCAAAACGACGCGTTGTTTGCAATGACTTAGACACCAAGTTTGGTACGCCATGTTCTTCATCATAAGCAGAGTTCAAATATTCTGCTTCATAGTGCATGAAACGATAGTTCGCTTCATCTTTTAGCAAAAACGCACCACACGAGATTGTTTGGAAATAATGCTTATGGAAATCCAGTGTTACAGAGTCTGATAACTCAATACCATCAAGCATGTCACGATGACTGTTAGAAAGAATTAATGCACCACCCCAAGCTGCGTCAATGTGCATCCACGCGCCATATTGATTAGTGATGTCACGAATCTTTTTAAGCGGATCAATCGCGCCTGCATCGGTTGTACCTGCAGTCGCAACCACACACGCAACGATCTTACCTTCAGATTTTAAATGCGCCATGGTTTGCTCAAGTGCAACCACGTCCATTTGTGCATTTTCATTAACAGGTACAGTAACAACCGATTGGAAGCCCATACCCATCATCGCCATGTTCTTTTGCACAGAGAAGTGTGCATTTTCAGAACAAATGACTTTCACATTACGCATTGCATCGCTTGGAATACCATCGCGCTGAACAGACCACGGATTACCGTTTTCATCTTTCCAGTTCTTTGCAATACACGCATCACGCGCCAATAACACACCCATCAAGTTAGACTGCGTACCACCTGAAGTGAACACGCCCGCTTGACCTGCACCATAGCCAACTTTTTGACGTAACCAGTCAATTAGTTGTACTTCCATCAATGAACCTGCAGGGCTTTGATCCCAAGAGTCCATAGATTGGTTGGTTGCGTTAATGAGAACTTCTGCAATTTGGCTTGCCACCATAGTTGGACAATGCAAATGTGCCAAAGAATGTGGATGATGAACTTTTAAACTTTTGTTTAAGAAAAGCTCAACCATGCGTTCCAATGACTTTTGTACACCCAAACCTTGTTTTGCAGGCTGGAAAGAAATCGCTTCACGCAATTCTTTAATGCTGCCGCCTGTGTACATTTTGTCATTTTGCAACCATGCCGCGACTGCTTGAGTCGCTTGTTCCATTGCTGCACTGTAGTCAGCAATGGATTGAGCATCATTGCAGAGTAACGCTTTACGATGTTCTGCAAAATCTACCATAAACTTATGCGCCTCGAACTGCGACTAACGCTTCAGCAACTGCTTTCTTGAAGCGAGCGATGACTTCTACACACTCTTCTTGAGTAATGATGAGTGGACAAAGTAAACGGATTACCGTACCACCACGACCACCTTTCTCGAGCAACAATTTGTTGTCAAAACATGCAGCTTGAACAGCAGCAGCCAATTGAGAGTCTGCTGGATAAGCACCTAAACGGTCTTTTTCTTGGCGTTCATCTACAATTTCGATACCAATCATTAAACCGCGACCACGCACGTTACCAATACATGGGAATTCAACAGCTAATTTTTTCAATTCAGCTTGTAAGAACTCACCACGCTCTTGCGCATTTTGTGCAAGGTTTTGTTCTTTAATGGTTTTAAGCACCACAAGACCAGTACCCATTGCCAATTGGTTACCACGGAAAGTACCCGTGTGACCTGCAGGCTGCCATGCGTCAAACTTACGTTTAATTGCAAGTACAGCCAATGGCAAACCACCACCAACAGCTTTAGACATTACAATCACGTCTGGCTCAATACCTGCATGTTCAAATGCAAACATTTTGCCTGAACGTGCAAAGCCCGCTTGAACTTCGTCTAAAATTAAAACGATGTTGTGCTTTTCAGTCACTTCGCGGATTTTTTTCAACCATTTAATTGGTGCAGTCACTACACCGCCTTCACCTTGAATTGCTTCAAGAATCACAGCTGCAGGCTTAGTTACACCGCTTTCTACATCTTCAATGAAGTTTTCAAAATAATACGTTAAAGCATCTACACCCGCTTCGCCACCAATGCCAAGTGGGCAACGGTATTCATGCGGATACGGCATAAATTGAACACCAGGCATTAAACCATTTACTGCATTTTTTGCAGACAGGTTACCTGTCATCGCCAATGAACCATGAGTCATACCATGATAGCCACCTGAGAAGCTGATGACTGAGCTACGACCTGTATAGGTTTTTGCAAGTTTGATTGCCGCTTCTGTGCCATCTGCACCTGTAGGACCACAGAACTGCAAGCAGTATTCTTCTTGACCACCAGGCATGTGTGAAAGTAACGCTTCAGTAAAAGCATCTTTCAAAGGTGTCGTTAAATCTAGGGTATGTAATGGCAAACCACTCGCTAAAGTGTCTTGGATGCTTTGAACCACCGCAGGATGGTTATGGCCCAATGCCAAGGTTCCTGCCCCAGCCAAACAATCTAGGTACTCAGTACCTTCAACATCGGTAACCCAACAACCCAGTGCTTTCGCTATCGCTAACGGTAATTTACGAGGATAACTACGCACATTCGATTCCATCTGACTTTGGCGAGTCAAGTAGTATTCGTTTGTGGAATGGTTGGCAGGGTTTACAGAAGTAACGCTCATATCGAATTACCATCTCTGATATGGGTTGAAAGAAATAAGTCTGGTGACTTGCGGTCCTTTGACTCGGTGCTTTTTTGATCTAGCGAGATAGAGTTTTGTTCTTCAAGACTAGGAAGCGGGATAATACCTAATTTTTCTAGAAAATAAACAGGTTTAACCCAAATATTGCCTAATTTCATCGAAAAAACATATCTTGCAGATGATTCGATTGAATTATCATCTTACATTGTGACAAAGGAAAGAAAATTTAACTCTTTCCACTTCCTTTATACGTTTTTTTGCACAATCTCTCAAGTCATGCAGCATTTATTTTCAAAATAGTATAGATCATTATTTTTATTGAATTTTATAAATGCTTTTTTGCTGCAATTTTTAACGCATATTTTACAAAGCCACCACAAATTCAACTAAAAATCCTCACAAAGCAAAGTTACTATTTAAATCAATTCAAACGCTTTTCATAAATCCTGATCCCCTGAATAATAGGTCAAAATATGCGCTTACTTTCTCTCGCTGCTACCCTGTTGGCTGTTGGTGCTGCAAGCACTGCTTTTGCCCAACAAAATGAATCTTTAAATTACAATATCGTCAATGTTCAAGCCGAAGCTACACGCGAAGTTTCAAATGATCAAATGCACGCTGTGTTATATATTGAAAAAAGTCACAAACAGCCTGCTGAACTTGCATCACAAATTAACCAGTTAATGAGCCAAGCCATTGCAACTGCACGTAAGTATCCACAAGTGAAAGTTGAAACGGGCTCACAAACCACCTATCCAATTTACGACAATGACAGTCGTAAGTTAAAAGAATGGCGTGGTCGTGCAGAAGTACGTGTGCAAAGCACCGATTTTAAAGCCGCAAGCCAGTTGGTGAGTGAGCTACAACAAAACTTTCAGACCCAATCAATTAATTTTAGCGTGTCGGATGCACAACGCAAAAAAGTTGAAAACGAGTTGATGGTCGAAGCGTCTAAAAACTTTCAACAACGTGCGCAAATGTTAAGTCAGGCTTGGAATAAATCGGGCTATAACTTGGTTAATTTGAACCTAAACACCAATTCTTATTTTCCGCAACCTGTTATGCGCGCGAGTATGGCTAAATTTGCTGTCGCAGAAACGGCTGTAGCTGATCAAGATATGGCAGCAGGTGAATCTAAAATTACAGTCAATGCAAATGGAACGATTCAGTTTAAATAAACTTGAAGCATGACATGCGTTGTTTAAGTAACCCCAGTTACGGATAAGCCAAAGATTTAATCACATGAATTTTAGGCTTATTCTTTTGGCAAAGTTGATACGCACATAGTGAAGAAAATACGCCTGCTAAAAAACCAGCAATCGAACGATGTTTA
>NZ_VOZL01000012.1:0-82361 GCF_013419805.1 Acinetobacter sp. YH12058
TACTCACCCGTCCGCCGCTAGCTCAGTTACCGAAGCAACCTCGCCCGCTCGACTTGCATGTGTTAAGCCTGCCGCCAGCGTTCAATCTGAGCCATGATCAAACTCTTCAGTTAAAATCATTTTGAAGTTTTAATCTAAACTTCCAAATCTGGCTCATCAATTTTCTGACTTAAATTTCGCTCAAATAAACTTCGAGTAATTTAAACCAATCAATCAATGAAATATTTTCGATCAATCAATCAGTAAAAATCCACACAAGTTGTTCTTCATAATCTCTTAATGATCTTCTCGATGCTTCGTCAGCATCAAGCTAGGTCGGCTATATTACGCTTTATTTCTAAAGTGTCAACTGGTAATTTAAATTATTTTAAACTTCCTTTCTAAAACCCAACCCAATCGATTTCAATCAAGTCATTGTTTTACCAGAAGTTTTAATCTTCATTACCGCCGATGGATGTGCATTATAGGTGAAATATTTCGCCATGCAACACTTTTTGCAAAGGAAATATATCGAGTGTTTATTTTTTGTTCATTCTTACCTTTTCTACACACATTTTGAGCAAATTTGCTTTAATACATCGTTTCAATTAACTGTTACTATACACCCATCGGCGATATAACAGCTTTTGCTTACTCAGATTTAAGCGCTAGGATTCTTTATGTATCAACAAAAATATCTTTGGGTGTGCCTTGTTTCTTTAGGATTCATCACCTCAACACATGCGACAACGCCTTCTACTGAAGCAGCTGCTCAAGAAGAAACTGCTGAAGTTATTGCAGCAAATTCATCTTCTGAAACTAAAAGTAGTCGTTTGGATGCGCTTAAAGAATTAAAAAATGTAAAAGCCAAAGATTTAAAAGTGAATGCAAATGCTGCACAACCCGATGAAGTCAAAGACCCACTACAACCTTTGAACCGTCAGATTTATGCATTCAACGATATGTTAGATCATAATATCGCGCGTCCACTTGCGGTTCAATATACAAAGAAAGTCCCTGGTGAAGTGCGCGGGTCATATCGTCAATTCCGAAAAAACTTGGGCGAACCTTGGAATGCGGTTAACCAATTGATTCAAGGCCGCCCTTTACGTGCCGCAAAAACTTTAGGTCGTTTTAGTTTAAATACGATTACTACTTTAGGCATGGCTGACCCTGCACGTCGTTTAGGTTTAGACACGGAAGAAGAAAATTTTGGTACAACCTTGGGCTACTACGGTGTCCCTTCAGGGCCTTATGTCATGCTACCAATTTACGGCCCAAGTACTTTCCGTGATGGTTTCGGCACACTTGTAGATGGTCAGGCACGTCCACAAAAATACATTTTAGATGGCAATGACCGTTTATATTGGTCGGAGCAAGTTATGCGCGGCCTAGATACGCGCTCGCAACTCCTAGATGTAGAACAAGTATTACAGGGCGATAAATATGCCGCGATTCGGGATATTTACTTGCAACGTAAAAACTTTGAAATTGCGGAAAAGAAAGGACTCGATGCAGATAGTATTTCTTTTGTAGATGATGAAAGCGAAGAACTTTTTGATGATCAAGAAGAAATAAACCCGCCTGAAGAAAGCAAAGAATAATTTGTAAAACATTTTACTCAAGGTGAGTTTTTACTTTCCTTGAGTATTCAGGCATTGTTATAGTAACGCTTTGTTTAGGTTCAGGGTCAACACAAAACTCTATGTATTTCATTCAACCCACACGTGATATTCCATATCTAGAACAGGTGCTCGACACACTTCCTAGTGTGCAAATGATTCACATAGATGACATCAGCTTGTATGACCCAACCATTATTGCAATTGCCGATGTGCAAGATTATTTAACACATCAATGGAATTTACCCACGATTGTATTGGCCTTTGAAGATGAAGGCACAGCATTGGTGCAAGCATGGGAACAAGGCGCTTTAGCAGGTTGGTTGTGGAGTCGTTTACCAGAAAATCCACCACAAGCCTTACGCAAAATAGACGCACAATATAAACGCAATCAAGACAGCCGTGACTTACCTTCTGCGGCGGAATTACAAAAAAAATTACTGCCCAATCCTATCGAACTGTGCAACTACCGTGTAGATACGTTATTTAAGCCTTCGGCTTATTTGTCGGGCGATTGGTTTGATTACTGGAAAATCAGTGATAAAGAAATCATGTTCTATTTAGCCGATGTCTCTGGGCATGGTGTAACTAGTAGTTTACTAACGTCTTGGATGGCTGCATTTCATGGTCGCTCCAAAACACCACGCGAACTGATTAAGAAGCTGAATGGCATGTTGGTTCAAGAAAATATTGAAAAGCATATCACCATGATTAGTGGGATTTTAAATATTGAAACCCACGAACTGCGTTGGTCGAGTGCGGGGCATTATCCACCTGCCATTATTATCGAACCCAATCAAGCACCTAAAATTTTAAATACCAGTAGTTTTCCTTTAGGACTGACTGAAGATTTAGAAGTTGAGGAATTTGAGTGCGTATTAAATAAACAGGCACGTTTTATTATCTGCTCCGATGGTGCGTTAGAACCTTATAGCGGTGGTTTGAATGAACAGTTTGAACAATTGGTCTTTCACTTGCAAAATCAATCATTCCAAGCACCCGATCATGTAGCCGATGACATTGCAATCTTGAGTTTGTGTCGAACAAAATAACCAACAAATCAGCCAGTTAACTTCTTAACCCTAGATATACGACTGTAAGCTACTTGAGTCTATATAGTCGCTATGGGATAATTATCTAATCCTTCTCTGCAAATGGCATTTATATGTCAACAGGTCATGTTGAATATGCAAGTTTGAATGGAACGCATATCTTTAAGCTTTTTGGCGAAGTGCGTGCCCAATCTTGTATTAGTCTAGACAAACTACTCAGTAAAATTGAACAGCAATCCAATGTGGTGGGTGCAATTGTAGATTTAACCCAAACTACATTTATTGACAGTACAGTTTTAGGTATATTGGCTAAGCTAGGCTTAAAACTAAAACAAATCCATCAAATTCAGGCAGTTATGCTATCTACTAATCCAGACATTACTACGCTCGCAAATAGCATGGGCTTAGGACAGGTGTTTGTGATTTTAAATTACTGTGGCGATCCGACAGTCTGCACGCGTGAGCTGGTAGAAGAACACGTCACGCATAGCAATATGCTCACCACAGTATTAGATGCCCATAAAACCCTCATGAAGCTGAATGAAAACAACCAAAATATGTTCGAACCTTTGGTGAAACAGCTACAAAAAGAACAAGATAATCTTGATCAGTGTGCTGAGAAAAATCAGCAGAACGCTTGATCTTCACTCAGGAATGCTTTGATGACTTTACTTTCTGTTGCTCAAATGAACTCGCAAAACGATATTGAAGAAAACTTCAAAATCATTGAAACATTGATTCAACAGAGTAAAGCTGATGGCGCTGAACTGATCGTTTTTCCAGAAAACTTTATCTGTTTTGCGGCCGGTAAACAACGTGAAACCGCGACACAGTTTGAAAGTATTCAACAGCGTTTGGAACAGCTTGCACATCAATATCAAATCTGGATTGTGGCGGGTACATTGCCCTGCCCATATCGCCCTGATGGTTCAACAATTGCAGATGGTCGTGTGCGTACGGTCAGTTTATGTATTAGCCCAGAAAAAACTGAAGCACGTTATGACAAAATTCATTTGTTTGATGTGCAAGTTGGTGACTCTGTTGGTGGTTATCAGGAATCTAAGTTTTTTGAACCCGGCTCTGAAGTCGTTGTGGCGAAAACACCGTTTGGCAACATTGGCTTAATGGTGTGTTATGACTTGCGCTTTCCTGAATTGGCCTTAACTTTACGTGCGCAAGGCGCCAATATTTTAACTGCGCCATCGGCTTTTACTTACACCACAGGTCAAATGCATTGGCAATTGCTCTTGCAGGCGCGTGGCATGGACAGTCAATGTCAGGTTTTAGGTGCAGCCCAACAAGGTTGGCATGGTGAAAAACGTCAGACTTGGGGACATTCAGGCGCTGCCAATTCACGCGGACAGTTATTGTCAATGGTGCAAGACGAAGGTACGCAACTGATTACAGTGCCCTTTGATTTAGATGAACAAAGCAAAATTCGAGAGTCGATGCCGTTAATGCAGCATCGTCGTTTATTGCAATTTTAAAATTGAATTTCAATAAAAAGGGTTGATCAACAATATAGTGATCAACTCTTTGTATTTCTTATCTTAACCTTACTTTTTAGCTATTCAGCCGCTTCATTGGTCACGCGCAGCACTTCTTCCAAAGTGGTTTTACCTGCCAATACCTTACGCAATCCATCTTCACGAATCGAACTTGATTGCTGTCGTGCATAATCTTCCAGTTCATATTCTGCGGCATTGCCATGAATCAAACGGCGCATTGCTTCATCCACAGGGACAATTTCATAAATTGCAGTCCGCCCAGTAAAACCTGTATGTGAGCAATGTTCACAGCCTTTCGGTTGCGGAAGTTTTAAATCGCTTGCATCGGTCACACTTTTAAAGAGTTCTTGTTCAAAGTCATCTGCAGCATGCCATGTGGCGCAGTGCGAACATAAGGTGCGCACTAAACGCTGCGCGATCACCCCAATTAATGAACTTGACAGCAAGAACGGCTCGATGCCCATATCTTTTAAACGGGTGACTGCACCAATGGCCGTATTGGTATGTAGGGTAGACAGTACCAAGTGACCAGTTAAGGAAGCCTGCACTGCAATTTCGGCGGTTTCTAAGTCACGAATCTCCCCCACCATCACCACATCTGGGTCTTGGCGCAGCATGGCTTTTAAAGCACGAGCGAAGGTCATATCCACTTTGGTATTGACCTGTGTTTGCCCAATCCCTTCAAGTTGATATTCAATCGGGTCTTCTGCAGTCAAAATATTTTTAGAACCGTCATTCAGGTCTGACAAAGCTGCATATAAGGTCGTAGTTTTACCCGAACCTGTCGGCCCTGTAACCAAAATAATCCCGTGTGGTCGATGTACCAGTTGCTTTAAGCGCTCATAATCATTTTGCATCAGCCCCAAGTGCGTCATGTTTAAACGACCTGCTTGCTTATCCAGCAAACGCATTACCACCCGCTCACCATGCGAAGATGGCAGCGTTGACACACGTACATCGACCTCACGACCTGCTAGTCTGAGCGAAATACGACCATCTTGAGGGATACGTTTTTCGGCAATATCCAGTTTTGCCATGACTTTAATACGTGACACCAATAAAGGCGCAAGTTCACGGCGCGGTTGCACGATTTCACGCAACTGACCATCGACCCGCAAACGGACTGACAGTTTTTTCTCAAAAGATTCGATATGAATATCCGATGCGCCAACCCGAATCGCTTCAGACAGTAAAGCATTGATTAAACGTACAATCGGTGCATCATCTTCCTGATCCATCAGGTCTTCTGCTTCAGGAACTGAATCTGCCAAACTAAGCAAGTCAGGGTGATCTTCCAATCCCGCAGCGACTTGCTGCGACTCGCCTGTATCACCTGCAAAACTGCTGCTTAATAATTGGTGAAATTCCTGATCGCTACAAAGTTGATGCTGTGCAGGATGCCCCAAAAAACGACGCGCCTCCTGAATGGCAAGCATCGGCGTATTTTCACGACGTACAATAAAGGCATGATCGCCCTCATAACGAATTAACACCCCATGGCGTTTGGCAAAGCTATACGGTATTTGTAATTGTTTCAGTACTTGCATCAGCGATTATAATAATGATGAAAAAATTTAATTTGAGTGTACTCTAAGCGTATGACAGCGTGAAGTCTGTTTTCGCTGATTTATCAAGAAAGGGATAGGCCATTGTCACAAAATCATGAGATTTCAGAAACTGATTCGGCTAAATTAAAATGGTGGGGTGACTATGAGTTTGAGCTCAATCGTCCTAAAACGTGGCAATTTGGCTCACTCTTAGTACGTTTGACCCGTGGTATGCAAGAATGGCGTTTGGAATATTATCGCCCGCAGGTTCAATACGATTATGAACAGCAATGGCATAACATTGATGATCCTGAATTTGCCTTTCCACAACCTGTGAAAATTGAACGCTATATGTTCAAATCTACACAAAGTAAATTACAGCTCATGCCTCGTTTGGCAGACCGTTCAGTGGTGATTAAACCTGTCGATCCAATTTATATTCCTGCGGGGCAACGCGGCACCTTATATATCAGCACACCGTTGTGGATGTCTGCCTTTGTCGATGGTCAACGTGAACCCATTTTTGATTTGCCGATTATTCGCCCGAAAGATACTTGGTTTGGCCCCAATCATCGTACAGGTGAAATTTGCTATGCCACAGCAGTCGATGGCCGTACCGAATTACATCAATTAAAACCACGTGCATTTCGTGCCGTCACGCCGATTGAATTTCACAACACCAGCAATCAACAATTGCGTTTTGACCGAATGAATGTGCCTGTGCCTGCGCTGCCTTTATTTTTCAGCGAAAGTACAGGTCGTTTATGGACTTCACAAATTAAAGTGATGCATGAAGGTTTAGACCGCCCGCCACGAATTCGGATTGAAAATCGCACCCCGCCACATGCAGGTGAAGTGACCTATTTGCAACCACCGCGTGAAACGGCAGGTGCTTTATTTAATATGTTTGATTCATTTTTCTAAGAGGATGTTATGGCAGATTCCAATATTTCCAAAGAAATCACCAACAGCCTCAAAGGAATTTTTACCAGTATCAATACAGATCGTCTGACCGAAATTTTGGTCGCAATTGTATTGTCTTTGATTGGTTTCTTAATTGCACGTTTTGTTTCCAATACTTTTGTACGCACTATTGGCGCACGTTTTAATGCGCATCAACGCTTAGTTTGGCGACGCGGGATTTTTTACTTTATTTTCCTGCTGTTTGTGATGGCGAGCCTGAAAGAAGCAGGCTTTAAACTCAGCGTGTTTTTAGGTGCAGCGGGTATTTTAACCGTGGCTTTGGGTTTTGCCTCACAAACCTCGGCATCCAATTTAATTAGTGGTATGTTCCTGATTGGTGAAGGTTCTTTTGAAGTGGGCGATACCATTCAAATCACCCTGATTCGCGGACACACCATTGAAGGTGAAGTGATCTCAATTGACTTACTTTCAGTTAAATTGCTGACCCAAGACAATATTTATGTGCGTTTACCCAATGAACAATTGATTCGTGCACCCGTGCATAACTTGTCCAAGTTTCCAATCCGACGTGTGCCCATTACCCTCGCGATTAATTTTCACGAAGATATTATTAAAGTGCGTGAAGTGTTGCTCAGTGTCGCCAATCAATATCCGCTCGTGCTGTCTGACCCTAAACCCGCGGTGACAGTTACAGCTTTCCGTGAATCTTCAATTGAATTGTTGTTTGCGGTGTGGTGTCAGCAAGAAAACTTTTTAAAGGTACGTGATGAAATGCAGGAACGTATCCGTAATGGTTTCCTAGACAACCAAATCGAAATTCCTGTACCCAAAATGGGTTTTGTTGATCATCCTTTATCGCGCCCTTTAAATAATGAAGAACTTGATCAATATGCCAATGCCCAAGCACTGAAACGAGAACCTGACTTAAAGTAATCGTTTCAGTCTTCGACACTTTGCCTCTAACTAAACTTGAGGATCTGCTCAAGCTTTGGAAGACGGCGAAGTGTTGTTTTTTACGAGATCTGGCTCAGGAATTGGGGCAATATATGCAATCAGTAGCATACCTAAACCTGCAGCAAAGAATGACAGCACGCGCATTAAAGTTCCAATATTAGATAAATCTAAAAGCACCAATTTTAAGGTCACAATCACCAAAATACTGCTGCCTAAAATCCACAAGGCACGTAATTGTTTCAGACTGGCAATCCACATGGCGATACAAGCCAAACTCACCCAAAGCAAGGTCAAACTGAGCTGCACAGTGGCATCTTGCCAAACAGCAATTTGGTTGATTGGCGTTCCCAAATACAGATGTAAGGCACGTAATAGCACATAACTACTTAGCCACAGTAAACTCAAGACCATAATTACCGCTGCCAAGCCTTGGTCTAAATGGGTTTTGCGTTGCAGATTCAACATCCACAAAATAGCCACCAACATGGCTATACTGACCAAATCAAATGGATTCAAAATAGGCAGTACATAGCCGTAAAATGCGTGTTCAGTCAACAGTTGTGAACATAGCATCCACATCAACATGAAGATTAAATTGCTACGCGCATACCAAAATTTGCGCCAATCTGAATCCGGTTGTTGCCACCAACACCACGCCGCAAAGAGCAATGGTAAAATCACCACGCTGCTATACGGATGCTGTGGTAACAGCGTTAAACTCGCCATCGCCAAAATGGGTAACAGTCCTAAACTCAGCCATTCTTTGTCGCTGCGGACAGTCCATAAAGGACGCAACCACAACACACTGAGCACGCCTGCAAACAAGGCAAATAGCAGACGTTCAGTACCCGAAACCCAATGCACCGCTCCATCATAGCTACGGCTGAATAATAAACCTGCTGCAGTGAGCGAAACTGGCGTTAGACCTAACCATTTGGGCAATAGCCATGACCATGTCGCTTGACGAGAAAGTAGTACTTCGTTGATAAGTAAATAAATGACCACCACCGCCAAAAGCGTCTGTACGGTTGCAAGTTCTCCATCAAAGTAATCTAAACCTAACCATAGCCATAAACTGGTTGCAGACAACATCATTAAACACAGTACGCTCGTGGTTGCTGTGCTCAGTTGTTGTCTGAAAGCTGCACGGCTGTTGGAAAACACCACAACCGTGGCATAACTTAGGCTCAGTACCCAATAAATACTGCGCTCGAAATAAGGCAACTCTACTAAATAATACAGCCCAGATAAGCCCGCTACGGCAAACAAACCTAGTGCCAAATAACGGCTAATTTTAGAATATTGAATAAAGGCAAAAATAAACACAGCCACGCCTTGTAATGCCCAACCAATGACACTCCATTGTTCAGGCAGTAAAATAGGTGGAATCAACACACTAAAAATCAGCATCAAACTGAAATAACTTTGTGCAATAAATTGTGTCTGCCGATGCTGTTTGATCAGCCAATACAAACCTGCAAAAACCACCGCAAATAACAAACTAAAGGCTGCCTGCTCTGCTGTTTCTTCAAAATACATCAGATATAAACAGGCATAACCGACAATGGGTGCGCCAAAAATCAAGGCAAGGTCTAAAATAGGTTTCAGCTGAAACGTGGCGACATCTTCCTGTGCCAAAAGCTGACTAAAGCGAAAACCCAACCAAATAAAAATAGCCGCATGCGCCAAAACTAAAAGCGTTAGCACCTGCCGTTCAAAGATATAACCATGATAAAAGGCATAGCTGCCACCCACCACAACCGTCATTAAAAACGCAATTTGATTTAAATATTTCCACGGACGTAAACTACTTAAAATGGCAACCGAAATATTAATCAGCAAATAATAGGCAATAAATTCAATGGCTGTTGCATTACGAACAGGTAAAGTAAACGGTGCGAAATACGCAATCAGCATTGCCATGAGGGCAAGTTCGACTGATTGTTGTTTTAAACTCAGCCAGAGCGTGAGCAACATCACCACAATAAAACACAGACTGGCGATAGCTAAATTTGGAATGACCAAATTGTAATAGGCAAAAAATAAGGTCAGACACAGCCCAGCCAACCCCAAACCTTGCACACCCAAAGCAAAGCTGCGATTTTTGTTGCGTAACAGATAACCGAATACTGTCACTGCTGCACTCACGCCAGCAACGAACAAAAGTTTCACTGCCAAACTAAATTGCCAATGTTCAGTAGCAAAACGTAGCAGTAACACCACGCCTATGAGTAACACTACAATTGCTGCTTTTAATACAGGATTACCATGTATCAGCCATGATTGAGCTTGTTGCAATAAACTGTTACTTGATGAGCGCGACTGAGTTGCAAAAGGTGCAACAGACCTTGAGGATTTGGCTAAATCTGGAGCTGAATATTCTTGATGTAGATACTCTTGGTCTTGATATGGATAAGAAACTTGAGCTGCTTGTTCCCGAACAGAATTCGGCTCGCTCGATAATGTGGAATCAGATTGAATAGCGATGGTTTCAGGTTGAGAAGCGGTTGATATAACACCATCATCCACATTTGCCTTAACTGATGAAAGACTTGCATCAACTTCAGATGTATTGGCTAAAATATGCTCTGCGAATTGCGTTTGAACCTTTTTCTCTTGAGCATTGGTCTTTTGAGGATAGCTCTTTTGAGCATGCGCCTGAAGCTTAGCGGCACTTTGTAATTGCTGTAATTGATACAGTCCTTGCTCCAAACGCTGCAACCATCGCAACAACATAAAAATCCATGCACTTAAAGCAATAGATGTCAGTAAATACCAATCCAGCAATATTCCTAAAAAAGCAATAAAAGCGGCGATATATAAAGGAGTTTTAGAGCTTTGGCGTTGTACTTGTGACTGTGCATCCACAACCTGTTCCAGTGAGTTCTGCACTCGTCCCACAAAAAACATCACGCTGACCACCGCAGCAACTGCACAGATATAACTCAGCATCGGCACACCGAGCCACCATGCGCCAATTGAAATTATGATTAATAGCATGAACCAAATGATTCGAATTTCATTCTGCCCTGTCTGCATTGCTCTTCATTTTATTGATATTGTCATGGCTCCGATCATACAACAGACAGCACGATTCTGAATCAGGATTCATCAGCAATTCGGTAACTGTGCGTCTGCAACACTTGCCTTAAAAATCAGTTTCTGCGACAACTGCAAAAATCACGTACAATAAACTGCTTATTTGCAGAAGGAATCAATCCATGCCACCATTTGTCTTGGTCGATGGCTCATATTTTCTATTTCGTGCCTTTCACGCACTACCACCATTAACCACGTCAACTGGTTTACATACCAATGCTATTCGTGGCGCGATCTCTGCGATTCAAAAGTTGATGCGTCGTACTCAGCCTACTCACATGGCGGTAATTTTTGATACGCCTGAGCCGACTTTCCGTCACGAACTATCGCCAATTTATAAAGGTGACCGCCCAAGTATGCCTGAGGAACTTTCTCAGCAAATTCCATACTTACATGCTTTAATTCGTGCTTTGGGTATTCCACTTTACATGCTACCAGGCGCAGAAGCCGATGATATTATTGGAACTTTAGCCAAACGTGCCGAAGCCGAAGGACAGCAAGTACTGATTTCTACGGGCGATAAAGACATGGCGCAGTTGGTGACTGAAAAAGTTACCCTTGAAGACAGCTTCAAAGAAAAGCCAATGGATATTCAGGCTGTATTTGACAAGTTTGGCGTATGGCCGCATCAAATTATTGATTATCTGACCCTCATGGGTGATGCTTCTGATGGTATTATGGGCGTGCCTGGCATTGGCGCCAAAACTGCTGCAAAACTACTGGCCGAATATGGCTCGATTGGTGCGATTTTAGAAAATGTCGATCATATTAAAGGCAAAGTCGGACAAAATATTAAAGACAATGCCGATGGCATCGCGCTAGATCATCAACTCGCCAGCATTGTTTGTGACCTTGATCTGAACTTTGGTTATGCCGATCTAAAACTACAAGACCCTAATGTTGAAGCCTTACGCAATTTATATACCGAGCTAGAATTCCGTAATCAATTACAATCGCTCGATCATCCAAATAATCCAAATAACAGCAATTATAAACAAGCTGCAAAAACAGTCGCCGCACCGACAGCCAATGAAATTGAAACTGAAGATCAAGCCACGCAAAGCAGTGTTGATGATCAACTCGGTGCAGCAACATACCACACCATTTTAGATCAGGCGCATTGGGATGCTTTGCTGCAACGCTTGCAAACTGCACAGCGTTTTGCCTTTGATACAGAAACCACCAGTCTGGATTATCGCGTTGCAGAAATTGTTGGTTTTTCTATCGCGTTCGATGCCAAAGATGCCTATTACGTACCATTGGCGCATGATTATGAGGGCGCACCACAGCAGCTCAACCGTGATCAGGTTTTGGCACAAATCAAACCTATTTTAGAAAATAATGCGGTGGATAAAATTGGGCATCATTTAAAATATGATGCGCATGTGCTTGAAAATCACGGTATTCATTTACAAGGTTGGTATTTCGATACCATGTTGGCATCTTATGTGCTTAACTCTGTCGCAACCCGTCACGGCATGGATGACGTGGCACGCTTATATTTAAGCCACCTGACCACATCTTATGAGCAAATTGCAGGCAAAGGCGTCAAGCAAAAAACTTTCAATCAAATTGAAATTGAAACGGCTGCGCACTACGCTGCAGAAGATGCGCATGTTACGTATCGTTTATATGAAGTGCTGTCTGCGAAGCTACAAAAGCATCCTGAATTGGTCAATATTTTGCACAACATCGAAATGCCTGTGGCGCGTGTGCTGACCAGTATGGAAGAAAATGGCATTCAGCTTGATCTGAAATTTTTAGATCAATTGGGTGTCGATTTTTCCCAAACCATGCAAGATTTGGAAAACCAAATTGTAGAATTGGCAGGTGAAAACTTTAATGTCAGCTCACCGAAACAAGTGGGCGAAATCCTGTTTGATAAACTCGGACTCAAAGGCGGCAAGAAAACCGCAACAGGTCAATACAGTACCAGTGAAAGTGTTTTGGAAAAAATTGAGCATCCGATCAGTAGTTTAATTTTAGACTACCGTGGTTTATCTAAACTCAAAAGCACCTATACCGATGGCTTACTGAAACAAGCCAACAACGATACGCATCGAGTGCATACCAGTTATCACCAAGCTTTGACTGCAACAGGGCGTTTATCTTCTACTGATCCAAACTTACAAAACATTCCAATTCGTACCGAAATTGGTCGTCAAATTCGTAAAGCCTTTGTCGCACCTGAAGGTCGCGTGTTGTTGGCAGCCGACTACTCGCAAATCGAATTGCGTTTAATGGCACATTTTTCACAAGATGATGCCCTACTCGATGCCTTTAACCATGGACAAGACGTGCACCGCCGTACTGCGGCAGAAGTCTTGGGTATTGCCTTAGAAGACGTAACCTCAGATCAGCGTCGTCAGGCCAAAGCTGTAAACTTCGGTCTGCTCTACGGCATGTCGGAATTTGGCTTAATTCGTCAGCTTGGGTTTACCCGTGAAGAATCACAAAACTACATCAAGCAATACTTCCAGCGTTATCCGGGCATTTATGAATATATGCAACGTACCCGCCAAGTCGCGCTAGAACAAGGTTTTGTAGAAACTATTTTAGGTCGTCGCCTCTATACGCCAGATATTGCTGCACGTAATATGATGGTACGTAAAGCGGCAGAACGTGCGGCAATTAACGCGCCATTACAAGGCTCTGCAGCTGATATTATTAAAATGGCGATGATTGAAGTCGACAAAATGTTACCGCAAGCGCAAGCCAAAATGTTGCTGCAAGTACACGATGAATTGGTATTTGAAGTCGATGCAGATGCGGCAGATGAACTCGCGCCGAAGTTGGCAGAAGTCATGCAATCTGTGGTGGAAATTTCTGTACCATTGGTGGTGGAAGTCGGAAAAGGCAATAACTGGGATGAAGCGCATTAAAGTCGTTGCGCTCTCTTTTTTCAGCACCTTCCTTCGCCTAGAAGGAGGTCAGGATGCAGGTTATTTGTATTTCTGAAGACTCATTAAGGTCGTCAGCCCAAACTTAAACTACAAAAAAAGGACTCGATTTGAGTCCTTTTTAATGTTTTAGGATAATGCGACTTATAAGCCAGTCAGCAATACAATCGCTACCTGATTCATAATAATTTCAGCGATATATAAAGCCAAAAATGCAATAATTGGCGACAAATCAATCATGCCCATGTTCGGCAATAAACGACGAAATGGTGCTAATAACGGCTCTGCCAACTCTTGAATCACCTCAATATACGGGCCACGAGATTGAGTAAACATCACCACCCAACTCAAAATAATGGTGGCAAAAATCAAATAACGACAGAAACGGATTAAATCCTGAATCATGGTCACAAAAGTCAGAATCAGTAAGTGAATTGGACTATTCGGCATCGCACCATTGAGATACATAACACCAAAAATTTTGAGTAGATACAACACCACCAACAAAGCCAAGGCTGCAGAGTTAACTCGACCTTTGCCAACCGTTGGAAAAATACGTCCAAATACATCTACAATTTTGGTGGCTTTAATGGTTGAAAGCACCACAGGGTTATAAGGACTCACCGCTGCCAATTGCATTAAGAAACGGAAGAATACGAGCAAAATCGCTACGTTAATGATAATGCCAAAAATTAGCGCAGAATTTGCACCCATACTTAAACTTTCCTAAAATTTAAATTCATTGTTTTTCAATAATTAAATACTATCACTCAACTCTTGCGCTAATTCTTGACTACGCGTTTTAGCAGCAGCCAATGCCGCCTGAATATTTTGTGAAATTTGCGCATGATCAAACACTTCAATTGCCGCTTGGGTCGTGCCATTTGGTGAAGTTACATTTTTGCGTAATTCTGCAGGTGTATTCGAGCTGGTAATTGCCATTTGTGCTGCACCCAAAGCAGTTTGTAACGTCAGTGCTGTCGCCACTTTTTCATCTAAACCTAAGTTCTTGCCTGCACGAATCATACTTTCCATCAAATAGAAGAAATATGCTGGCCCTGAACCAGATACTGCAGTCACAGCATCAATTTGCGCCTCAGAGTTTACCCAAATAGTTAAACCTGTCGCTGCCAAAACCTGACTTGCCAATTCACGGTCAGTGCTATTGACCTGTTCGGTTGCATACAAACCATGTGCACCTGTTTGCACCAAAGCAGGCGTATTTGGCATTACCCGCACTACACGTTCTGTACGTAATAACTCAGAAATCGTGGCAATTTCTGCGCCCGCAACAATCGAAATCACCAGTTTATCTTCAAACTGACCGTGCAATGGACGCAATACTTGTGCCAAAACCTGTGGTTTGACTGCAAATACCACAATATCTGCATCTGCAATCGCGGCCAAATTATCCTCAGTGACATGCACATCTTTTTCTTTTAATAATTCACGCACTTGTTCTACAGGGTCTGAAACTGTAATACGGGTTGGCGGCAAACCTCTGGCAATCAAACCACCAATCAAGGCTTGCGCCATGTTGCCACCGCCAATGAAACTAATATTACAATTCAATACTGCACTCATGATTCACGCTCTTCGTTGAGTTCTTTGTCGTTAAGAGACTAAATTCGGTTGCCATCCATCTGCGACACAATAGTCCGACTGTGCAAGCCAAAAGCCTTTGGGGCTAAAAACGCCTAGCATAACATTATCTAGGCTTAATATTTGAATTGTATGACGCGTCCACGGAAAAATTTGTGCTTCCTGAATGGCTTTTTTCAGTGGCCATGTGCCCACCCGACCATACAAATGAATTTTTTCACCACCCAAACGTGGCCGTAAAGTTAACGGACGATTCAGCAAAGTTGCAGATAAACCGACTTTGG
Organism: Acinetobacter sp. YH12058; assembly: GCF_013419805.1. Taxonomy (NCBI): domain Bacteria; kingdom Pseudomonadati; phylum Pseudomonadota; class Gammaproteobacteria; order Moraxellales; family Moraxellaceae; genus Acinetobacter; species Acinetobacter sp. YH12058. The sequence goes on from NZ_VOZL01000012.1 coordinate 15,472, forward strand.
CTTGTTGCAGTTGATAACAGCCAGACCACACTTGAAAAGTCTGATCTGCCTGCAAACATAACACTTGTTCTTCTGCCTCAAAATGTTCTGCAGCTAAATACTCCGCTTTCGGCAAACGAAATAATTGTTGCTGATAACGCAGATAATAATAATCCTGACAATGTAATGCCGCTTGTGCATCGGCTTTGGCTTGAATCACCTCACGTTGCAAGCGTTCGACCATATCAAAACTTGGGCGATATTGTGCCTGTCCTTTCATCCATGCCGATAATAGCTGACGTTGCCGTGACAAAGACAATTGTTGTAACTGAATTAAATTCAACTGCGAGTCTGTGCCACATGCAGCTAAATCCTGCGCCAAAACTTCTGCCAAAATGTTTTCAGTATCTTGCATCAAGTTTGCAGTACGCGTCACAGCTTGCTGCATTTTAGGAAAACGCTGTTGCACGACAGGCCACAATATTTCTCTTGCCCAAGCTCGGTCATAATGCACATCCTGATTGCTTGGGTCTTGCACATAATCGAGCTTTAATTCAGCACTCCATTGGCAAATCTGCTCACGCGAAATATCCAATAACGGACGCCAAATACTGATGTCATCACGCACATCGACAGCTTGCATGGCAGCAAGTCCTTGCACACCTGCGCCTGAAAACAAACGCAGCAATACGGTTTCTGCCTGATCTTGCTGATGATGCGCCAATACTAGAACTTCGTTGCTATCTAAGTGCTGCATATAGGCCTGATAACGCGCCTGACGTGCCTGATTTTCTAAATTACCCTCAGACACACTGACTTTTTGCAGCACACACGGCACATTTAAATTTTGGCAGGTGGCTTGCACCAATGTGCCCCACGCTGCGCTTGGACTTTGCAATTGGTGATCAATATAAATCGCGCGTACTTTTTCAGGGCACAAAAACGACAAAAGATGCAGTAGCAGCATGGAATCCATGCCGCCACTACATCCGATTAAAAATTTTGTCTGTGCAGAAAAAGCCTGTAATTGGCTTAAGACGCTAGACCTAAATTGTCGCTGCCAAACTTCATTAAACGCTGGTAACGTTCTTCGCATCGTTGTGTTGCATCCATCGCTTGCAATTCATCCAAAGCTTCTTTTAACACATTTTTCAGACTGTGCATGACTTGTTCAGGGTTTAAATGCGCACCCTCACCTTCATCAACCACGTATTCTACAATACCAATCTTTTGCAGTTTTTCTGCAGTCAATGCCAATGCTTCACTGGCTTGTTCGGCTTTTTCTGCAGTTTTCCACAGAATAGACGCACAACCTTCTGGTGAAATAACAGAGTAAATACTGTGTGACAACATTACCACACGGTCAGCCACGCCAATACCCAACGCACCGCCTGAACCACCTTCGCCCAATACTGTAGCAATTACAGGTACTTTTAAGTTCGACAATTGCGCTAAGCTGGTCGCAATCGCTTCTGCCTGACCACGTTCCTCTGCACCTACACCTGGGTATGCACCCATCGTATCAACAAAAGTGAAAACTGGCAGATTAAAACGCTCTGCCATATCCATAAGACGCTGTGCCTTACGGTAGCCTTCTGGATTACACATCCCGAAGTTGTGTTGTAATTTTTCGCGGGTACTGCGACCACGATGTTGACCTATCACCATGACAGGCTGACCATCAAAGCGTGCCAATCCACCGATCATTGCACCATCATCACCAAATAAACGATCGCCATGTAAGGCATCAAATTCAGTGAAAATTTCACCCACATAGTCTAGAAATTGCGGACGTTCAGGATGACGTGCAATTTGCACGGTTTTCCATGCTTTAGATTGAGCAGCTTTTTTCATAAGTCGACTGTTATCCCTAAATTAACCAAATCTTAATCGACAAATTGTTCCGACTGAATATTCAATTCAATGTCCCAATTCTTGAATTGCACTTGTTCATCGTGCAATTCAGCGACAAGCAATGGCCATTGTTTGGCATCACCCGACACGCTGAGCTGCCATTGTTGCGCATTGCGGATGCTTAATTCAATGGCAGGAAGCATCGCATCGCTACGACTTGCGTTGACCAAAACTGCAAGGCGAAGCAACAAACTTAAGTAAACAATTTTATTGCCACCCGCTTTCAGTGCTTCTGTTTTCGAGTCTTGGCGCAACTTTCGACGATGGTTGCCGACCAAATGCGAGAGATAGTTTTGGTCAATTTGTGAGAAACCGGGAATGTCCGAATGTTGCAATAAATATGCACCGTGACGATGATAACTGCTGTGACTGATGGCTAAACCAATTTCATGTAGGTACGCAGCACGACGCAATAAGTCACTATCTTCGTTATTTAATTTTAATGATTCTGCCACGCTGTCAAATAAATGTTGCGCAGTTTTCACCACACGTCCAGCCTGTTTCGGGTCTGAGTTATAACGCCCCATCAAGGCCTGTACACTGCGATCACGAATGTCTTCATGCTGGAAACGTCCCAACAAGTCATACATTACGCCTTCACGCAAAGCCCCATCGGAATACACCAGTTTATCGATATCTAATACATCAAATACCGCATATAAAATTGCCAAACCTGCTGGCAAAACTGCTCGACGGTCTTCTTTTAGACCATCAAATTCCATTTCTGATACGTGTTTAAACTTGAGCAAACGGTCTTTGAGTTTTTCTAAACCTTCACGAGTCAGATTTTCCTGCTCATTGCTCCAGCCCATATTTACCGTAATTTGACGACAGGCTTTAATGGTACCGCTCGAACCTGCAACGGTATCCCAACCTGCTTCTTTATAAGTATTGGCAATCGAATACAATTCTTTACGCGCTGCAACCACTGCTTTTTCAAAACTGCTTTTGCTAATTTCGCCATCGGCAAAATAGGCTTTGGTATAGGCCACACAGCCCATTTGTAAAGATTCGGTATGAATTGGCTCAAATTCTTCGCCAATAATCAATTCTGTAGAGCCACCGCCAATATCAATCACCAAACGACGACCACTATTTGCCATCGTGTGCGATACGCCTAAATAAATTAAACGGGCTTCTTCACGCCCTGCAATAATTTCAATAGGCTTAGGCAAAATTTCTGCGGCTTTTTGAATAAACTCATGTCCATTTTTGGCCTGACGCAATGCGTTGGTTGCCACAATACGCAAACGATTTGACTGCACCGCAGTTAAACGTCCTACAAAACGCGCCAAACATGCCAAACCACGTTGTTGAGCTGCTTCGGTCAAATTCTTATTTTCATCTAAACCTGCGGCCAACTGTACTTTTTCTGACATTGATGCCACTTTTTTTACTTCACCATGATCCACTCGTGCAATTGCCAAGTGGAAACTATTCGACCCCATATCGATGGCTGCGAGTAACTCTTCATCAATTAAAAAATCAGACATTCTTCAAACAAACCTAGACAGAATTGTGCCTAGAGTAATTCACATACACCTAATTTAAAAGCCATTTATCAGCACAATTTGACGACTATTTAAATTTTCTGCATATATGACAATTGTGTTACAGAATTAGCATTTTCGTTTAGCGTTATCGTCACGATCAATTAGACAAATTTGTATTTTGAGTGGAAAATCCACAGATTCCCCTACTTTGTTCAAGATGGCTATGTAATACTAACTAAAGCTATCTTAAAAATTATTTGGAGCGTAATCCATGTCTGGCAACATCGTAAACACCACTGATGCAAACTTCGAAGCAGATGTTCTTCAATCAGATACTCCTGTATTGGTTGACTTCTGGGCTGGCTGGTGTGCGCCATGTAAAGCAATTGCACCTGTACTTGAAGTACTTGCAGACGAATACCAAGGCAAAGTTAAAATTGTAAAAGTTGATGTAACTTCTTGCGAACAAACTGCAGTGAACTACAACATCCGCAATATTCCAGCATTATTGATGTTCAAAAATGGTGAAGTGGTTGCACAGCAAGTCGGTGCAGCACCTAAATCTAAATTGACTGCATTTATTGACGAAAATATCTAAGTCGATGGATCCATCGTCTATTTATAGAGATGATGAAAAAAATACGCCACGCATTGGCGTATTTTTTTTGCCTACAAATTGACAAGTAGACGTTTCTCTCTTATATTGCATGCTCAGGAAACGCAGGATCTTTCATCCTCTTTCTGAAAAGACACAACACAAAAATGCCGCTCGGCAACAGAAATTGTTTTTCACATTTTTCAATCAAACAATGAATCAGTGCTCTGAATCGTTATTGTGCAAATACAATTGCTTTCATTTTATTGTATGAATGCGGCTAAATGTTGCTCCCTCTCTAACCTGTACCCCAGAATTTTAATTCTATCAGAACCTCTATGAATTTAACCGAACTCAAGAAAAAACCGATTGGCGAACTCATCAAGATTGCCGAGTTTATGGGCCTTGAAGGAATGGCGCGTAACCGCAAGCAAGACATTATTTTTGCCATCTTAAAGCGCCATGCCATGAATGGTGAAGAGATTTTTGGTGATGGCGTTCTAGAAATTCTCTCTGATGGTTTTGGTTTCTTACGCTCAGCTGCAGGTTCATACCTTGCTGGCCCAGATGATATTTATGTCAGCCCTTCGCAAATTCGTCGCTTTAACCTGCGCACGGGTGACACCATTACAGGTACGATTCGTCCACCAAAAGAAGGCGAACGTTATTTTGCTTTGCTCAAAGTCAATCAAATTAACTATGACACCCCTGAAAATTCACGTAATAAAATCTTATTTGAAAACTTAACCCCGCTTTTCCCAACAGAACAGTTGGTGATGGAGTTAGGTAATGGAACAACTGAAGACTTAACTGCACGTGTGGTAGATTTGGTTGCGCCAATTGGTAAAGGTCAGCGTTCAATTATTGTGGCTCCGCCTAAAGCGGGTAAAACCATGTTGCTACAAAACATCGCTCAGTCGATTGTTCGTAACAACCCAGAAGTGTTCTTGATTGTACTTCTCATTGATGAACGCCCTGAAGAAGTGACTGAAATGGAACGCACCGTGCGCGGTGAAGTGATTGCATCAACATTTGATGAGTCACCTGCTCGTCACGTTCAAGTTGCAGAAATGGTCATTGAAAAAGCCAAGCGTTTAGTTGAACATAAAAAAGACGTGGTGATTTTACTGGATTCGATTACCCGTTTGGCACGCGCCTACAACACTGTCGTACCTTCTTCAGGCAAGGTTTTAACAGGTGGTGTTGATGCGCACGCTTTAGAACGTCCAAAACGCTTCTTTGGTGCTGCACGTAATATTGAAGAAGGTGGTTCTCTAACCATTATTTCAACTGCACTGATTGAAACTGGCAGTAAAATGGATGAAGTGATTTACGAAGAGTTTAAAGGTACAGGCAACCAAGAGATTACCTTAGACCGTCGTATTGCAGAAAAACGTGTTTTCCCTGCCATGAACATCAAAAAATCAGGTACACGTCGTGAAGAGCGCTTAATGAGTGAAGATAATTTGCGTAAAGTTTGGATTTTGCGTAAATTGTTACACACTCAAGATGAATTGGCAGCAATGGAATTCTTGCTTGATCGCATGAAAGAAACCAAAACTAATGACGACTTCTTTGATCAAATGAAACGTAAAGCAGCCAATTAAACGGCTATAAATATTAGAACACCTAAAAAAGTCATCTTAAAACGATGGCTTTTTTATTTGGTTGACAAAATTTACATAAAGACACAATTGCACGCGGTATATGTAAACTTATTTTTAAGTAAATGATTATAAAAAAATATTTAGTAAAAACCTTTTAGTTTTTAGCCAGTTACCGTGCAACTCTCCAATCTAAAATGCCAAATTAATTGTTATTTTCTGTTAAAAAAGCACGTATTTTTCGCGTTTTTTTGCCTTTTTTTCAATCAACCTAGTAGCAATTCAAAAAGCGCAGTGATAGCATATTCGCAGACCAGTTAGACTGCGCCTGCGTTGTTAGTGCCTAACAAAATTTAGGAATAATAAAAGCATACAACAGACTAACGTCGGTTTTTTTTAATCTCATATTTTAGAGAGTGATGCCATGTTATTCAAAAAAATCGCTATTGCTGCTGCAGTTGCTACTACTTTAGCTTTCGTTGGTTGTGCTAAAAAAACTGAAGAAGCTGCTGCTGACGCTAACGCTGCTGCATCTGAAGCTGTTGTAGCTGCATCTGAAGCTGAAGCTGCTGCTGACGCTGCTGCTGTAGAAGTTGCTTCTGGCGCTGAAGCTGCTGTAGACGCTGCTACTGATGCTGCTGACACTGCTGCTGCTGCTGCAACTGACGCTGCTGATGCTGCTGTAGACGCTGCTGCTGCTGCTTCTGAAGCTGCTGCTCAATAATCGATACGATTATGCAGTACAAAAAGAGAGCCGATGGCTCTCTTTTTTATTTCTGAATATTTTGTCTAAAATTTATTTTACTCAGCACAATATCTCCAAATCGCTCAATCCATCTTTTTCAAGTAGATGATTCAGCATATAAAAGCATTTAACCAAAACACTTAACCCCATTCGGCATTTATTTCGATATAACCTTTTGGTTTCTCATCTCCACGCTCAATTCTTAGGTAGCGTCTTGTTCAGCTCTACAGTGTTTTCATTCATATCCATAGTTTGATTCAAGTCTCCCAATTGCAAGATCAATCACTATGTCTTGCTAAATCACAGCGTCTTTCTAAAATCTCTTATAAAAAGCATAAAAAAAAGCAGATCAATCGATCTGCTCATTTCCCACACGCTGGCGGAATTTCTGCCCTGCGCGGAATGTGACTACACGGCGGGCTGAAATTGGAATTTCTTCGCCTGTTTTCGGGTTGCGACCAGGTCGTTGACGTTTATCACGTAACTCGAAGTTCCCAAACCCTGAAAGTTTAACTTGCTCGCCAGAGATCAGTGCTTGGCTGATCTCATCAAAAAATAACTCGACCATTTGTTTCGCTTCACGGCGGTTTAAACTCGTGAGCTCACTTAAATGATCAGCCATTTCTGCTTTTGTTAATGCTGTCATGAAGCCCTCAATGTCGCTTGGTAAGTGTTTTCCAACACTTGCAGAATGTTATCCATACCAGATTTAATTTCAGCATCTTCAAGTGTACGTGTTGGATGTTGCCATAACAGAGCAAAAGCCAAAGAACGCTTGCCTTGTTCAACACCTTGTCCAGTATACACATCGAATAACCAAGTTGAGTCTAACAGCGCTCCACCCGTTTTTTCAATAAGTTGCTGAATTTCGCTTACATTTATCTTATCACTAATTAAAAGCGCAATATCACGTCTAACCGATGGAAAACGTGATAATTCTGTAAAATTAGATACATAAGTTTGCAAAACTGCTGTTTGATCGAGTTCTGCTACCCAAGCCGTGCCTAAATCCAGCTCATCTTCTAAAGATGGATGTAAACGACCAAAGTAACCAATAGACTGACCATCTACCAAAATTTCAGCAGATTGTCCAGGATGCAACCAAGTACGCTCCGAACGAACATACTCTACCTGCACACGACCTGCAGCTAAAATTTCTTCAATATCGCCTTTAAAATCGAAGAAATCCATAGGCTGAGCTTTAGCATGCCAAGATTCTGCATGTTTAGCACCCACCGCAATCAATGCCAAAGTTGGAATTTGCTTCAAGTCATGAATGCTTGCTGCATGTTGATAATCAAAACGTAAACCCAACTCAAAGAAACGCACACGGTTTTGTTGACGATTCACGTTGTACTGAACGCATGGAATTAAGCTGGATAACAACGTTGAGCGCATTACTGCCAAATCGCTTGAAATTGGATTCGCCAATGCCAACGGATTCACTGCAGGGTTTAATTGTTTTTCCAATTTTGCATCGGCAAAGCTAAAACTAATTGCTTCTTGATAACCTAAAGTCACTGCGGTTTGACGTAATTGCGCAACTTCAAACTGATCTTGGTATTTTGCTAATTGCACATCAATCACAGGCAAACTGATTTGAATGTTGTCATAACCGTGAATACGAGCAACTTCTTCAATTAAGTCTTGGTAAATTGCCATATCAAAACGATGTGATGGTGGTACAACGCTCCACTGACCTTCAGCTTGAACAGTAACTTCGCAGCCTAAACGAGTTAAAGCATCGGCAATAAATATAGCATCAACGTGATAACCCAAGAGCTGATCGACTTGCGCTTGATTTAACGCAATTGCTTCACGTGTTGGCAATTGTGCTGCTTGTTCTGCCACTGTAATTGGACCAAATTCGCCGCCAGCAAATTCTGCAATCAGTTGTGATGCACGGTTCATCGCCAATAATGGCAATTCAAAATCGACACCACGTTCATAACGCTGTGAGGCATCGGTATGCAAACCATAACGACGTGCACGACCTGCGATATGCAATGGTGCAAAGAAAGCGGATTCAAGGAAAATTTCTGTGGTTTCATCACTTACCGCAGAAGATAAACCACCCATGATGCCCGCCATCGCCAATACTTTTGCGTCATCGGCAATCACCATCACATCATCTTGCAGCTCAACTTCTTGCTCGTTTAACAGCACCAATTTTTCTGCTGCAGTCGCTTGACGAACTTGAATGCCACCTTGAATTTTAGCACCATCAAAAGCGTGCATTGGCTGACCCAATTCAATCAAGACATAGTTGGTAATATCAACCAAAATACTGTGCTGACGGATACCTGAACGTGCCAACGCGCGCTCCATCCACTCAGGTGTAGCGGCTTTGGTATTTACATTTTTAATCACACGACCTAAATAACGTGGGCAGCCTTCCGTCAAACTTTGTACAGTTTTTTCATCCTGAATAGTTGCCGCTACTGCCTGAATGTCAGGTGTATTCACTGGCAATTGGTTAATCACCCCAATTTCACGGGCAATACCACGAATACTGAAACAATCACCACGGTTTGGAGTAATACTGATATCAATGACATGGTCATCTAGATCAAGATATTCACGTACATTCACACCTACAGGTGCATCTGCAGGCAGTTCCAATAAACCATCAAGTTTATCTTCAAGGTCAATTTCTGATGCGCCACAGAGCATCCCTTGTGATTCCACACCACGCAGTTTGCCTTTTTTGATTTTAAAGTCGCCTGGCAATACCGCACCAATGGTTGCCACAGGTGCTTTCATACCTACACGCACGTTTGGCGCACCACACACAATCTGCAACGGCTCACCTGAACCAATATTTACCGTAGTCACACGTAAACGATCTGCATCTGGATGCTGTTCAACCGTTAAGACTTCACCCACCACAACGCCTGTAAATGGCTTTGCTGCTGGTGACATATCATCAACTTCTAGACCCAGCATCGTGAGTTGATTCGATAAAGTATCGCTGTCAATGGCTGGGTTAACCCACGTGCGTAGCCAATTTTCGCTAATTTTCATACATTCATTTCCTGAATCTCCCCTACCCCCTCTTTAATAAAGAGGGGAATTCCCACACTTCTATTTATTTCGCGTAAGTCCCCCTTTTACAAAGGGGGATTTAGGGGGGATTTTTAAAATTTAAAAATAATCTCTTTTCCCTCTCCTAATTTTAGGAAAGGTTGTTTAAAAAGTTTTAAGCAAACTGGCGCAAGAAACGCACATCATTTTGGTAGAACATACGCAAGTCATTGATGCCATAACGCAACATCGCAAAACGCTCTACCCCTAAACCGAAGGCAAAACCTTTATATTTTTCTGGATCAATGCCTGAAGCGCGTAACACATTTGGATGCACCATACCGCAGCCCAAAACTTCCAACCAGCGACCACGTTCATCCATAATATCCACTTCGGCACTTGGCTCTGTGAATGGGAAATAAGATGGACGGAAACGTACTTTTAAGTCTTTTTCAAAGAATTCGTTTAACAGGTTAATTAACAAACCTTTGAGTTCTGCAAAACTGGTATTTTCTGCGACGTATAAGCCTTCAATTTGATGGAACATTGGTGAGTGTGTTTGGTCTGAGTCGCAGCGATACACACGACCTGGACAAACAATACGAATAGGCGGCTGTTGATTTTCCATGGTGCGAATTTGTACGCCCGACGTGTGGGTACGCAATAAATGATTCACATCAAAATAGAAAGTATCGTGCATGGCACGCGCAGGGTGATGTCCTGGAATATTCAACGCTTCAAAGTTGTGATAGTCATCTTCAACTTCTGGGCCCGTTGCCACGGTAAAACCTGCTTTGGTAAAGAATTGGCAAATACGTTCCTGTACCTGCGTAACTGGGTGAATACTGCCGATGCTTTGACCACGACCTGGCAAAGTAATATCAACGGTTTCATTCGCCAGTTTTTGTGCCAAAGCCGCTTGTTGTAATTCAGTTTGACGCGCAGTTAATGCCGCATTGATTGCTTCACGCACAGCATGAATTTGTGCACCAAATTCTTTACGCTGTTCAGGGTCCATTTTACCTAGTGCTTTGGATTGTTCCGCAAGCTGGCTTTTTTTCCCCGTAAATTGCACTCGCACCTGGTCGAGTGTAGCAAGGTCCTCTGCTGCTGCAATTGCAGCGAGCGCTTCATTGGTCAGGGCTTCCAGTGACATAGTAACTCTCAAAAGCAACAATTTAGAAATAATTTAAAAACCCCGTATTCTAACAGTTTTTAGTCGCTTTGATGAAGCTTCGATGTAATGAAAATTAGATTAGCATCTTGAAATACAAAAAGTATAAGATAAAGCCAATCACCACGAGATCTCAACATTATGGCGCTCGATCAGATTTGGAAACAGCAACTTGCCCTTGTGACTTATGGCAATGAATATTTGGCTCAAGATTTAAGTTTTAATCATTGGCTCAAGCATCAAGTGTTTAACCAGCATCAAATTCAGTTTCGTGATTTATTGTCACAACATTTACTGGCACAACACTTTCAAATCTGGTTAGAGCATCTTAAACAACAAGGTGTGCGACGTTTAAGCCTACATCAGGCAAGTATTTTAAATGATGAAAAAAACCCCAATCCAAATGTAGAGTTATTGCCTTTTGCACACTTTATTGTGAGTCACGAGGCACAGCACAAATCTGCTTGGATTTTCGGAAAAGAGCTTGCAGAATGGTATACCGCAGAACAAGATTATATGGCGCCTGTTTCCCAACAGAGCGAGCTACGTCAGGAAGTCATGTGGCGCTATCAATTAAATCACAAACTCGCCAAACAGCTCGATGCAGATTTTGCCTCTCCAAACTGGGATGAAATTGATCGCTTTATTCGCTCCGAATTATTTTTAAATCCTTGTGCTACAGAGTTTGTTGAACCAGAGCAAAGCGCTAAACCTTATTTCGGTGTAGATCTTACTCAAAACGCAACTGAAAGCATGTACCCAACTTTGGCGTTAATTCCCGCAGACTACCCTGCTGCCTATGCACATCAGATGCTGTATCGTTTAGATGCACTGGATCAACACATTCAGAATAAAATCCAGCATCCTTATCATGCCGATGGCACAGAACTTGAACCAAGCGAACAACTCAATTTACGTCATTTTTCTCAGAAACTTGAAGATTTACACGCCAAATTTATCACCAAGGTTGCGAACCATTATCAGACCGCACAGCTCACGCCAGTGCAAACACCTGATCCTTTTGAATCAACGCCTAGCCAAGTACAAAACATCGCTTCACCACAAATACCAACACCTGCAGCTACGCATAAAGTGGGTACATCTGCCGTGATTAAACTGATTTTAATGACTGTGGTTATTTGTGCAGCTGCCTATTATTTTGGTTTATAAGCTTAGGGGCTGTTGACAATTCGTCTATGTTTGCGACAACGCATATTTTTTAGCTGATATAAGGCATGGGACAGGAAATTTAGTCATTCTAAATGACCGGCACATAACGCAATAGCAGCAAAAAATATGCTTGTCCTTCGCTGCGCCTTCCGCTGCAAACAAAGCAGTGCTTGTTTTTGCTCAGGCTGTGGCTAAAAATTTCTCAGATTGAGTTATGAAACTTGGCAGAGACCCTAAATTTCAGGCATAAAAAAAGACCGCAAATGCGGTCTTTCTTTTAAGTCATAAAGACTTATGCAGCTAATGCATCTTTAGCTTTTGTAGCTAAAGCAGCAAATGCAACTGCGTCATGCATAGCGATGTCAGCAAGTACGCGACGGTCGATAATCACTTGTGCTTTTTTCAAGCCAGCGATCATACGGCTGTACGATAAACCATTTTGACGAGCGCCCGCATTGATACGCGCAATCCATAAAGCACGGAATTGACGTTTCTTTTGACGACGGTCACGGTAAGCGTATTGACCTGCTTTGATTACCGCTTGGAACGCTACGCGATATACGCGTGAACGAGCACCATAGTAACCTTTAGCACGAGCAAGAATTTTTTTATGACGGCGATGAGCCTGTACACCACGTTTTACACGAGCCATTTATAATCTCCTTAGATGTATGGGCACATAGCACGAACAGCAGCAACGTCACTCACGTGAACCATTACACAGCCGCGCAATTGACGGATACGTTTAGCAGATTTTTTGGTCAAAATGTGGCGTTTGAACGCTTGTTTACGCTTGAAACCGTTAGCAGTCGCTTTGAAACGTTTAGCTGCACCACGGCGAGTTTTTAACTTAGCCATAACAACCTCTTTAAACACCTGTTCGGCACGTCTGCACCATTGCAAAAACGACCTGCAGGTAAGGGAGCGAGTATTCTAAAGCATCTTTGCTTAAAACAAAAGCATATTGGCTAAATAAAAAATGATCATTACCTCACTCATTTGCCGTAATTCAACTCAGGAAAAAATACTGGAATTGTGAACACCCACTACAATTCAAAATAAAGCTAAAGCTCTGTCAAAAATTGTGCAGATCAACACCCTAAAAACTTGCAATAAGTTGCGGATTACCCTTGCGATTATCCACAATTCCATCAATACTTCGCCTCGTCTTGTGTGAGATAAAAAAGACCGTAATATGATGAAAACATCTTTATATATAACTCTATTGCTTGGACTCAGTGCGACGCATCTTTTTGCAAAACCACCGCAGCAGAAATCGACACCAAAAGCCACACTCGAAGTACAAAAAAGTGCTGCCTTGCCTGCTCATCTCACCACACGCTTAGCATGGCGCAAGTTTCCACAACCCAAATATAAAAATGAAGATTTAAATCAACAAAACCGAGCTGCAATTGTGCGTATTTATGCAGATGAAACCGGCAAAATCAGTCAAGCCACTATTCAAGAAAGTACAGGGCTGAAAAAATTAGATGATGCCTTATTACAAGCGGTTCGCACTGCTGAAATTCAACCGACCTATGTAGAAGATACTGCCGTACCGACCATTGGTTTTCAAAGCTTTAATTTAAGATTTCAGGATAACCAGCACGAAGATTGCCAGTTTGATTTTCAATCTAAACAATGGTTAGCACAGCAACAACAGCAAAAAGTTCAATTTAAGTATCGTAGTCAACCACAATTAAACTTAAGTGCGGAAGATTTAAAAAATCACTCACGTAAGTTAAAGTTTCAATTCAAAGTAAATAAGCATGGCGAAGTGAAACGTGTGAAATTGACACAAGGTTCGGGACAATACGCACTTGATCAACAAGTTTTAGCTGCAGTGAAAGCTGCTCAAGTAGATGTACCGCGTCAATTTTGGCTGTATAAAAAGTCAAAATTAAAAGATGAAATTTATTTTGATTTAAACACGTGTGGTACACAAGAACAGTCATAAGTGTACATGGGGACAGTAAAGCGGTGGTTGGCTTAAACCCATGTATAAACAAAATAAATAAACAGATAACGCCCGATTTTGGCTAGACTCACCATCAACACAAAACGGGCAAAATGTTCTTTCATTAAACCTGCAATCAGCGTAATTGGATCACCAATAATCGGCACCCAACTGAGCAGTAAAGACCAAAACCCATATTTGGCGTAGGTGTGCTGTGCTTTTTCTAATTGTGTAGCCGAAACAGGAAACCACTTTTTATCTTTATAATGTTCGATCTTGAGTCCCAAATACCAGTTCACACAAGAACCTAAAATATTGCCTAGACTGGCAATGCTAATCAGCCAAATGGGTGCATAGCTGCCTTCATATAACAGCCCCAACAACACAGCTTCGGACTGTAAAGGCAATAAAGTTGCCGCACCACATGCAGATAAAAATAAACCAAACAGCGTCCAAAGCATAGACGATTTAAAGCCCTAAAGCCTGCTTGGTTTTACGATATTCCCAGCTCGCCCAAAAAATACTAAGCAAAATAAGTGCCGCACGTGCCCATGTATAACGCTGAGTAACAGGCTCAATCGCAGCACGTAAAACCTGTTGATCTGTGCTATTTAAAGCCGCAATCATATTCTGCACATGAAATGCTTCGATCACAAATAAGATCAAGCAAGACACAATGCCCAAAATAATGCTCCAATACACTTTGGCATTTTGCTCAACAATCTTGGTAAAGTTTAAAAAAAATTCTTGCATAGCTCATCCAATAAAAAAGCCACCTGAAAAAGTGAGGTATCAGGTGGCTGGCATCTTAGCATAAAAGTAGATTTAAACTTGAATCGCGAGTGCTTTCTGCACTGCAGGGCGCGCAGTCAGCCGTGTAATATAGTCTTGTACATACGGATAATCTTCCAGCGAAATATTTTGCCAGTCATGACGTAACGCCCACGGCAAAATAGCCATATCAGCAATTGAATATTCGCCCGCCACGTACTTTTGCCCCATCAACTGCTTATTTAACACGCCATACAAACGCTTGGATTCATTGATATAGCGTTCAATCGCATAAGGAATTTTCTCTGGTGCATAACGGCTAAAATGATGATTCTGTCCTAACATTGGACCAAAACCACCCATTTGCCACATGAGCCACTGCTCTACTTCAACACGCTCCTGTTCATCGGTAGGATAAAACATGCCAGTTTTGCGCCCTAGATATTGCAAAATTGCACCCGACTCAAACACAGAGATTGGCTCACCACGCGGACCGTTCTGATCGACAATTGCAGGAATTTTATTATTGGGCGAAATTTTTAAAAAATCTGGCTGAAATTGATCATCTTCTGAAATATTGATGGGGAAAATTTGATATTCCAAACCCATTTCTTCAAGTGCAATACTAATTTTATGACCGTTGGGGGTGCCCCAATAATAAAGATCAATCATGTTTTATCCTTCATTACTTTTTTTGCTTTTTGACCAGCATTCTTCTACTGCGGTTTTAGTTATAGCATGTTTTTAAGCGTTTGTTGCGTGTCGCTGCGTAGAGTTTTTTTATCGAATGGCATATCTCATAAACATGAAACATAGATGCTCACTTTCATCACGCAAAAAAAAGCACCGCCAAGGTGCAGTGCTTCTTTTGTTCAAGATGGGATTACTTTTTCTTTTTAGGACCAAGCAACATACCCATTTGACGACCTTCCATTTTTGGTGCTTGTTCAACTACACCATATTCAATTACATCTGCTTCAACTTTTTGCAATTGAGCCAAACCTAACTGTTGGTGAGCCATTTCACGACCACGGAAGCGTAAAGTGATTTTTACCTTGTTCCCTTCTTCAAGGAATTTGATAATTGCACGTAATTTTACGTTGTAATCACCAACATCAGTCGCAGGGCGGAGCTTGATTTCTTTCACCTGTACTTGATGTTGTTTTTTCTTCGCTTCTTTCTGCTTTTGCTTTAGATCAAACAAATGCTTGTTAAAGTCCATGATTTTGCACACCGGTGGTTCGGCATTTGCCACAATTTCCACCAAGTCAAGGTCAACGCTTTCTGCTGCGCGTAATGCATCAGCCAAGCTTACAATACCTTTTTGCTCACCATTTTCGTCTACAAGACGGACTTCTTTTGCACGAATTTCATCATTCAAAGCAGGACGGTTAGATTTTCCGCCCTGTTGATTACGGTCAGGCTGTTTAATCGCTGTTACTCCACAATATACCGGCCGCGTTCTGCGACGGCTGTTTTCACTAGGTCAATGAAAGCATCAATTGACATAGTACCCAAATTTGTTCCTGAGCGAGTACGGACGTTTACCGTTCCTTCTTCCACTTCACGGTCCCCAAGTACCAGTAAGTATGGAATACGCTCTAATGTACGCTCACGAATCTTAAAGCCGATTTTCTCATTTCTCAAGTCAGAAATAGCACGAATACCGTTTTCTTTAAGTTTTGCGACGACCTGTTCACTTGCAGCAGCTTGTGAATCGGTAATATTCATGACACAAGCTTGCACTGGCGCTAACCATGGTGGCATAAAGCCTGCATAGTGCTCAATAAGTATACCAATAAATCGTTCAAAGCTGCCAAGAATTGCGCGGTGCAACATTACAGGCTGATCACGATCATTGTCTTCAGTGACATAAGATGCCTCTAAACGCTCAGGCAAGTTAAAGTCACACTGAATTGTACCACATTGCCACACACGACCTAAGCAGTCTTTCAGTGAGAATTCAATTTTCGGGCCGTAGAACGCACCTTCACCCGGTTGTAACTCCCATTCCAGACCTGCAGCATCCAAGGCATCAGCCAAAGATTTTTCTGCCATATCCCAAAGTGCATCATCTCCCACACGTTTTTCAGGACGTGTAGACAGTTTCATTTGCACCTCTTCAAAACCGAAATCTTTATAAACATCTAAAGTCAGTTTGATGAAGTCTGCAACTTCTGGCCCAATTTGTTCTTTGGTACAGAAAATGTGGGCATCGTCTTGAGTAAAGCCACGTACGCGCATAATGCCGTGCAGTGAACCTGATGGCTCGTTACGGTGACATGAACCAAATTCTGCCAGACGAATTGGCAAATCACGATATGACTTTAACCCTTGGTTAAAGACTTGTACGTGACATGGGCAGTTCATTGGTTTTACTGCATAGTTACGGTTTTCAGAATGGGTAGTGAACATATTGTCTGCGTAGTTGGCAGCATGTCCTGATTTTTCCCATAGCGTGAAATCGACCACTTGCGGGGTACGAATTTCTAGGTAACCGTTGTCTTGTTGTACTTTACGCATGTACTGCTCAAGTACTTGGTAAATCGTCCAGCCATTTGGATGCCAGAACACCATGCCTGGTGCTTCTTCTTGCATATGGAACAAGTCCAAAGCTTTACCAATTTTACGGTGGTCACGCTTTTCTGCTTCTTCAATACGTTTGATATACGCTGCGAGCTGTTTTTTGTCCGCCCAAGCCGTACCATAAATACGTTGTAACTGTTCGTTTTTCGCATCACCGCGCCAATAAGCGCCTGAAATTTTGGTGAGTTTGAACGACTTTAAGAATTTAGTGTTTGGAACGTGTGGACCACGACACATATCCAAATAGTCTTGATGATAGTACAAGCCCATTTGGGTTTCGTTTGGCATGTCTGCAATCAAACGTAATTTATATTCTTCGCCACGCGCTGTGAATTCTGCAATTACTTCATCACGCGGGGTCATTTTTTTCACAACATCATAATCTTGGTCGATGAGCTTTTTCATACGCTCTTCGATTGCTGCCAAATCATCTAACGTAAATGGACGAGGCATCCAGATGTCATAGTAGAAACCTTCTTCAATGACAGGGCCAATCACCATTTTCGCTTCAGGAAAAAGCTGTTTTACCGCATGCCCCACCAAGTGCGCACATGAGTGACGGATAATCTCTACGCCTTCTTCATCTTTAGGCGTAATAATTTGTAGGGTTGCGTCTTCGGTAATTAAATCGCAGGCATCGACCAAACGATCATTCACACGTCCAGC
The DNA here is from genome assembly GCF_013419805.1 of Acinetobacter sp. YH12058. Lineage (NCBI taxonomy): Bacteria > Pseudomonadati > Pseudomonadota > Gammaproteobacteria > Moraxellales > Moraxellaceae > Acinetobacter > Acinetobacter sp. YH12058. Next base: position 33,150 of record NZ_VOZL01000012.1, read on the forward strand.
AACTGTATTTTTGGCAAGACCCGGACCGATGCTTTGAGCAACTTCCATCACAGATACGGCTTGATCAAACTGTTTTTGATCGCCATTTGGCAAAGTGATAATAGGCATAGATAAAAATCCTTAAGGAGTGATGCCCCGTACCATGGAGCATATCACCGCGAGATTATGATTAAGGGAGACCCTCAAAAGATAAAAACGGTGTATAAATAAAAAGCGCCTTAAATTTTACACGGCTTGCGTACAGGTTTAAACCTTTGTGTACTAAAAAAGCCAAAGAATCGGCATTTCAGCTGTTTTTATTCCCTAAAGGTTGCCCACGGCGTGAATTGTCCATGTTGATAGGCATACACCGCTTCAAACTGTGGCAACACCGCCTCACTCTGTTGCGGGCGTAAAAATACATAATCATCTATTTGGATGCGATGCTGTTTGGGTACTTGAATCAACTCTTGATTGCTACTGCGTCCGTATAAAGCATGTGGATGACTGCTCTCAGGATAAACATAATCTGCCATCCAATAGCCACCATAAACAAAAACGGCTTGATTGGATTGTGGCAAATAGGACTGCAAACGATCTAAGCCTGGCACTTGTACCGCAGCCAATACCTTTAAAACAGGTGTTGCAATCCACAAAGCCGATTGCAAATCTGACAAGATTTTTAAATCAAAATCACTGGGTTTAAGCAACATCGAACCAAAAGCCAGATCATTACATTCACTGTGCTGACAATGCTGCATAAATGTCAGGCTACCACCACCGTTAAAACACAAGTCATCCTGCCACAACTTTGGAAAATGATGCTGAATCAGTTGTTTATAATTTCTATATTGCTGCTGTGAGTGTTGATAGGCTTTGGCTTGTGCATGAAATACATTTGGTAATTTCACCACATGCGCATCGTACCCCATCAAACCTGACAGTTTTAAATGTTGTGGATGCTGCTGAATCAATTCCAGCATTTGCATAAATCCAGCATGATCTTGCGCCCCACCACGATGCAAACCGATATCAATTTCAAGATTAATATTCAAACAAAGCTGGCGTTGTTGTGCCAAATGTAAATACTGTTGTAAACGTGCAGGTTGATCAACCAACCATTGTAAATGCAATTGGATATTCTCAGCAGACGCCATCACCTGCTGATAAAAAGCATCTACCGCACGTATTGGCATTGGCTTGCCAAACAGTACATCTGCTTGTGGAAAGTGCTGCATCACTTCATACAAATGTGGCAGATGAAACAACATAAAACGCTGCGTATTCAGACTTTGGCTTGCGTGTTGCAATATCTCCAAACACGCTAGCGATTTCACCACCAGTCGTGGTTGCAACCGTGCAGGCAAATGGGCTGCAACATAATCCAAGTTATGCTGAAAACGTGCCATATCCACAATCAGTTGCGGTGTTCCTGTACCCTGTTGCTGCAAACTGTGGGTGAGTTGCTGAAAATAATCACTTTGCATGTCACGCTCCCTAATTGAATGCTCTTATTTTGCGATTGCTTGAGTTGTTTATTGAACATCACGCTGCACTCAAACTTGGAATCGTGAAAATTTGTCTTAAATATGGATTAATCCATTTTTGCTGTGGATCAAGCTGCTCACGAAGTTGCATAAAATCATCCCATTTTGGATATAACTCACGTAATTGATCCGCTTGCATACTGTGCAATTTGCCCCAATGTGGACGTCCCTGATATTTTTGTAAAATCGGTTCAACCCATTTAAAAATATGTTGGCAATCTTGTTTATAAAATTGGTGGATTGAAATAGACACCGAATCCCGTCCATAAAAAGGACTCAGCCAAATATCATCGCCTTTGACATAGCGAAACTCGATTGGGAAAAACATGGCGACACGCTGTTGTTTCAAAACCGCCAATAATTCTTCTAAACATGCCAAACCTTGCTCGGCAGGCAATTGGTATTCCATTTCGTTAAATTTGGTATTGCGTGGCGTTGGGAAAATTTGACTCGACCAATCGACATGAGTACTCGGTTTGATAAACACGCCCAACAAAGATTGTAAATACGGATTTAACTGTGGAAAAACACGGGTTATTTCCGAACAAAAATTTAATAAACGGTCTTCTGATAACCAATATTGCGGACGAGGATCCGTCAATCCTCGGCTCTCATCTAAGGTTTTTAAAATCACCTGATCACTGTGTAAAAATGCCCAAAACTCAATATGGCGATGTTGATGCTTCCAACGGTCTATATATTGATAAATATCACTCAAGGCACATAAACGTAGCTGCTCTTTGAGTTTATAGCGCGAACGGTTTTGTAAAGTGATTTTGGTCATCACCCCAAAACTGCCCAGCGCGACCCGACCTGCCTGAAAAATTTCAGCATTGTGTTCAGGTGAACATTGCAACACCTCACCCTCTGCTGTGAGCAGTTCAAAATCAGTCACCAAAGCCGATAGACAAGGTAAATCCACACCTGTGCCATGTGTTCCTGTTGCAACCACACCTGCCAAACTCTGATGATCAATATCGCCCTGATTTTGCAGCGCCTGATGAATCGGAGCTAGACATTCACCCAGTTTGTACAGCCGAGTCCCTGCATGTAAGGTGCATTGCTGCTTTTGTGCATTAAATTGATGCACCCCCTGAATATGATCTAAATTCACCATCACATCATCGGTTGTGGCTAAGGGGCTAAAGGAATGCCCTGCTCCGACCATTCTAATTTTGTCGTGCTTTCGCACAATTTTTTTCAGTTCATCTACATTTTTCGGCTGTAAAAAGTCTGGATAGGCTGTTTGCTTTCCAGACCAGTTACTCCAACGCTGTTTCATAATCCTTCCTTTTTCTGCGTGGCATTTATTTTTATTGCAGTTTGTTTTGCGTTACTTTTTAAAGTACCGCATTAAAAAAATAGAGACACATGGATGAGATAAATGACCTCTCTATCCATATTGATTTAGATTAACCTCCTGACTAGTACATGATTTAGAATATGTTTCACATGGAACAATGTATAAAAAAACCACAATTCATTTAGCGCATTAGCTTTCAAACTGTCACGATATGTTCTTTTTTCTAATTCATCCAAAGGTACAGCGGGCGGTAATAACGATGCTGTATCGCGTTGTGGAATAGGCAAATTCAATTGCTCTGCGAAATATTGAAATTTAGTTTGCAACGCTGCCAAAGTCCACTGTCCATATAAAGTGTGACCACCTTCATAGGCTTGTTGTTGATATTCCTCGAAGGTGGTCACATAGCCCATATAATCATTGCAATATGAAGCCAACCATACTTTTTGAGTCGATTCCAATTCTTGTTGTACGGTTACTTTGAGCCGCTTAGCTGCAACAGTAGTAATTTCCCCAGGACAGCACAGCAAGGTTAAGTCGCCAATTTTAATTAATTGTAATGGCACTACATTCGGTACCAACAAGCTATGATCAATTGCGCCTACACTGGCCTGCTTGTTCATTTCTGCAATCAGTTTGTCTAAAAATTTAGGATAATGATTCAGTGGCTTGCCAAAAATGGTTTTAGAACCACATTCCAGCACAATATCTTTGGGGCCTTGTGAGGCATATAGCTGTTGATAATAGGTATAATCTGCGGCTTGAGGATTACTCAACTTTTTCTTTTTCACTCGCTGCGCTAACCATTGCATACCTTTAAAAATCGGTTGTGCCACACCTGCACCATCTACAGGTGTTCCTGCAAAAAATGCTGCACCATGACAGGCTGCACTGGTTTTTGCATCTGTTTGCCCCATCGCAAATTCAACTGGAATTTCAATATTGCTTAAATCGACATAATGGCACACAGCATCTAAAGCTCCCATTAACGGCGTACCTCTATATGCCAAAGCTTTCAGTGCCAATTCACTTTGATAGCGACCATTTTGCTGTGTATATTCGTATTCTTTTTCATCGCGCATTGCAGCACGTACCTGTGACTGCTCAGGGCCATGATAATGTGGAGAAACATCACCCGCTGCGGCTTGGGCAAAAATTGCCACAGGATTTTTGACCCCACGTTGTTGCAGTGCACGCTCGGTACAAAGTGCGGCATAACCTTTGTTATCACCATCATGAGCGCTTAAACGACTGCTTAAACAGGTAGCATGCACCCCAAATAAAGAAAAAACTGCCTGTAAATTACCTTCGCGATAAAAACCAAGCAATTGCATATCACGATCTAAGGCCAAATGTGCCTGTTCCAGCGTTCTACGAGATACATCAGGATTACGGTTATACGCTGTTAAAGAGCGATTCCATGCCACTGGCGTTTCTTCTGCAAAACGACCATTGCTCATATAAATATCGGTTTTTTCTGGGTCGCCAAAGCTTTGAGCACACTGCCCACAATCGCATCGACCACTGCATTTAAATGTTCAGGCACAAAACCAGGTGTGGGCATATTGTACAACGCTTCATGTGCACAACCGCCAGGTGCAGAATGAGTATGCGTTGCCATCAATACCAAACGCTGCGGCTGAAAACGCTCCCCCAGTTTACGCTGTAAACGCTGTATCGCTAAATGACGCATGGCATAGGTCACACACCCCATATCCAGACAGCAAAAAATTAATAAGTCATTGTCTAAGGTTTGAATACAAATACTGCGGGCAAATAAAGCTGTTCGTTGTTCATAGGCACGATGTTTCCAGTTGCCATAACCAAACATGGCAAGCCCTTTTGGCTGAATATGAATTTCCTGTTTATCCCAACCCACCAAATACATTGCAATCGTATTCCTTTTCATCTATACAATCAGTCATGACGCTGATCAACGCCATTAAACAAAATTGCATCACGGCAAATAAGGGTCAAAGCGACAATGGCATGGGGGGATAATCGGACTTATGTCAGCAACTTCAAACTACTTGCTGCAGCACGTGCCGCCTGCCTTATTGTCAGGTCTGATTCATTACGCCAAAGAACAACAGATCCCCTATCAACCATGGTTTCAGGGAATTTCTCAAGATCTTGATCAAATCGTCCAAGGCAATGGTTTTGTTTCATTTCAAGATATTTGCAAAGTGGTGACACGCGCCCTGCAAGACACTCAATGTGCACATTTAGGCTTAGAAATTGGACGTGACAAGGGGCTGATTTCCATGGGCATGCTCGGTTTTGCCATGGTGTCCAGTCAAAATGTTGTAGAAGCCTTACAGACAGGACTGCAGTACCATCCCATTTCAGGCAGTGTGATGGATTTGGAGTACGATTTTTCCTCGACCTCTCCTACACTGGTGATGAAAGAGCGTTATCCCACGGGGAACTTACTGCGCTTTTTTTGCGATGAAGTCCTCTCCAGTATTGTTAGCTGCTTAGACGTCATGCTTGGCAATCATCAAGATTTGGTCGAAGTGCATTTTAGTTTTGCCCAACCCGACTATTTAGAGGCTTATCAGGTGCATTATCAATGTCCTCTGCACTTTTCATCATACATGAATGCTTTGGTGTTCCGACCAGAGATTTAGGACGCCAAATTAAAACCTCTAGTGCCGCCAATTACAGCACCGCCCTGCGTGTCTGCCAACAAGCGTATCAGGATATGCAGGCGATTAATCAACAGCAATATGCACACGTGTTGAGTTATCTAATCGAACAGCATTTACCTCAGCACTTTGATATGCACCAAGCGGCACAACATTTTCAAATGAGCGAAAGACATTTACGCAGACAATTACTTGCCGAAGGCTGCAACTTCCAAAACCTGCGCCAACACGTTTTGGAAAATAAAGCTAAACAACTGCTACAACAGCCTTTGAGCATGACTGAAATTAGCCAACAACTTGGCTTTAGTGAATTACGCGAATTTCGACGTGCATTTAAGCGTTGGACAGGTCTCAGCCCATCACTCTATAAAAGCCAAATGACAGAATAAGTTAATATTTTCCAATAAGCTACTATTTTTATTGAATAAAAAATAGCTGCTAAATTTTACTTAAACTATTTTTTAAATGTACTTACAAGCGATTCAAAACAAAAACAACAGATTTTCGACTAAAGCATAACTGCAAAGCTGCCATAAAATCCCTATCTTTTTAAGTTGGATAAAATAACGACACATATTATGGAGAATAACAATGGTCAGCGCATACGATGAATTACCGCGTACCCCTGCGAACTTTGTCGCCTTGTCCCCGTTACGTTACTTAGAACGGGCAGCTTATATTTACCCGCACCAAAACGCGATTATTCACGGTTCACGTCAAATTACCTGGCGCGAAACTTATTTGCGCTGCTGCCAATTTGCACATCAACTTCAAAATTTAGGCATCAGCAAAAATGACACTGTTTCGGTGCTGCTTCCGAATGTTCCTGCCATGCTAGAAGCACACTTTGCTGTGCCAATGGCGGGTGCAGTGCTGAACACACTAAACACTCGTTTAGATGCCAAAACACTGGCGTTTATGCTCGATCATGCAGAATCCAAAGTGCTTTTGGTTGACCCTGAATTTGCGGCTTTGGCACAAGAAGCCTTAGCGATGGTCAATCATGAAATTTACGTGATTGATGTCAACGATGCAGAATATGAGCATGCTGCCAATGCCCTTAGCATCGGACAGATTGAATACGAAACTTGGCTGGCTGCAGGTGACCCAAATTTTGAATGGCATTTGCCACAAGATGAATGGGATGCAATTAGCCTGAACTATACGTCTGGCACGACAGGCAACCCGAAAGGCGTGGTCTATCATCATCGCGGTGCCTACATTAATGCAGCCAGTAATATTATTGCCTGCGGGATGACCCCACGTGCAACCTACCTATGGACACTGCCCCTATTCCACTGTAATGGCTGGTGCTTTGCATGGACGATGGCAGCCAACGGTGGCACCAATATCTGCTTACGTAAAGTCGACCCTGAACTGATTTTTAAATTAATTGCAGAGCACAAAGTCGATTATTTCTGCGGTGCGCCAATTGTCTTGTCGATGCTCATCAACACCCCTGAGGAGAAAAAGACTCAGTTTGATCACCGTGTTGAAGTGATGGTTGCGGGTGCTGCACCGCCAGCAGCAATTATTGAAGGTATGCGCAATATTGGCATTAACGTAACTCACGTTTATGGCTTAACTGAAACCTATGGCCCATCTGCGCTGTGTGCTTCTCAAGCAGGCTGGAGCGACCTATCCATTCAAGAACAAGCACAATTACATTCGCGTCAAGGCGTGCCTTATCCGCTGCAAGATGGCATGAAAGTTTTAGACCCAGAAACCATGCAACCTGTACCAAAAGACGGCAAAACCATGGGCGAAATTATGTTCCGTGGCAATATCGTGATGAAAGGTTATTTGAAAAACCCAGAAGCCACCGCAGAAGCATTTGCAGGTGGCTGGTTCCATACGGGCGATTTAGCTGTCTGCCAACCCGATGGCTACGCCAAAATTACTGACCGCTCTAAAGATGTGATTATTTCAGGTGGTGAAAATATTTCTTCACTCGAAGTGGAAGAGGTGTTGTATCAACATCCTGCAATTTTGACTGCTGCAGTGGTGGCAAAACCAGATCCACGTTGGCAGGAAGTCCCGTGTGCCTTTATTGAACTGAAAGAAGGCAAGCAGGTCAGCCCTGAAGAAATTATTGCCTATTGCAGTCAACATTTGGCGCGTTTTAAAGTACCAAAGGATGTGGTGATTACTGAAATTCCAAAAACATCGACAGGTAAATTACAAAAATTTGTACTGCGTGAATGGGCCAAAGAGCGTTCAGTCGGTGAGTTCGGCTAAAATTTGAAAATCCTTACACATAAAAGACAATAAAAAACGACTCGTTATGAGTCGTTTTTTATTGCAATCAGACAAGCTCGCGTTTGATCACTTGGTTCTCTGATAGCTTAGTTTTCTGACAGCAAAGCCACTTGCTGCACATAGTTAAACAACTTGAGCTTAGATGCTTCAAGTTCTTCCGCAGACACTTCCTGTTTCATATCACGGTGGATACGCAACACATGCTGACGCAGCGTATGACGCTCAGCTGCTTTATAGGTTTTACTAAAATCATTAATCACAGGGTCGCCGTCTTTAATAATTCGCTCTACCCAACGCTGTAACTGTGCGGTTTTTTTCGCACCTTGCTGCGGCGTCAAATAAGACAAAATTACGCTTTCATCTTCATTACGCAACAATTTACCAATACGCTGACACTGACGACGACGTGCTTCATGTGAAGTAATACTTTGCAATTCCAGTAAAGCATCAATTAAACGCTCTTCTACTGGAAGTTTTTGAATTTGTTTAGTACTTAACTGCGCCAATTGTTCGCCAAGCGCGGCCATACGTTGTACGGCTTTTTTCTGTTCGGTTTTACTTGCACGCCCTTCTAAAGATTCAAAGTCATCTTCGGTAAAACGTTGCGGTCGACGTGCCACGATTAATCTGCCTCGTAAAATTTTGCTGCAAACAGTGCTTGAATATCAGATAAAGCTTTTTCTTCATCTGCACCATCAATCACCAAGCGTAAAGTAGTTCCCTTGCCTGCACCTAACATGAGCAAGGACATAATATTTTTGGCATCAACCAATTTGTCGCCTTTACCAATTTGGATTGACGAACGGAATTTGGTGGTCACTTCAATCAGTTTCCCAGATGCCCGTGCATGTAAACCTAGTTTATTAATTACGTCAACAGTTGTGTCAATCATGACCAGTGCTTCATTTCTCGGTGTAAGACTTGAATAGACCATTTTGCCTCAAGTGCTTTTTTTAGTCTATCAACGATATAGACAGAACGGTGTTGCCCACCCGTACAGCCAATTGAAATGGTAATGTAGTGTCGATGCCCTTCGGCAAAGGCTGGCAACCATTTTTCTAAAAACTGGTGGATGTCCTGAAACATTTCATGGGTTTGCGGACTTTGTTGCAAGAATTCCTGCACAGGTGCATCTAAGCCTGAATGTTTTCTTAGCTCCAAATCCCAATGGGGATTGGGCAAATGACGCACATCAAACACATAATCGGCATCTAAGGGAATTCCGTGCTTATAGCCAAAGGATTGTAAAATTACAATAAGATTGTCGGTTTGCCCAAGCTTAGACAACAATACGTGTTTTAGATCATGCACACTTTTGTCAGTGGTATCAATATGAACCGTAGAGCGGAACTGAATCGGCATCAACAAGTTTTTTTCTTCTTGAATACATTCATTTAAGCTTTTAAAACGATTAGAGAGTGGATGCGGACGGCGTGATGCGCTAAAACGGGCAATCAATTCCTGATCTTGCGTGGTCAGATAAATAATATCGACTGAACCATGCTTTTGCAGTTGCTCAAATACCAAATCAAACTCTTGCAAGTCGGCACGGGTGCTGCGTACATCTACCCCCAATGCCAACTGTTCCAAGTTATTTTCCTGATCCAGTTTATCCACAATTTCAGGGAGCAATGCCAAAGGTAAATTGTCAATACAGTAATAACCCAAATCTTCCAACACTTGTAATGCCGAAGATTTTCCTGAACCCGATTGACCTGTCACGATCAAAATACGTTTCATGGCATGCAACCCTTCTATTGCCAGCTATGCAGAATGTTTGACCTGCAAATTATCAATTAAACGTGTATTGCCCAATTTTGCCGCAACGAACAACACTATATCTTCACTAAATGCTTCAATTTTCTGCAATTCTGTTGTACGCGCTTCTACATAGTCCACAACAAAGCCTGCCGCTGTCAATGTTGCTTTAATATTCGCTAACACTTGTGACAAAGTTTCACCTTGCTGTAATGCTTGTGCAGCAGCCTTTAAACTTTGATAGATAGTCGGTGCAATTTGACGCTGTTCTGCGCTCAAATAACCATTGCGTGAACTGAGTGCCAAACCATCTGCCGCACGTACAATTGGCACACCAATCACCTCTAGCGGAATATTCAAGTCGCGTACAAACTGGCGAATGACTGCCAATTGTTGATAGTCTTTTTCACCAAAGAAAGCATAGTTTGGCTGTACCATATTGAATAATTTGGTCACGACCACCGCAACACCATCAAAGTGTCCAAGACGCTGCAAGCCACACAAGTCTGCCGTAATCTCACTCACTGAAATATTGGTCAAACGTGGTTTGTTACCATACATTTGCTCAACTGAAGGCGCAAAAATAATGTCGCAACCGACCTCTGCCAACAATTGGCTGTCTTGGTCTAAAGTTCGCGGATAACTGTCAAAGTCTTCATTAGGGCCAAATTGAATTGGATTGACAAAAATACTGACCACCACCACATCACATATTTTTTTCGCTTCGCGCACCAAGGTCAAATGCCCTTCGTGCAAATTGCCCATAGTCGGAACAAAACCAATAGTTTTACGCGCAGCGCGTGCAGGCTGTAATGAAGCCGCTAAGCCTTGAATTGTGGTTTCAGTTTTCATATTACAACTCGACTTGGAAAGTTTGTTCACGTGCAGGGAAAGAACCATCTTGAACTGCAGCATGATAGGCTTTAAATGCATCCAAAATGGCAGTTTCACCCGCTTGTTCTTTCATAAAGTTACGTACAAATTTTGCGACACGACCAAAAGTCAGCCCCAGCATGTCTTGCACCACTAGTACCTGACCGTCAGTGTCTGCACCTGCACCAATCCCAATCACTGGAATTTCAGGGAACAAGGCAGAAATTTCTTGACCTAGCTGTGCTGGCACACATTCTAGTAACAGAATCGCCGCGCCTGCTTCTACCACAGCTTTACAGTCAGCAATCAGTTTATCTGCAGCTTCGCGGGTACGTGCCTGTAATTTATAACCGCCAAATACATGCACCGATTGTGGCGTTAAACCTAAATGTACACAGACAGGAATACCATTACGGGTCAGTGTTGCAACGGTTTCGCTGAGCCATGCACCACCTTCCATTTTGACCATTTGTGCACCCGCTTGCATCACCTCTTTCGAGCTTTGCAATGCATCATTTAAGGTGGCATAACTCATAAATGGCAAGTCAGTCAAAATAAAAGCATGTTGATTACCACGACGCACCGCCGCAGTATGATAAGCCATATCCGCCACGCTGACAGGCAAGGTTGAGTCACGCCCCTGAATGGACATCCCCAAAGAATCGCCAATTAAAATCGTATCAATTTCAGCAATTTCCATTGCTTTCGCCATGCTTGCATCATAGCAAGTCAGGCAGGAGAATTTTCGACCTTCCGCTTTAAATTTTCTTAGGTCACTTAAACTAATCATGAAAATATTCCTCTATGGAAAAAGCATCACGCATGCTTAATTTAAAACTTTATAGCCCTGCCCAATTGCTGGCATCTACAACAGTTAAGCTCGGATGTTCAAGCAATGGCGAGTGTTTTAATAATTGTCCCTTAACGCTTAAGTTAGCATCCAAATCTAACAACGGGATGACGACAAAATCACGTTCTAACACCCCCACATGCGGTACAGTCAGACGTTCATTTTGAATGTTGGCATCAGCATAAATCAACAAGTCTAAATCTAGCGTACGCTCACCCCAATGACGTAAACGCACCCGACCCGACTCTTGTTCAAAACGCTGTAATTCATCTAACAATGCCAAGGCTTCAAGTTCGGTATCTAAACGTACCACAGCATTCAAATAATTAGGCTGATCTTGTGGCCCCATTGGTGGGCTTTGATACAGTTTAGAAGTCTGCACTTGCCCCAAAGTTGCCAGTTTTTGCACCGCTTCAGTCAAAATTTGACGCGAATCGCCCAAATTACTGCCTAAACCAATATAGGTGATGTTGCTCATTGTGTTGGCCCAAAAATCACTTGGCTTAAATCACGTTGCACACGTTTACGTTTTAAAATCGGATGATCTGCACCAATACCTGAACCGTTTGCTGTAGCAGTCAATTGCGCCCGATTTTCTTCATACTGTTTGGCTTTACGCGCACGTCGACTACGAGGCTCAGGCTCATTCACCAAGGGTTCAATCTGCATATCGGCAGCATGTGTTGCTGGTGCCACATCAACAGGTTCTTGCGCTGTTTTACGGCGGCTCTTGGCACGTAATCGGTTATATTGGGCAATCGCACGTTCTTTTTCATCGGTGCTCATAAGCTGGTAGGCATCCCACCACTGACCCATTCCTAAAGTCGAGCTATCGCCTGCTTTTTCACGCAGTAATAAAAAGTCAAAACCTGCACGGAAACGCGCATGCCCAGACAATGCTTCAATTTGCTGTGGTTTCGGTTGCAATAAACGGGTTTGCATTTCCCAAACTTCACGAATAAAAGTTTCAGCAAAACGAGGAATAATGGTACGTGTCGCCTGACGTTTCAGTACATCTAAACCTGCTTGGGCTCGCGCTTCGGCTGCCACCACACCTTTAGAAAGATAAAAGTCACAACGCTCTAAAAACGGTTGCCACAACAGCACCGCATAGAAAAATGCAGGGTTGATGGTTTTACCAATCGCAATCCGTTGATCGGTATTTTTTGCTGCACGTTCAATAAATGAGTTGATGTCTGGCTTGATGTCGGCAAATAACTGACGCCAAATACCAAACTCAATCAACATCGGCAGGACTTTATTTAAATGTCCCATCGTAAAGAGTTTTTGCGACTCATCATATAAACGGTGTGGCGATACATCACGCAATAACTGCGTCATTTCAGGCGTAAAAATTTTAAGAATTTTTGGATCAATATTGAAATTTAATTTGGCAGCAAAACGCAAAGTACGCAGCATACGCACTGGGTCTTCTTCAAAACGTAAAGTTGGATCGCCCAATAAACGCAAGTTTCTGTGCTTTATATCATCTACGGCATTGCAAAAATCTAACACGATGCCTTTGCGTGGCTGGTAATACAACGCATTGATTGAAAAGTCACGACGGGCAAAATCTTGCTCGATTGTGCCCCAGTTATTATCGCGCAGAATCATCCCCGCCGCAGAAGTCACAGCTTTTTTCGGTGGCGCACGGAAAGTGGCCACTTCAATTAGTTCACGCCCTGCATAGACATGCGCCAGCTCAAAACGTCGTCCAATAATTCGGCAACGTCGTCCGAAAACTTCTTTCACTTGTGAGGGTGTGGCATTGGTTACGGCATCAAAATCCTTCGGATTTAGCCCTAACATTAAGTCACGAACTCCACCACCGACGATATAAGCTTCATAGCCTGCTTTGGTTAAAGCATCTAGAACATCTAAAATGGAAGAAGGTAATTGAGCGGTAGATAAACCACATTTTGACGCGCGCAAAGTTTGCAAAAGACGCTGTCTCCTACGTCTGAACGTAAAACAGATAAGATGTCGCTAATCATATCTCTAACACAATCAAAGGGCAATTTGATTCACATGCTAATTTTGCAATGTGCAGTGCTAAAATTCTGCTTGCAGCTACAATGCCAACTTGTGTTTATTCTTGGCAAATAAGGCAGACCCAATCCCTTTGACTTGCTGAAGTTCTTCAATACTTTGGAATTTTCCATTTTGTTTTCGATATTCCACAATCGCTTGTGCTTTTTTCATGCCCACCCCAGACAATTGCTGCAATTGTTCTAGTGAAGCGCTATTTAAACGCACTTGATTTGTATGCGCACTTTGCTGAGTAGGACGTGCTAAATAATGTTCTGCGCTTGATGATGTGGTTTGAGCCGCACTTAAACGCTGATCTTGCGCGGCTTGCTGCGCTTTCCATTTTAAATAGTTTTGATCATAGCTGTGCCCACCCACCTGCGCAGGCTTAGATTGCACATTTTGTGCTGTAGTCCATACACTGATACTGCATAACAGCAATGCAAGCCAGTACTGCCATCCGAAAGAAAAAAAGCGAAAAGAAACTTTTAATTGCTGCGATATATTCATGTTGCCGCAAAACCTGTCATTTTAATTGTTGTTTTGCCTGCTCCCAAAGTTGATCCATTTCTTCTAAAGTCATATCTTCTATTGTTTTTTGTTGTAATTCGGCCTGATCTTCAATGTAAGCAAAGCGTGTTCTAAATTTATGAATTGTGCCCAATAATGCCAACTCACTGGACACGCCAAGTTTACGCCCAACATTGATTAAAGAAAACAAACAATCCCCTAACTCATCCTGTATTTCATCGGATTGTTGCTGTTGAATCGCCTGTTGTAATTCTTGCAATTCTTCTTCTAACTTGCCATACGCATCTTGCACGGTATGAAAGTCAAAGCCCAATTGTGCCGCATGCTGCTGAATTTGCTGTGCCTGCACCAAAGCGGGTGCATGTTTCACCTCATCTAAACGTGACTTTGCTTTACCCTGTTTTTCTTGTTGTTTGATGGTTTTCCATAAGGCAGCGACATCTTCTGCGCTGAGCTGCGCAAACTGTTCTGCCTGAAAAACATGTGGATGCCGACGAATCAATTTATCGCAAATGGCTTGCACCACATCCTGAAAATCAAATGCGCCTTGTTCGCTATACATTTGTGCCTGAAACACCACTTGCAACAACAAATCACCCAGTTCATCACGTACATCATCCACCTTGCCTGAACGCACTGCTGCTTCAACTTCATAAGCTTCTTCAATTGCGTATTGAGTCAAACTTTCTGGGGTTTGTTTTTGATCCCACGGGCATTGTTGACGTAACTGTTGCATGATTGAAAGCAATTGCTGCATGGGTTGTTCCTTATTTCAATTTATTGCACGAATGCACCATTTTTTTGTTATGCTCAGACGGCAAGGACGATATGCACAACAAAAATAACATCAGGGAGCAAGTTCAAATGCACAGTATCTTGATTAGTGGCGCTGCACAAGGCATTGGTGCCGCAATCGCACAATTGTTTTATCGGCAAGGTTACCGTGTCGGTATTTATGATATTCATCTCACACAAGCACAGCAATTGGCAGAACAATTGGGTGAGCGTGCGCATGCAGGTTTGCTTGATGTAGCAGACTATGCCAGTTGGCAAGCTGCATTATCCGATTTTTGCCAATGGGCAGGTGAATTGAATATTTTGGTGAATAATGCAGGAATTCTCTACTCAGGCGCATTTGAAGACACACCCATAGAAGCGCATCATCGGACTATGGCAGTGAATGTGAATGGTGTATTAAACGGTTGTCATGCGGCTTTGCCTTATTTAAAACAAGCAAGTTTTGCACGGGTGATTAACCTGTCTTCGGCATCTGCGATTTATGGACAAGCCGATTTAATTTCTTATTCTGCTTCCAAATTTGCAGTACGTGGCATTACGGAAGGTTTAGATATAGAGTGGCAAAAATACGGCACTCGGGTCTTAGATGTCATGCCGCTATTTGTACAAACTGCAATGGTGAAAGATATGGATGCAGCCACCATTCAAAACATGGGCGTGCATTTATCGACAGAAGATGTCGCCCAGGTGGTGTATCAACAAGCGACGGTTAAAGATTCGATTCTGACCAATACGCATCGTGCGGTCGGTTTAAAAGCCAAAACCCTAATGCAACTTTCGAGTATTAGCCCACAATGGTTAAATCGTCTGTCGAATAGCTTGTTGGCGAAGCGTCATTAAATAAATATATAAAACTTCAACAGCAATACTTCTAGCGCCTTTTTCATCACAGGCGCTAGATTCATTAGAATGATTAAACAATCAATACTTGAAATTAAAAAATTATTTACAATCAAACAATTAATTTGATACAAAAGTATAACAAATCACCTTTTTTGCTTTTATTTTTATTAGAATCACAATCTTATATAAATGAGAGGGATAAATAATGACTTTAAAAAAATTGTTTCTTAGCTGCGGGATTCTTTGTTTACCTTTAGCAGCTCAAGCCAACTGGATTGAAGCAGCAACAGCAGTATTAGGTGCTAAAAATGCGGCTGCAGTCAATCAAGCCGAAGCTCAAATGAATCAAAGCCGTCTAGCTGCTGCGAATGCAGTTAAGCAAGCCGATAAAGCTTATTATGGCAACCTTCAGCAAAATCAGGTTTATAGCACCAGCTATTTAAAAACTTTAGACTGCACAGATTTAGCAGTTGAAGCCAAAGCAGCACAACGCACTTTGGCGCAAGCAGAGATCAGCAGCAGCCAAGCCAATGCTCAAGCCAACAACCCTGTAAGCAAATGGGCTGGCATTGCAGGTTCAGCCCTTTCTGCTTTCTCAGGTCAATCTGAAACAGTGTCTAAAGCAAGCCAAATTGCAAATGCTTTTTCGGGTCAAAATGCACAACAAGATTTAAGTGCAAGCCAACAGTCTTTGGAAATTGCACGTAATAATCTGGATAACATCCAAATTTATCAAAAAGCGAAAAAATGTGCATTTTAACAATATTAAGAATTGACCTAACAACTTCAGTAAAATATTCACAAAGCTGATCTCTAGGCAATTTTGCTCAAACTGTAATAAAAAAAATCCCGAATTCACATTCGGGATTTTTTAATCAAACGCGTCAAAATTTAAGCCTTAGCCTCGCTTAAACTTCTTCTCGGCTTTCTTAAACTTCTGCACATAACGACGACGACGTGCCGCAGTACGCTCATCCACTTGTGACTTACGCCCTTCAAATGGGTTTTCAGAGGTTTTAAATTCAATTTTTACAGGTGTACCTTCTAGCTTATAGACTTTACGGAACACGTTTTCTAAATAACGACGGTAATCTGCAGGAGTTTTATCGACCTTATTACCATGAATCACGATGGTTGGCGGGTTCTGTCCACCCATGTGTGCATAACGCATTTTAATAGCGCGACCTTGCACTTTAGGTGGATGGTGTGCATCTGTTGCGTCATTCAAAATTTGCGTCAATTTAGCAGGTGACACTTTTAAGTGCGATGACTCATACGCACGGTGGATAGATGGATATAAGTCACCCACGCCTGTACCATGCAAGGCAGAAATCAGGTGGATTTTTGCCCATGGAATAAAGTCAAAACGACGCTCAACATCTAACTTACATTGTTTGCGATCATATTCGGACATATTGTCCCATTTGTTAATCGCAATCACCATGGCACGCCCTGCTTCAAGTGCGTAACCAATTAAGTGCAAATCTTGCTCGACAATACCATCACGTGCATCAACCACAATCACCACCACGTGTGCATCTTTCATGGCTTGCAAGGTTTTCACAATCGAGAATTTCTCGATCATTTCATCGACCTTACCTTTACGACGCACACCTGCAGTATCAATCAAGGTGTATTTACGTTCGTTGCGCTCAAACGGAATATAGACTGAGTCACGTGTCGTACCTGGCTGATCGTATGCCACTACACGTTCTTCACCCAATAAACGGTTAACCAGTGTCGATTTACCCACGTTTGGACGTCCAATAATGGCTAAACGCAAACCTGTGTCTTGATCATGTGCATCTGGGTTTTCATCTTCAGGAACATCTGCCAAAACGTCTTCCAGCATTTGCTGAACGCCTCGACCATGGCTGGCAGCCACTTGCAATGGCTCGCCCATACCCAGTTTAAAGAACTCAACCAAAGCGGCTTCGGCATGTACGCCATCTACTTTGTTCGCCACCAAGAATACTTTTTTGCCCAAAGTACGCAATTCACGCGCAATTTGCTCATCCGATGCCAACAAGCCTGCACGTGCATCGACCACAAAAATGATCATATCGGCTTCATGGATGGCTGTTTTAGATTGTTCAGCCATGTAAGAGTCGATGCCACCTTCACTTTCGCCAATACCGCCAGTATCGACCACAATGAAAGATTTATTTTGATAGGTTGCATCACCATATTTGCGGTCACGTGTCAGACCTGCAAAGTCAGCAACAAGTGCATCACGGCTCTTGGTAATCTGGTTAAACAGCGTTGATTTTCCGACGTTCGGACGACCAATGAGCGCAATTACGGGTTTCATAGATTAACCTTTATTCAAGATCAGTCAGTTTCAATGGTCTGTACATCCGAAACTGTGGAAGAAAGAACAGAGTATGGATGTTGGGTTCAGCGTTGCGACCACGCAAACGACAGAGAGAACATCGACCACTCTATTAAATAAAAACACGGGGCATTGATGATTCAATTACCCCGCGTAAAAATACGGACAACTATTTTAGCATAAAAGTCAGAACAAAATTAGCGGTTCTGCCAAACGCTTAATGCGCCCTTTTGCGTTGCGACATAGAGTTGATTGTCAATTACACGCAATGAACGGACTTCGCCATTGGTTTTTGAACGTCCAACCAGTTGCCCTGAGCTTGGATCAATGAGGTGTAAAACACCATCTAAATCACCGACCACTAAATATTGTCCAAACAACACAGGATTAGATAAACGACGGTTGAGCAAACTGTCATTTTCCCAAAGTGCTTGTCCTGATGTGATTTCGTAAGCTGCAATTTTACCATCTGCAGTGCTGACAAATACACCATTCCCCGCAACTTCTGGACGTTTGGTACTGCTTGCATCTTCACTCCAAATCACTTGTTGTGAAGCCAAGTCCAATACGGTGACCTGACCTTGGTAGCTTGTGGTCACCAAGAATTGACCAGCAACCACTGGGTCGCCATCAATGTCATTTAAGCGTTGAATGTCTGAACGGCCTTCACTAATGGCAACGCGGCGCTGCATACGTGGTACGCCTGTAACAATATCCAGTGCATAGACATAGGCATTTGCAGAAGCAATCAGTACAGTACGTGAATCGAGCGCCACAGGTGCAGCCATACCACGCAAACTAAATTGCACGTTTGGCAAGTTGTAAGTCCACACCAACTGACCTGTTTCGGCATTGTGTGCATATACCGTGCCGTCATTACTTACAGTCACCACACGACCCGCCTGAATTAACGATGGCGCAAGAATTGCACCTGTTAACTGTGCAACCCACTTTTGCTCACCTGTTTGCTGATCTAAAGCAAACAATTGTCCTTTACTGTTTCCTGCAACCACAATGCCATCAGCAGCATTGACACCTGCAGTTAAGCCTTGCTTAGACACTTGTTTTTGCCAAAGACGTTGTTTGCCTTGATAGGCAGCCATCTCACCTTTAGGATCAACAGTATAAATTACACCGTTTTCAGCATCCAATTGCAGGCGCAATGGATCGGCTGCTGTAGTCGATGCAACGCTTTGTGAAAATACAGGAACTAGACTTTGAGCTTGCTCAAGTTTTGGCAGTGGATTTGGCTTAACTTCTGCAACTTTAATTTTATTGGTGGAACACCCCGCCAAAGCAAGGGTTAAAACGGTCAGTGCAAACGGTATTTTATACTTTCTATTCATTAGCTCTCATCCACTTGTGTGTCTAATACTGGGCGTTCAATTTCAGGATCATCCACCAAAACACCAACACTTTCGAGTTTTATTTGTAAAATTTGACGTTCTTGTTTACGTTCCACCAAAGTATCCCATGCACTTTGATACGCTTTTTGGGCATTTTCACGGTCATTTTTCGCGACATAAACATCGCCACGCGCTTCATCTGCAGTCGCTTTAAATGCAGGATCAGTCACCGCGGCCAAACTTTGAATAGCTTCATCGTATTTCTTTTGCGCCAACTGTGCATAAGCCAAACGCAACTTAACCAATTGCACTAAGCCTTGGTCTTTTACTTTAGAGTTTTCAACTTTCTTTAAGGCTTTTTCTGCGGCAGCAAAATCTTGCTGATCGTAAGCGAGTTTAGCCATTAAGAATTGAGTTTGAATAGCTTGCGCAGAATCAGGGGCTTCTTTCACAATTTTATCGGCAGTTGCAGACAATTGACTGAAGGCATCTGGATTGCCTTCTGCTGTACGTGCATCATCCATCAGTTGTTGCACTTTAGCAGTATTCATTTGCTGCTCTGCCAAGGTTTTTTTCTGCCAATATTGCCATCCGAAAAAGGCAATCAACGCAATTAAAATCCCGCTAATCATGGCTGAACCATATTTTTTCGCAAACGATTTTAAACTATCAAGTTGTTCGTCATCACTCAATGCGCTCATTGGATTACCCTTTTCCTTATGTTATTTGGCTTATTGTGAAGAAAATTTTTTAATGATGAAAGGCACAATTTTGGTCACTGCAACAGTCGTTTGCTCAGCAGTTGCCAAGGTTTTCACTGCCAATTGCTGTGCTTCCGCTTCGCGCTCACCAAAAATCAAGGCATAGATTGCACCTGATTGATCGGCTTTTTTCATTTGGCTTTTCATTGAGCCTTGTGAACCAACTTTTAAGCGAATCTGGCTGCCCGCTTGTTCGAATTGGTCACGAATTTGCTCAGCTAAAACCAACGCCTTGCCTTGAGTTGTTGGATCTGCCAACAAGAATACTTCACAATCACGTACAGGCGTATTGTCTTCGACTTGCTCAAGCAACAACAATAAACGCTCAATGCCCATGGCGAAGCCCACGGCAGGTACGGACTGATCTGCCTTACCCTTCAACTGCCCAACCAAACCATCATAGCGCCCGCCTGCACAAACTGTGCCTTGCGAACCTAAATGCGTGGTTGTCCATTCAAAAACGGTTTTATTGTAATAATCTAAACCACGTACCAGTTTTTGATTAATCACAAACTCAATGCCTGCATCGGTTAAATACTGCTGTAATTGGGCAAAGTGATTCAGCGTATCTTCACCCATAAAATCATGCAATTTTGGAGCATTTTCTAGGATGCTTTGCGTTTTAGCATCTTTCGAGTCCAAAATACGCAGTGGGTTAGTACTTAAACGACGCTGTGAATCTTCATCTAAATCGGCTTTGTGCGCTTCCAAAAACTCAACCAAAGCGGCACGATACGCTGCGCGCTCATCCGACTCACCCAGCGTATTCAACTCTAAGCGAACTTTATCGGCAACGCCCATACGTTTCCATAAACGCGCAGTCATTAAAATAAGTTCGGCATCCATATCTGGTGTTGCAACGCCAAAAGTTTCTACACCAAATTGGTGGAATTGACGATAACGACCTTTTTGCGGTTTTTCATAACGAAACATTGGGCCGATATACCACACGCGCGGTGTCGCACCACGTAGCAAATTGTGCTCTAACATGGCACGTACACAACCCGCAGTTCCTTCAGGACGCAAAGTCAAAGACTCAGGCGGATTACCCTTGTCTAAGAATGTGTACATTTCTTTTTCAACAATATCGGTCGCATCACCAATTGAACGCTTAAACAAATTGGTTTGCTCAACCATTGGCAAACGAATTTGTTGATAACCATAAGCATCCATTAAAGATGCTAAATGTTGCTCTAGACGTCTCCACGCAGGTGTTTGCGTTGGAAGAATGTCATTAAAACCTTTAATTGCAACAATTGAACTCATGACTTACTCAGAAAAATTTGTACGAATAATCTCTTTAGATTTAGCTTGTTCAAGCTCTGTAACACGCTGACGAACCATGCTTTCGATTTCATCAACGAGTTGATTGGTATCAATTAAATGGCTCTTTTCACCATTACGATAAACCAATGAACGCGGACTTGCGCCCACCACACCAATATCAGCTTCTTTAGCTTCGCCTGGGCCATTCACTTTACAACCAATGACCGATACATCCATTGGAGTACGAATATCTTCCAAACGCTCCTCCAATGCCTGCATTACAGAAATGACGTTAAATTCCTGACGTGAACAGCTTGGGCAGGCAATAAAGTTAATCCCGTTAGAGCGTAAACCTAAAGATTTTAGAATATCAAAACCGATTTTAACTTCATCTTCAGGTTCTGCCGCAAGTGAAATACGCATGGTATCGCCAATGCCTTCCATGAGCAGACCGCCCAAAGCAATTGCAGATTTTACGGTACCTGTACGGTAAATACCTGCTTCAGTTACGCCCAAATGTAATGGATTATCAATTTGTTGTGATAACAAACGATAAGCATCCATGGTTAAAAACACATTCGATGCTTTGACTGAAACTTTAAATTCCTGAAAATCTAGACGGTCTAAAATATCAATATGACGCATAGCAGATTCCAGCAATGCTGCACCTGTCGGCTCGCCATATTTTTTCTGAATATCTTTTTCCAGCGATCCTGCATTCACACCAATTCGCATAGAAATATCATGATGTTTGGCAGCAGCCACCACTTCACGAATCTTGGCTTCCGAACCAATATTACCCGGGTTAATCCGCAAACAGTCTGCACCCGCATCGGCAACTGCCAATGCAATTTTATAGTCAAAATGAATGTCTGCCACCAACGGCACAGATACTTGCTTACGAATTTCGCCAAATGCAGCTGCGGCTTCCATGGTTGGTACAGAAACACGCATGATGTCTACGCCCGCATCTACACAACGCTGAATTTGCGCCACAGTTGCAGCAACATCACAGGTTTCCGTATTGGTCATACTTTGGATGCTGATGGGCGCATCACCACCCACATAGACAGAACCCACACGAATTTTACGGGTCGGACGGCGTTGAATTGGATTCACAATCATGATATCGCTCTACCTTGCTGCATTATCGAGATAAACGGAATTCTGCTTTTCCGTTCACAGTATATGGCGATAATGAAATCGACTCATTGTTCAAACTTAATGACACAGCAGTCGCATCATCTAAGCGAATTTGAAATGGGGCTTCGCCTTGTAAATTTAAAGTAGAGGCTTGACGTCCTGTCGCTAAAACATTGCCAGCAGAGTCAACAATATGCACTGAAGTTGGACGAGCAAATTGCAAATTCAGCTGATCGCCCGAAGCAAGTGCAGGCGTGCTGCCTGTCGCATTGTCAGAAATGATTTGCACATCGGATTGCAGTACTGCAATTTCAGGTTCTGCACCCTCTTGACCAGACGACATCCAGTTTTGAATTAGCGCGACCAATGCCCACAACAACAGCAATACCGCCACAATCACAGCGATACGTGTGAGCCACTTTTTATTGCGATCGCGGTTAGAGCCTGGCAGTTTTCCCATAATTTTGATGGGTGAATTGTTCAAGGCGTGATTTGGCAACAACCCTGTATCGTTGGCATAAATTTCATCAAAACGCTGAATAATGGCTGAAGCATCGACCTGTAAATATTTGGCATAGGTACGATAATAACCTTTAATAAAGGTCGCTTCAGGCAAAGCGGTATATTCGTCTTGCTCTAGCGCCATCAGCGTTTTTAATGGAATTTTCAAATCTTTTGAAACATCATCCAGTTCGCGTTTTTGATTGACGCGAATTTGACGAAGGTACTCACCTGGACGTTGAACATTTCCTAATGCATGGGGTACAGGCGTTGTCCCCTGTGTGGGTTGCGGTGAATTAGGATTTACTTCCATACGGCCTCAGTACTGTACTGTAATTGCAAATAACGTTGGTATTCTTGGCTATTGGGAAATAATGCACGCAGCTGGTTCACTAAAACCTGAGTTCCCAATTGATCGCCATTGGCACGTGCTAAACGAATCCCAATCCATAAGGCACGCGCACCCTGATTTTTTTGCCCCACAGCACGTACAAATTGTTCATACAATTGTCGCGCGGGTGCAAATTGTTGTCTTAAATATAAAATTTCCGACAACTCTAACATTGAAACATAAGAATCGCGATTGGCTTGCAAGGCTTGTTTGAATGACTTTTCGGCATTCTCTATATCGCCTAATTTCAAGTAAATACGACCTACATTTTCCAATGCTCTAAAGCGTTGATCATAACCCAGTGTTGCACCTGCAATACTGAGCTGCTCAATCGCATCATTATAGCGTTCTACTTGATATAAATACGTACCATAGTTGTTACGCGCTTGTGCATTTTTTGGGTCAGCGGCAATGGCACGCTTAAAATACGCATCGGCTTTTTCTAAATTCAGCTTGCTGCCTTCTTGTTGCAGCAACACGCCCATCATCATATTAGCGGTGGAATCACGTGAATCGCTTTCCAAAGCTTGATCAAGTGCGCGTTTGGCTGAGTCTAAATCGCCATTTTTTAAGTATTCTGCTGCCAACTGCGTACGTACTTGCACCGCTTTTTCAGGGTCTTTTTGCCCTAAGGTTGGAGCTGTGGTTTGACAAGCTGCAGCAAAAATTGCCGAAATACAAACAGTTGTAATTTGTGCGATTTTAAATACAGGCTTATTCAATGGACATCCCCTTTGCGTCTTCGTTCGATGCAAGTTAGTTATCTATACAAGTCATTATCCTTGCGAGCGTATGATTTCATTTTGCGCTGCAACTTTCTTTTTCCACTGTTCGGCACGGCGGGTGCGGTCTGCCACTTGTCCAACCAATTGCCCACACGCAGCATCAATATCATCACCACGTGTCTGACGAATCGTACACACAAAACCTGCATCAGACAAAGTTTTTTGGAAAGAAATAATTCGATTTCGGCTTGAACGTCCATACGGCGCGTGCGGAAATGGGTTAAATGGAATCAAATTAATCTTGCTTGGCAGGTTCTTGAGTAGCTTAATCATTTGCTGCGCATGTTCAGGATGGTCATTTACACCATCTAACATGACATATTCAATGGTCACGTGTTTACGCGCACTTTCGTTGCCATCTTTGCCAATATAACGCTGACAAGCTGCGATTAATTGTTCCAATGGATATTTTTTATTGATTGGAACAAGTTCATCACGCAGTTCGTTATTGGTGGCGTGCAAAGAAATTGCCAAAGCCACATCAATATCTTGTGCCAATTGGTCAATTTTAGGTACAACACCCGAAGTCGATAAAGTCACACGACGCTTAGACATGCCATAAGCAAAGTCATCTAGCATAATGCGCATGGCGTTCAAGACGGCATCGTAATTCAACAACGGTTCGCCCATACCCATCATCACCACGTTGGTCACAGAACGCTCACGTTCAATCACAGGCACATCTTCCATATAGGAATAGTTTGCCATCCACAACTGACCAATAATTTCGGCTTGGGTTAGGTCACGCTGAAAACCTTGTTTACCCGTAGAACAAAATGAACAGTCCAGTGCACAACCTACTTGCGATGAAATACACAGGGTTTTACGTGAGCCAGTTTTGTCTTCGGCAGGAATCAGAACGGTTTCGACCAATGAGCCTTCACCATCACCGACACGGAATACCCACTTACGAGTACCGTCTTTAGAATAATTTTTATGCACCACTTCAGGCGCTTTAATTTCACAAATCTTTTCCAGTTTTTCACGTAACTTGCCTGAAATATTGGTCATTTCAGCAAAATCTGTAACAAAAAACTGGTGAATCCATTTCATCACCTGCCCTGCACGGAATTTCTTCTCGCCTAAATCTTCAAAGAATTTTTCCATTTGTGGACGTGACATGCCAAGGAGATTCACTTTCTCTGCAGTCGCAGACTGTGCAGGAGCGGACGCAGATGCTTGCTGAACATCTGTCGCAGATGCAGCGAGGACTTCTGTACTCATGTGTGTATACCTAAACCATGTCTAAAGATGAAAGGAGAAGCTCAAGAGGTGAGCAAAGGTTTATTCAGAAAATAAAAATCGGAGAATAAAAAACCAGATAAGCATAATAACACTTACCTGGTTTGAATACTGCGTATTAACGAGTACGTGGGCAAACTTCAGTTTGAGCAAAGAAGTAGTTTACTTCACGCTCTGCAGATGCAACTGAGTCTGAACCGTGAGCAGCGTTTTCATCGATGCTTACAGCGAAATCTGCACGGATTGTACCAGGTGCAGCTTCTTTAGGGTTTGTTGCACCTAAAATTTCACGGTGAGCAAGAACTGCGTTTTCACCTTCAAGAACTGAAACAACGACTGGACCAGAAGTCATGAACGCAACTAGGTCACCAAAGAAACCACGTTCTTTGTGCTCAGCGTAGAAGCCTTCAGCTTCAGCTTGAGAAAGGTGTTTCATTTTAGTCGCAACGATTTTAAGACCAGCTTTTTCGAAACGAGCAAAGATGTCACCGATGTGGTTTTTAGCAACTGCATCTGGTTTTACGATAGATAAAGTACGTTCAATAGCCATGATTGGCTCCTTAAGTCAATGTTGACGCGAAAATTTTGCCGCATTATACCGAATAATGGGCTATTTTCTGCTTTTGATGTGTAAAAAAATTGCTTTTTTCGATATGAAGCGCATTGTGCAGGACCTTGATCGGCAAATCAATCTTGCTTCACACCGCTAGATTAACGTGCTTCGTCAATCCACGCCATTTGAATGGCTTCTAAGATGCCTTCAGTCGATTTTTCGGGATCATCTTGAAACTCTGGCAAAGCACAGACCCAAGCGTGCAAATCGGTAAAACGAATCCATTGCGGATCGACATCGGGATGCGCCTCATATAACTCAATGGCAATGTCGATGCTGTCCGTCCAACGTAAACCCATGTGTATTCCCTATTCTAGTCAAGACAGCGACTACTTTAACAAATTTCGCATGGGCTGCCTGCCATTACTGCACTGAATTTTCGATTTGGTTTTATCCAAGCTTATAAAACAATATTTACATAAGGTGCAGCCAAAATAATCGCACTCGCCACTGAACCGCCAATCATCGCCCCGACTGCCACATCACTCGGATAGTGCAAGCCTAAAATCATACGGGAAACGGCCACCAAAATCGTAAAGGGCAACATCAACATCAACAATACTGGCTGGATATAACCCAAAACCGTTGTGGTCATGACTGCATGCAAAGTGTGACCTGATGGGAAGCTAAAATGATCTAAGGGACGTTCACCCAAACGGATCACTTGGTGTACCTGATACGGACGTGGACGGACGGTTTTTTGTTTTAAATATTTATAAATACCTGTGCCGACAGATCCGCCTAACAACAGATAAATAATTTGTAAACTATAACCAATGCCCTGCATCATCCATGCACTTGCGAGCATGACATACCAGAACACACCATCGCCCAAACGGCTAATAACTTTAAAAAATTGTGCCACCCGCTGAGAGTGGGAAAAATGGTTAAGATACAAACAGCCTTTTAAGTCGAGATCCAGCATTCTTATTTTTGCATTTTTAAACTTCATCAGTTCTCTCCTCTTTGGCGTATAGCTAAGATGGCATGTGTAGCTCCTTCGCCACCAGATATAACGCCTGCTCAAATTGTTGGACTGGATACTGCCAGCCAATATTTAAAGTCGCTTTGCGGGCGTGTTCGCCCATCTGTCTAAGGGTTGTAAGATCGGGAAGTCGGTGGATATGACCGACCAAATCTTCTGGCTGACCGAGTGGACTCAACCAGCCTGTTTCATTCGGTTTTAGATGTAAACGTGCGCAAGCATAGTCATAAGCAATGACAGGCAAGCCACTGGCCATAGCTTCTAACACGACATTGCCAAAGGTTTCGACCTGACTGGCAAAAGCAAACACATCGGCACTGGCATAGGCTTGTGCAAGTGCTGTGCCACTTAAACTACCTGTAAAAATGATATCTCCCTGAGCGTTCATGGCTTCTAAACGTTCACGGTCTGGCCCATCTCCAACAATCACCAATTTCACAGGCTGTTCGGTATTTTTTGGCATACGCTGATAGGCATTAATAATAAGATTGACTTCTTTTTCAGGTGATAAACGCCCTACATACAACATCACCCGCGTATTTTCACTCGCACCCCAGCTTGCTCGCAGTTGGGTAGAACGAAAATCTGGTGAAAAATATTCAACATCGACACCACGCCCAACCACCACCAAAGGCCCTTGCACACCAAACTGACGCAATGATTTTTCAGTATGGCTACTTGGCACACACGTCAGCGAGGTATTGTTATGAAACCATTTTAGATAGTGCTGAATTGGCTTGAGTAAAAATGCCAAATCGAAAAAACGGCTAAAATCTTGAAATGCGGAGTGAAAACCACTTGATACTGGAATATTTTTTGATTTTGCAATATGTAAACTGGCAAGCCCTAAAGGGCCTTCAGTGACGATATGCACCACATCAGGTTGAAACTCATCTAAAGCCTGCGAAAGTTTAGACCACTGCGGCCAGCCAAATTGTAAATTATGATATTTAGGAATGGCTTGTGCTTTTACCAGACATTCTTGATACGGTTGGAATTGAGTGCAGGCTTGTTTTTGTTCAGGGCGAATCAATAAAATTTTGTGTCCAAGTTCCTGCAATCCTTTGCAAAGCTGCAACAGTGAACGTGCCACACCATTAATTTCAGGTGGCCAAGTTTCTGTTACAAGGGCAATTTTTAAACGTGGGCGGACAAGGTCTGAGAGTTCAGAGGTAGGCTGGCTGCTTTTTTGTTTTTGATCTTGTTTGAAATGAAATTTAAATGCATCGCTGTAACGCTCTAATTTACTGCTCTGCTTTGCCAATACATTGCTCATCGCCTTTTTGCTCAATTCTTATTTTATGCTTGCTAGCATAGAGCAGCTGCATTGCAGTAATATGATGCTTTGGTGACACATTTGTCATTTTTTTAACAACTCGATGATCGCCTATACCTAGTTTTGCACACATAGTTTTATGTATAAATTTAATGTAAATCGTTTGCTGTCATTCACCCTAAATAGATAAAAAAAGCAGATATTGGATACCTGCCTGCTGAATATCTTGTTTGCTGAATACCTGATCTGCTGCACATCGAAGCCCTCTAAAAAAGTAAATTAATATACAACTCATCGGTATAACGACCTGCTGGCGTTGTCAAACTCGGTTGTTCATCCAAGCGTACCGCGACACTGTATTTATGTCCTGTCGTAGAAACATGCCCTGCTATGGGCGTGTTCCACAGATTTGTTTTTGCTCCCATAATACTCATACTGGTGCGTAAACGGTGTGTGCCATTATTCACAAAACTGCTGCCATGTTTGTCACGTAAATTACGACTACTGAACTGAATGCTATAACCTCGATCACAGCGCACATTAAAACTGGTTGCAGTCTGGCTACGGTATTGTGAGCTCATTTGCAATAAAGATTCACTGACCGAACCAATGGTGCAAGCCTGTGCAGGAAAACAAATCCAGCATCCACACAGCACTAGACTTAATTTTTTTACCATCCCTAATTTTTTCATGTTCTCATCCTCAATCATCCTGCTGATATACTTACTGACAAATCAAATCTAACTGTCTGGTTTGTGGAACAGTGCCTGCTTTAATTTGAGGGACTTCAAGTGAACTATGGCAAACTTTTCCACCTTTGGTTTTAACCTTCAGCGTATAACTGCCTGCTTTCACACCATATAAATGTACTTTTCCATCGCTGCCCACAGGTACAAATTCGGTTGCATCATCACTTAAATACACTTCACTGCCCTGCACAAAGGTCTGCTGATCGGGCGTGAGTAAACGCAATATGATCAATCCTGTACGCTGAACAGGGAAATTCACTTTATAGCCGCGTTGATTCATACCAATCACTTTTTGGCTTGAATATTCAAAGCTGTCATACAAATCTAACTGGTCTTGATCAAAAGACACGTCGTAATTGACGTAAGGCACAATGTCGTGCACAAACACATAACCGTGTTGATTGGTTTTACCAACAGGTGTTAAGGCACGTTGTACTTCCACATTTGGAATATCACCAACATTCACCAAAGCAAAAGCATTGTCTACATATTTGGTCATGGCCCATTTACGGTCTAACCACACTACTGCACCCTGATAATTGGCTTGACTGTAGCTAAAGCGTTCACTTTCATCGTGGCTTAAATATAAATTACCCATCGGCATTTTCAGGGCGGTATAGGGATTTACCCCAATATCCCCTTCTGTTTGTTGGTGACGCACAGCAAGAGTGTAATCCACACCATTTTGCGTCAGGCTGCTCTGTGCATAACGCAACTGGGTTTGCTCATCAAAATTATGCGAAAGCTGCGCACTGCGGCGTTGGTCAAATTGATAATTCAGTGTTAAATATGCCCCGTCACTATCCTGCACTTTCAAATCTTTATAATAAGAAAACGACAGTGAAGTTTGACGCCCAAACATACGAGAAAAACCAACTGTAAGCATTTGGCTATCTGCAAAGCTATTATTTGCATTGGGATGATAACGGCGCTCTAGATAGTTCACATTTAAGGTATTAATGAAAGGAATATTGAAAATACTGACATAAGCTAAGTTGTCGTATTCCACTGTTTGTGTCATATCGCTATAACCCAAACCACGATATTCAGGACTGTAGTATTTATGACTTGCACCAAGTGCAAGCCGACTTCCATTACGGCTTAACGAAGCGCCAAAGGTATAACCATCGCCCCAATCACTGTGGCTAGACGCAGCATGCGTATCTAACAAGGCATATTTGCTGAGAGATTGCGTCCATAGCAACCCGACATTCTGCATATCTTTGCTATAACTTAAATTGGTTCCTAAAGTCGTGCTGTCTGTAATTCCACGTCTGAAATAAAGGTTGCCAAAAAACTCCCGATAATCATCCGACACGTAGTCGTAGTCATAACGCAGCTTTCCTGCAGAAAAGTTGTATTCGTTCAGTCCTGGTTTGAGTAGTTGCGTGGTGACATAAACTGGAAAAGATTGCACGGTACGATTTCCCAATACATCTTCCACGACCACTTGCGCCTCGCCCGACTGCTGAATATTGGCACCCGTATTTAAGGTATAGTGCCCAGGCGTCACTTGTTGCTGATATAAATTGATGCCATTAATGTATAAATCGACGGTGGATGGCAGTACAGCACTGCCTCTTAAAGTGGGTACATTCCAATAAATAAAGTCTGGATAACTACTAAAATTTGAACCAAAAGACACACCACCAAATCTGAATGTATCTAATAAAGGATTGTAAACGCTGGTGTTATCACCCAAAGTTAAACGCTGATAACGTGATGGAAATTCAATTTCAAAACTGGTATTCAAACGCAGTAGCTTATCTTGATCCTGTTCCGCCTCTTTGCGATACATCATGCCATTTTTAAAAATCCAGTAATCTTTAAAAATACCAAGCTCCGCCAAACCATTTAATTCATTGTAATTATCATAACGTGCATACAGCACATTATAATTTAAAAAACCGCCCAACTCTGCTTTAGACGGAATCGCATGGGTTTGGCTCAGTTGTGCATCTATAAAATAGCTGGCAGGTACGGTCAATTTAATCGCTTGCAGCGCAAAGTCTTGTTCAGACTGAATTTCATTGGTGGTTACAGAACAGAACTGAGTTTGTGCACTGTGTTTTTGTAAACGGTCTTGCTGTAAACCAAGTTGCTGCAAGACCTCGCATTCCATATAGCGTTGCCCATCCTGCTGCAACACCAAACTTTCAATGACACGATCTACGCCATTCAGCCAAACACTATTCAACGCCATTTCAGCATTGGCAGCATTGGCAGGTAATGGTATCCCCCACAGGACACATTGCAGCGCAAAAAACAGTCGAGTTCTATGCATGATTTAGCCCTTCATTTTTAACTCAATGGCTTGCTCACTTTTATCTGTTTCAAGTTTGAGTATGTAATTTTTCAAATCACTAAGTTTGATTTGCCCCATATCAAAGCTGTGTTTTTGTTGATTTAACAAATATTTCATTTCACGTGTGGTTGCAATGGGTTGTTTTTGTTGATTTAAAATGCTGATTGAAGAAATTTGCACATGCGATGCAGCATGATTTTCTATCTCTAAAAATAAGTGGTCGTTCTGGTAACGCGGGGTTGCAGTCACCTGAATGGCATCTTGCTTACCAACAAACAACGGTACAGAAATCGTAAATAAAAATTGTAAGGCGTCTTCTTCCACCACAGGGGCAATTTCTTTAAAAACAATACGCCAAGTTTTTTCTTGCGCCATTTCTTCCTTAGAAAGTGGTCGGCTAAAACCTACGCGTATCACTTGTTGTGCATTCGGTTGTAAAACAAAGTTTTTAGGATTAATTAAGATGTCTTGTTCTGGTTCTAGCACATCTTCACCCTGTGCATTTTGCGACCATTTGTAGGCAGACATTTCAAAGCTTTTCGGTTCAGTAAGGTCTGTGGCTTCCATGACCACCGTTGCACTGCGTTGTCGTGCTTTATCGCCCAAATACATTTGAGTCGGTGAAATCACCAAATTTGCATAAACTGCCTCTGCACATAAACAACTTGCGACCAGCACATATTTCAATAATTTTTTCATGCATCCCCCAACAATGTCTGATTACGCTTGTCTTTAGACTAAAAAGTTGACTCCACCCTGTCGGTAAAGCCAACTGATTCAGATTGCGTTCAAGTGAATTAGAATGACACTCGAATGTTGTATTTATCGGTATAGGTACCCGCTGGTTTAGAAATACCTACACCGTCACTTTTAACCAAGACATTGTAAGTACTCCAGCCATTGTTGCCTGGCGCAATATTGGTTTGCTGATCGTTTAACTGAATCAAAGATGGTGAACCCGCACGTTTGGTTTCAACCGTTAAGCCCACTGCATGATTACCTGATTTGGCTGCAGATTTGGTTGTTTTGCCTCCACCAACACGGTTGTCGGTATCGACCAATAAGTTGTAGTTTGCATTCGCCCCAACCATAAATTGACCAGAAGCTTCTGCACCATCTTTTAATGAGATACTTGGTGTTTTCACTTTCAGCTCACAGCGCTTAGGCACAATCACTTGAATTGGAATACTTCCTGTACATGGCCCTTCGTTACATACTGGGGTTGGCTTAGGGTCTGGTTTAGGATGATGATTACCACCTGCCATTGTTACCGTTGAAAAAGCTCCGAAAACCATCAAAGCAGCAGCAGTTTTAATAAATTTAGACATGTCACTTCTCCATAACTCTTATAAAAAACCATTTTTTAATCATTCACTCACTTGAGATATCGTTAGAATTATTGAAACTCAATCCTTAGCAAGCTTCTTCATTTTAGGTATTTTTCACAAGAAACCATCTATGCGCCCTATTTCACGCAATATTAAATAAACCTTGGATTTCAGAAAATTAGGAGATTAAAGTACTGTTTTAAATGACATCGCAAAAAACTAGGGAGCAGCTCACTCCCCAAAATTTGTGATCCCAATTCTAGGGATACCCAAAAAAATATATTTATTTACATTTAAACCAACACATTGTTTTTATTTAACTTTAATAACATTTTTATTTTAACTTTTGTTACATTTTAAGTGGATTTATTTTTGAAAGAATGGTCAAAATTCGGTTTCTAGTCTAATTTTTACTACACTTTTCACGTATTTGATTCACTATCTCCTATCACATTCAACAGACTGAGCGTTTTTTAACATCAAATCTCACCAATTACAGGGATTGCCTCTCGCTATAAAAAAGCCATGTTTTGGGCGGCTGAATCTATCCAAAAGATCAAATTTGCACACCACCAACTCAACGAAGAAACAGTTGATCATTCATCTATATCTGTAACGTGAGAGATAAACCTCGCAAGATGTTTAGCTAACTCATAACGCAATAGCAGACAAAATAAAACCCCATTCAAACTATTGCCTGAACGGGGTCATCACACCTGAGTCAATCATGTTGACTCAGGTACACACGCGTGACTTATTTAACGTAAGTCAACCAATGTGCATATTTGTCATTCTTGCCTTGAACTGCGTCAAAGAAAGTTTTTTGAATTTCAGTGGTAATTGGGCCACGTGAACCACAGCCAATTACACGGTCATCGTATTCACGAATTGGGGTAACTTCTGCTGCTGTACCTGTAAAGAAGGCTTCATCGGCAATGTAGAATTCATCACGCGTAATACGGCGTTCAACTACCTCATAACCCAAGTCTTTAGCAATGGTGATCACCGTTTGACGCGTAATACCATCTAAAGCACCGCCTGCGATGTCTGGTGTATGTAAAACGCCATCTTTAATTAAGAATACGTTTTCGCCAGAACCTTGGCATACATAACCTTGTGGATCCATCAACATCGCTTCGTCATAGCCTGCTTGCGCTACTTCTTGGTGTGCAAGAATAGACAAAGTGTAGTTACCAGAAGCTTTAGCTTTACACATGGTCACGTTTGGATGATGATGCGTAAACGATGAAGTTTTAACGCGAATACCTTTAGCCATCGCTTCTTCACCCAAGTATGCACCCCAACCCCAAGCCGCAACAGCAGCATGAATGGTGTTATTGGTTGCAGCAATACCCAGTTTTTCAGAACCAATCCAAATTAATGGACGTAAATAGCACGATGAAAGTTTGTTTTCACGTACCACATCAATTTGCGCCTGTTCTAAAGCTGCTTGATCAAATGGTACTTTCATTTGATAGATTTTTGCAGAGTTTAACAAACGCTTAGTATGGTCCTGAAGACGGAAAATCGCAGTTCCGTTTGGCGTTTCATAAGCGCGGACACCCTCAAACACACCCATACTGTAGTGTAAGGTATGCGTTAAGACGTGAATTTTTGCATCACGCCAGTCAACCAATTGTCCATCTTGCCAAATAAAACCATCACGATCAGCCAAATTCATGGCACACACTCCAAATGTTTATACAATAGTCATTTTAATCCAACGCAGACATTGCAGTCGGATCAATTAATCTTTGCCATAACTTGCAAACGACCTCACGGGTATCGTACCAGTCCGCAGCATTGACTTGCATGGATTGATTTGCAAGGGCTAAGCGGTGGCTTTCGGCTCGTTCACGGAGATAAGCTTGAATCAATGCTGTCGCATCGTCGCTGGATAAGCAACCTGTTCTTGCGGCATCTTCAAGGATTCTTACGTTGTCGGAATAATGGGCGAGATCAGGATTCGACCCACTCCAGGCTAATACCGCATACTGTGCCATAAATTCGATATCAACGATACCACCTGCATCCTGTTTTAAATGAAAAATTCCATCTTTTTTTTGCTCTTTAGATGAACCCAAATGATCTTTCATTTTTTGACGCATTTTCAGCACTTCACTGCGGACATAAGCTTCATCTCGCGGCTGGGTTAAAATCTGACAACGCAACACTTCAAACTTGTCACGTAAACATTGTTCGCCTGCAATACTGCGTGCACGAACCAAAGCCTGATGCTCCCACAGCCACGCACTTTTCAGTTGATATTGCTCGAAAGCGCGTAAACTGGTCACCAGTAAACCCGCATCTCCCGAAGGACGTAAACGGGTATCGACATCATAAACGCGACCATCTAAAGTTTGCGTGGTCATTAAAGATACAAATTTGCGTGCCACCCGCATGGCAAACTCAAAGCCACTGATCGGTTTAATGCCATCGGTATCGGCTTGTTCATCCATGTTGTGAATAAAAACCACGTCTAAATCTGAGCCGTAACCCAGTTCGATGCCACCCACTTTGCCATAACCAATAATGGCAAAAGCGTTATGCTCCAAACCACAGCGCTGTCCTTCACTGTCTAGCGGATAACCATGTTTTTTGACAATCATTTGATAGGCCAGTTGCAGGGCTGCATTTGCAGTCACTTCGGCAATATCAGTTAACGCATCTGACACTTTCATTAAGTGGCTTTCTGCCAGTACATCGCTGGCCGCAACTGTCAATACGTTGGATTTTTTGAATAAACGCAGCACCCGCATGAGGTCTTCAACTTCATCCAGTTCAATGCGCAGCAATTGTTGGCGTAAAGAATCTTCCAAATCACTGCGTTTTGGCAATTCAAAATCCATAGATAAAAATTCATCTAACAACACAGGATATTGCGTTAATTCTTCACAAATCCACGGGCTGACTGTGGCCATTTTTACCAAGCGTTGCAGTGCCCCCTTGCTTTCAATCAGCATGACCAAATACACGGTACGACGCAGAACAGATTCGACCAGTGGCATTAAACGCATCAATGCCATTTGTGGATTTTCTGACTGCAACACTGCTTCAATCAAGTGTGGCCAAAAGGTTTTTAAACGCTGTAAAGCTTTGGCGGTGAGTTTTTTAATGGCATGTCCATACCAGAACTCATGCACTAAATTTTTCGCTTGATCGTCTAGTACCGCATCGAGCTGTTTTTCTAGCTGACTGTAATTTTCCAGCAAAGAATCGGGTTCATTTTCTTTAATTAAATGCTCAAACTGATAAATGACTTTGACACGCTTTTCATTTAGGGTCTGCATAAAGCTGTCCCAATCGGCAAAGCCCAAAGTATCGCTAATGCGTGCGCGTAACTCAGGTTCAGTCGGTAAAGCTTGGCTTTGCTGATCATTCAAGGCTTGAATGGCATGTTCTACTCGACGCAGGAATAAATAGGCATCTTCCAAATCCAGTACGGCTTGTGGCTCTAGCAATTCAGCTTCACCCAAATGGCGCAAACTCACCAAACACTGGCGGTCTTGTAATTCTAGTTTTGAACCACCGTAAATCAGCTGAAAAACCTGCACAATAAATTCAACTTCACGAATACCGCCCGCGCCCAATTTAATATTGTCTTCAATATTACGACGCTGCACTTCGCGCTCAATCATGGCTTTCATTTCGCGCATGGCTTCAAAGGCGGTGTAATCGACATATTTGCGGAATACGAAAGGTCGGGTCATTTCCAGCAGTTCATAACCTTCTTGCCCACCTGTGATAATACGTGCCTTAATCCAAGCATAGCGTTCCCATTCGCGTCCATGCTGGCTTAAATATTTTTCCAGTGCGACATGGCTAATCGCCAAAGCCGAACCATCACCCCACGGACGTAAACGCATATCGACACGGAAAACAAAACCATCGGCGGTGATATGATCTAATAGATAGATCAGTTTTTGTCCCCATAAAATGCAGAATTGCTGCACTTCAATACACTTGCGTCCATTGGTTTCGCCTTGTTCATCAAAGGCAAAAATCAGGTCGATGTCGCTGGATAAATTCAGTTCCTGCGCACCATGTTTACCCATGGCGACCACAATCAGGTCTTGGACTTTGCCGTTATATCCCATCGGTTCGCCATGCTTGGCAACCAACGGAATCCGCGCAAAATCTTTGGCAACTTGCACACAAATATCGGCAAAGTCTGAAAGTTCCTGTGTCAACGTCACCACATCGGTGAGTTGGTTGGCATCTTGCCAAATCCAGCGGAACATTAAACGCGCGCGTAAAATTCGCAGGGTTTTCATCCACAAGGTTTCATCTTGAATGTCTTGTAAAGTCGAAATCACCAGTTGATGAATGTAGTCTGCGCTCAGCGGTTTTAGGAATTGGTCAATTGCATAATCCTGCTGTAACAGGCTTTCGTGATTTGCCAAGACTTGTTCTGCATATTGACTGGCATGTAACGTTTTTTGCAATTGTTCCGCATTCATTTTTAAGACCTAAAACCCAGTTTTATTTTGAAATATTGTCAACTCATCTATTTATAGCAGCAGATGCGCCAAAGAAGAAAATAAAATTACAGCAATCTGCAAAATACCTCTTGCTTAAAATGCAGCGATAAAAAAACCGAAGCCTAAACTTCGGTTTTATCTGCTTGATGCAATGCTTATTCAGCATCTAGCATTAATTCTGCGCTCATACCAACCGTGTTAAAACCTGCATCGACATACAGAATTTCACCAGTAATACCATTCGCCCATGGTGAGCAAAGGAATAATGCCGCATTACCAACATCTTCAATGGTCACGTTGCGTTTTAAAGGTGCAACTTTTTCATTGAGGTCTAACATTTTACGGAATGATTTAATGCCTGATGCGGCAAGCGTACGAATTGGGCCTGCAGAAATTGCATTCACGCGAATACCGTCAGCACCCAAGCTTGAAGCCAAGTAGCGTACACCTGCTTCTAAAGACGCTTTCGCCATACCCATGACGTTGTAGTTTGGCATCACACGCTCAGAACCTTGATAAGTCAAAGTCAATAAGCAACCTTGGCGTGCTTGTAATAATGGTTTTGCAGCACGTGCCATCGCAATAAAGCTATAAGCACTAATGTCATGCGCAACTTTAAAACCATCACGATCTGTAACATCGGTAAAGTCACCATCTAAAGTATGCGCAGGCGCAAAACCAATCGAGTGAACCAAACCATCCAAACCATCCCAGTGCTTTGCCAAGTCAGCAAAAGCTTGCTCAATTTCTGCATCTACGCCTACATCGCAAGGCAATACAATGCTTGAGCCAAATTGTGCAGCGAAGTCATCAACACGTTTTTTGAGTTTTTCATTCGGATAAGTAAATGCTAATTCTGCACCTTCACGATGCAATGCTTCTGCAATACCAAATGCGATAGATAATTTACTTGCAATACCAGCAATTAAAAAACGCTTACCCGCCAAAAGACCTTGTGCCATGTGAAACTCACCTTGATATATTTCGCAATATCATGCCAATTCTGAACGCATAGTGAAATTGCATAATGCGCCTTTTTTTGCCGTTTATGTAAAAACTCAATGGCGATTCAAGTGAGTGATAGATGACGTCACATGATAATCTGCAAGTGGTGACGTACAATCTTGGTTAAAAACTTGCCCTACCACTTGGCATAATGCTGTTCAAGCAAGCCGTATTCGTTTAACAAAATAATTTCGGTATCGTCTTGTTGAATAGTACCACTAATTTTAGCTTGCCATTGGCTGAACTGACTGCCGACTAGACGCAAATTCAGGTTTTCATAACGGCGCCAACCTGTGCTGACAGTTAAATTCAAACGATGATCCAGTGAGCGAATGCTCCACGAGCCATCATCCTCAGGTTGGAACAACACATCTGTTAAGGGATACAGCACGCCATTAATCCACAAACAGTTTTCGTTGCCAAAACTTTCATTCACACCAGAAGCCAGATTCAAGCCTACACGACGGTCTTCGGTATCCCAAAAGTTGCACGACAACCAAAACCATGCTGTTTCAGGGCGTAAAAAACCGCAGGTATCATCTAAAGAAGCAAAGGTGCGTTCATGGAATTGAATGGTTTGTCCTGTTTTATTAACAAAATAGCCTTCACAGCCGAGTGTGGTCAGTTTTTGGGTGTAAGTCCAACCATTAATACCTGTTGGGCTACACATACTTAGCGGGTCTGTGCCTGCACAAAATATCCGCGCACTGAGTTTAATTTCACCATATTTGGTCACGCGGATATAACGCACACCATTGGCATGTTGAATTTCAATTTGAAATGGCGATTTTTCAAAAAAACTTTGATTAAATAACGGTTGCTCATCTAAAACCGTATTACGCGATAAAAAATTAATCGCATTCCATTCCTGCACTTCGCCCGTCATGTGATTATAAATATAGACAAAACCGTGCCCTGCCCAAGCAATATCGGCAATCGCAAGCCCAATGGTATAGTGTTCGTGCTGAATACTACAAAATTTAAACTTTTTATATTTTAAGCGTTTACGCCAACCCGACAATACTTCACCATACGGTGATTTATATTGATAAGCCTGATAATCAATTTTTTTGGGAAGTTCACTAAAACGTCCATAATGCGGTTGTCCATTCGCCTGAATTAAATCCATTGAAGACATTCCCTATTGTCTAAAAACAATTCATCTTTGGTCGTATTATGCCTACAAATGCATGTACAAAAAACCCGCAGCTTATGATTTTGTTCAAAAAACTATAAAAGCATAGATTGTTTTACTATTTTAAGGCTTGAGCGTTCACTAAATATACAAAATATAAATTAATAGATATCTTCCCCTCAATATTCTGAAGGTATTTAAGCATCAGCATTCAAAGTCAGATAGGTATTTTCCCAACGATTGCCTGAAAATGAGCCTTCAACCAATTGCACATAGCGACCATGCACCTGATCTATCGCAATACAATCATCTACCTCTAAGACCCGATCGGTATGTTGTTTTTGCCAGTGCTGGGCAAAATAGGCTTTACCACGCTGTTTTGCCACCATTGGATTTTGCGCCACCACCAGTACATAACGATGTAACTCGCCAAACTCACGCGGATCATATCCACCTAAATTAATTAAATACAGTCGGTTTTCTGCCTGATTCGGCTGCGCATCGGTAAATTTTAAATAGTAGGATTTACCTTCAAACTCAACACCATTAATTTACGCCCATGCGTCAATATGCAAACCTTTCGGTTCTGCAAACCAAGCCTGCTTGAGTTGCGGATAGGTCTGTTCTAAAGAATCACCTACCGCAAGTACCACATCATGCACTTCGGTATTGGCTCGCGCATGACGTCCGCCTAACATCACGATAAATAAACTGGGCATATCCGACTCCTGCGCAAATATCCTAAGCTTGATGGCTTTTATGGTTGATGATTTTTAAGCATGATTGTTTAAAGTAGCGAGAATTTTTCAATCCTCCAAATAAAAAATCGTGCCGAATTGCTTCAGCACGATTGAATTGAAATGTAGCATACTTTATTTCAAGCAGCTTACGATTTACATATCCACCATTTCCACGCCATCAATGCGGGCAACAGTCATTAAGTCTTTATCGCCACGACCTGAAACAGTCGCAATAATGATTTGGTCTTTATCCATCGTTGGTGCAAGCTTGCTCACATAAGCAATAGCATGCGAGCTTTCTAAAGCAGGAATAATCCCTTCGATACGGGTTAAATCACGGAAACCTTGCAAGGCTTCTTGGTCATTGATTGGCACGTAATCGACACGGTGCATATCTTTCAGGAAGCTGTGCTCTGGCCCTACACCTGGATAATCCAGACCTGCAGAAATAGAGTGGGTTTCAATGATCTGACCTTGTGCATCCGACATTAAATAAGTACGGTTACCGTGTAATACGCCCACGTGTCCTGCATTCAATGGTGCAGAGTGTTTGCCTGTTTCAATGCCTAAACCTGCAGCTTCGACACCGTACATTTTCACTTCGGCATCGTTCAAGAATGGATAGAACAAGCCCATGGCATTAGAACCACCGCCTACACAAGCTACTAATGCATCAGGTAAACGACCTGCCTGCTCTTGAATTTGGCGATGCGCTTCACGACCAATAATCGACTGGAAATCACGTACCAATTGTGGATATGGGTGTGGGCCAGCGACCGTACCAATCACGTAATATGTAGAATCAACATTGGTGACCCAGTCACGCATGGCTTCGTTCATGGCATCTTTTAAGGTTTTTGAGCCACTTTCTACAGGTACAACAGTTGCACCAAGCAAACGCATACGGTAAACATTCATAGCCTGACGTTTCACGTCTTCTGCACCCATGAACACCACACATTCTAAGCCTAAACGAGCGGCAATGGTCGCGGTTGCTACACCGTGCTGACCTGCACCTGTTTCGGCAATAATGCGTTTTTTGCCAGACAGTTTTGCCAACAGTGCCTGACCAATGGTGTTATTCACTTTATGTGAGCCAGTATGGTTCAAATCTTCACGTTTTAAGTAAATTTGCGCCCCCCCCAACTCTTTTGACCATCGCTCAGCATAATACAAAGGACTAGGACGACCTACATAGTAGGCGAGATCGCGGTCGAATTCTGCCAAAAACTGCGGATCATCTTTCATGCGGAAATACAATTTCTCTAAATCTTGTAAAGCCGCCATCAGCGTTTCTGACACAAAACGTCCGCCATGGATACCAAAATGCCCTTTTGCATCTGGGAATTGGGTATAGTCAATCACTGAGTTATTGTGATTTGTACTTTGCTGATCCACGTTGGACTCCTTGCATGAAGTTTTCTATGAGTTGTTGGTCTTTAATACCTTTTGCAGACTCAACTCCGCCACTGACATCAACAGCATAGGCTTGAGTCGTCTGAATTGCATCTTCAATATTTTCAGGGTTTAAACCACCCGCCAAAATTAAAGGAATATCGAGTTTGGGGAATTTTGACCAGTCAAAACTGTGTCCTGTTCCACCTTTGAGTTCAGGATGCCACGCGTCTAATAATACTGCGCTTGCACCTGCTTGTTGATAGCTTTTTATCACATCTAACACATTTAAATCAGGTTTGACCTGAATGGCTTTGTACCATCGACGTCCAACTTGCTGTGCTATTTGCTGACATTGCAAGGGTGTTTCATCACCATGAAATTGCAGAATATCTAAAGGTACTTGTTTCAGTACAGCGGCTATTTCTTCTGCCGTTGCATTGACAAATAAACCAACCACTTGCACATAAGCGGGAATGTGTTGCAGCAAGCCTTGTGCTTGCTCAATGCTCACATTGCGTGGACTTGGAGGATAAAACACCAAGCCAATTGCATCTGCACCCGCATGCACAACACTGTTTATATCTTGAATTCGCGTGATTCCGCAAATTTTGGCACGGGTACGCATCGTTTTGGACTCTAATCCTGATTTTCAATCTTCATTTTGCTGATCTCGCTGTGCGTGACTTTAAAATTGTCTGTTCACACTCACAGAATCAGATATTGGGGCGAATCATTGTAATGCAATTTTAAGGGGTTGAGTGAAGTTCAGGCGGATTATTCTGCATTTCCGTTGTTTAAATGGCATACAGACTTTATACTTCGCGCAAATGCAACGAGTCCTAGCTTTGAGCTTTAGGGAAGTTGGTGAAAGTCCAACACTGCCCCCGCAACGGTAACCATGAAACGTATATCAATTTAAATCTTATGATTTACACCACTGTATGAACAATATGGGAAGGTGGATATATAGCGAAGCAATCATAAATTAGAAGATGCTTG
This sequence comes from Acinetobacter sp. YH12058, assembly GCF_013419805.1. Lineage (NCBI taxonomy): Bacteria > Pseudomonadati > Pseudomonadota > Gammaproteobacteria > Moraxellales > Moraxellaceae > Acinetobacter > Acinetobacter sp. YH12058. The sequence goes on from NZ_VOZL01000012.1 coordinate 75,348, forward strand.
GCACATTGAAGTCCGGAGACCTGCTTGTTGTGCCCTTAACTCAATCATTCACGTGGGGTGAATGTATGGAGCAAAGTCATGTCTACTCTTTTTCAGCCTACTGCTTTAGTGGGCGCAATTGCGCTTGCAATGGGTTTTTCAACTTCAGTTTTTGCTGCAGAATCGCAAGATCAGCGTGTGGTGAATGCTGCTTTAGATACGCTTGTTGTTACGGCAACTCGTTCTGAAGAAAAAATTGGTAATGTGCCTGCGCGGATTAATATTATTGAGCCAAAAATTTTGGAACAGTCGCCAATTGCTGAATTACCTCATTTGCTTATGAGTGATGCATCTATTGATATGATGCAATATGGTGGGTATGGTCAAACGGCTTCAATTTTTACTAGAGGGACAAACTCAACTCATACTTTAGTACTTCGCGATGGGGTTCGCCTCAATACAGGGTCTGCTGGCTCTGCCTCCCTTTCATTTATTGATACTACCGACATTAAACAAATTGAAGTACTCAAAGGTCCTGCGTCTGTTCTTTATGGTACAGATGCTATTGGTGGTGTCGTGCAACTCATTTCAAAGACTCCTGAAAAAACAAGTGCTTTTATTACAGGAGAAATAGGTGAAAATAATACTTATAAAGCTGTTTTAGGTGCTGACTTGGCTGAAAATGGTTTTTATGCACAAGTTCGTGGTCAGCATTTAGAATCAGACGGCACTCAAGTTACCGATTTTAAAAATTCGAATGCTAAAACCGGTGCCTATGATCAAGAAGGCTTTAGTGCAAAATTTGGTATTGAACAAAAGCAATATGCTGCATCTATAGACTATTCACAAAATGAAGGCACTTCAGTCTATACAGATGGTATTTTCAACCCTTCTTATACTCAATTACTAGATTTAATCAATAAGTCCCAAGACTTTAAAAACGAAATCATTAATTTAAAAGGTCGTATAAATATCAACGATACAATTTCAGTCAATGCTCGTGTATCGCAGTTTAAAGATAACCTTTCTCAAAATGAAACTGCTGATTTTATTCATAATAAAACACAAGAAGCAGAATTATATTCTAAATGGCAATTTACCCCTCATCAAAATATGATGGCTGGTGTGTCACATCGAAATACTAAAACTGATTTACTTTCGCTAGGTTGGAATACAGTTCAATATGATAAAGATGCTAGTAGCACAGGATATTTTATCCAGCATCAATATCAGAACAATCATTTGAATACTCAGGTGGGTCTTCGTGTTGAGGATAATGAAGCTTTTGGTACACATACCGTAGGTCAGGTTGCAGCACGATATCAAATTCTCCCAGCCACAAGTATTTATACCAATATTGGAACAGCTTTCCGTGCTCCAACAAATAATGATCTTTATGCGATTGGTTGGGGAGCAAATCCTGAACTCAAACCAGAAGAAAGCATTTCTTATGAAATTGGTCTAGATCAAAAAATTACAGATAGTCTTACAGTGGGATTATCTGCGTATCGTAACGAAGTTAAAGACTTAATTACTTATATAACTGATCCAGTAACATATAAAGGTCAATTATTAAATGTTAAAAAAGCGACTTTTACTGGTGGTGAGTTCAATTTAAACTGGGCACAAGATGATTTAGTTTTAGATCTTTCTTATGCTTATGTTCAGCCAAAAGATAAAAGCAATGATACAGATTTAAGCCGTCGACCACGTCAAAGTTTGACACTCACTACAGGTTTACAAAACGAGATGTATGGTATTAGTACCTCTTTATCGGCCAAATCTAAACCTAAAAATGGATCGGGTGTAACTGGTTATGCCACTGTAAATGTGAATACTTACTGGAATATCAACCCTAATGTGAAGTTATTTGCCAACATTGAAAATATTGGTGATGTGCAATATAAAAATGTTTCATATGGCGGTAATCACTTTTACATCAACGGTGGTCGCCTCGCCTCAGCAGGAGTCACTTTCCGTTATTAATTTAACGCAATGGCTTAAAAAAACAATTTAAAACAGCGCAGTTTATGGATAATGTAATGACCGACATTATCCTTTTTTTCATTTCAACCTAAGGAAAAGTTATGGGCCACCGTTTAAGCAAAATCTACACCCGCACAGGCGATTCAGGCACAACAGGACTGGGCGATGGCTCACGTGTCGCCAAAGACGACTTACGCATTCATGCACTGGGCGATGTCGATGAACTCAATGCCTGCATAGGCGTATTGCGCTCACAAATTACACATAGCAACATTCAAGACAAAAACACTTGGGACAAATCGCTTAGCCTGATTCAGCACTGGCTATTCGATTTAGGCGGTGAAGTCTGTATCCCCAATTACCATCTCGTACAACCACTTGCGATTGAGTTCCTAGAACAAGACATTGACCGCATGAATGAAAGCCTGCCAATGCTCAAAGAATTTATTCTGCCTGCAGGTACATTGGCATGCAGTTATGCACATCAAGCCCGTGCCGTATGTCGTCGTGCAGAACGTAGTTTAATGACCGTACACAACCGTGATCAAAATATTCAGGCACCATCTTTGCAATTACTGAACCGACTGTCTGACTGGCTATTTGTGGCATCTCGCAGCTTGCAACGTGCCGAAAGAGGCAGCGAAGTGTTATGGCAAAAGAACATCAACGACAGTATTGGTAACTGACATCACACTCTAGAATCGGAAACTAAAATAAAGCCCTGATTTTGCATCTAAAAAATCACGTCGGATGCTGCTTGAAATTTCACATCATCCGACCAAAATAAGAAATGTCATCTCTTTGTCACGTCGTACTTGCAAAATGAAAGCAAACTTTCAATTCATGGGCACATTATGCGCATAATTGGTCATCGAGGTGCGCGTGGCGAAGCGCCTGAAAACACGCTTGGTGGTTTTGAATATATTCAAAATATTGGCATTCGTGCGGTTGAGTTTGATGTGCGTCAACTCAAAGACAATGCCTTAGTGGTTATGCATGATGATCAATTCATTCGTACCACAGGACAAGACAAAGCGCTGTATGAATGTAGTCTGGAAGATTTAAACCATTATAACCACGCAGTGATGTGGTCGGACTGGAATAAAGTTGAAACCACGCCCCTGCTTAATCAAACCATGACCATTATTCAAAATTTTGATCATATTGAGGTTGAGGTTAAAGCAGTTAATTCACATGCCGATGCCGAAAAAATCACTCAAAGCCTAGAGCAACATTTACAGGGCTTTGAACACAACGCCATCATCACCAGTTTTGATCCTAAAATTCATTGGGCATTACAACAACAAAAATCACGCTTTAAACGTGGTTTGTTGGTAGAAGATGATTTGCAATACCAAGCCATTGATCAAGCTTTAGCATTAGGGTGTTGCCAAATTGGCTGGATGAACGAACTCGCCACAAATGCCCTCATTCAAGCGACACAACAGGCCAAACTGAATATCAGCGTTTGGACAGTCAACCAGATTGAACGCGCCAAACAGCTTAAAGATTTAGGGATTCAGGGTTTAATTACCGATTATCCTAAACTGATGATGCAACACTTGTAAGCGGTAACCTTAAGCATATTGATGAATAAATAAATGATTTATCGTGCTTGTTTGGCTACCGTATATCATATTTCCGTAAAATCTCGCAGATACCATTATATTCTGTTACCACCCAGTACAATACAACTGTACAATAATGCTGTGATCGTGAATACGCTCATGCTAATATGCGAAAAAATTAATCCCTAAAAAATTTAATACTATGATTTCAATCTATAGATCGGTCATAGCGTTATAACGGATTAAGCGTCCATTTATACCTCCCAAGGTTCTAGGAGTGCTGTTGGAGATGAATGCTCCCTTACCCAAAGCCCCAATCAACTGGATTGCCATCTTTGCACTGGTTTTCTTACCTATTGTTGCAGTGATCGCGATTCCTTGGTATGCCTATCACCATGATTTTAGCTTAGCCGCTTGGATCAGCATGTTTGTATTACTTGGCGTAAGTAGCTTGGGTATTACAGCAGGTTATCACCGTTTATGGGCACACCGTGCTTATGAAGCTACCCTTCCCTTGAAAATCATTTTAATGATTATGGGAACATTTGCCGTTCAGAACAGTATTTTGTTCTGGGGTTCAGGTCACCGCACCCATCACCGCCATGTTGATGATGTCGAAAAAGACCCATATTCAATTAATAATGGTTTTTGGTTTGCGCACATGGGCTGGATGCTACGTGACTACCCTGCCGCAGAGCCAAACTTTAAAAATGCGCCAGATTTGTTAAATGACAAACTGGTGATGTTCCAACACAAATACTATATTCCGCTCGTAATTGCAGTTCACGTTGGCATTTTGGTGCCAATTGGTTGGGCTGTGGGCGATATGTGGGGCGTGTTGTTATTGGGCGGTTTAATGCGTCTGATTTTAAGCCACCATGTTACCTTCTTTATTAACTCGCTGTGCCACATGTGGGGTTCGCGTCCGTATACTGACGAAAACACCGCGCGTGATAACTTCTGGTTAGCAATTGCCACTTGGGGCGAGGGCTATCATAACTATCACCATATTTTCCAGTACGATTATCGTAATGGCGTAAAATGGTGGCAATATGACCCAACCAAATGGTTAATTTGGACATGCTCAAAGTTGGGCTTAGCGAAAAACTTGCGTCGTATTCCAAGCTTTAATATTAAAAAAGCAGAATTGGCGATGCGTTTTAAATATGCAGAGCAAGACTTGGCAGTTTATGGTCACAATGTAAATGATGACATTGGTCAAGTTAAAAGCCGTCTTGCGCAAGAATATGATGCCTTTACCCAAACCCTGAACGATTGGGCAAAGTTAAAAGAGCAAGAAATTCAGGCGAAAAAAGCGTCTGTAGCTGAAAAAATTCACCAAATGGATGACAAATTAAAAGTTGAATTCCAGTTGGTTGAACAGCGTCTTTCACACCATCGTGAAACATTGAACTTGCTGATGCGTAACCTAAAAAAGAACCCTGTATCTGAATAAACCTCTGTTCTGATGCACTGCGAAAGCCCTGACCTGTTCAGGGCTTTCTGCATTGTTAGGCTACAGTTTTTAAAGTCCAAGTTTGCTATAGTGAAACTCACTTTGTGCCAAGCGCTTCATCATCATGCAATTTAATCCACGTTATCCGACCCTGCCCGCCCGTCTTTATCACATGCAGCAGCCTTTACCTTTAAAAGGTGCAAAAGCAGGACACTTTAATGCTGCATTGGCAAAAGAACTGCAATGGACAGCAGAGGAACAACAACAATGGGTTGAAATTTGCAGCGGACAAACCACGTTTAAAGAATTTCCTGCTTTGGCAATGGTCTATGCGGGACATCAATTTGGTCAGTGGGCAGGTCAATTGGGCGATGGACGCGGTTTACTTATTGCGCAAGTTTTGGACACACAACAACGTACAATTGATCTTCATTTAAAAGGTGCAGGTGCAACGCTTTATTCACGTATGGGGGATGGACGTGCCGTGTTACGTTCAGTGATTCGTGAATATTTGGCAGGTCATGCTTTAAATGCGCTGGGTGTGCCATCAAGCAATGCAGTTGGATTTACCTCATCTACTCAAGGCGTACAACGTGAAAAATTAGAACTTGGCGCAATGCTATTACGCACATCAGACTGTCATATTCGTTTGGGACATTTTGAATGGATCAATCAGTATCAACCTGAATTACTGCCTGAATTTGTGCAAAAGTGTATCGAATGGCACTATCATGAATGCTTGGCAGCCGAACAGCCTGTACTCGCCTTTGCTACACAAGTCATTCAACGTACCGCTGTCATGATTGCCAAATGGCAATTGGTCGGTTTTGCGCATGGCGTGATGAACACCGATAATTTAAATATTACAGGTTCAACACTCGATTTTGGCCCTTATGGCTTTATGGAGCGTTTTCGTCCCAACTGGATCAACAACCATTCGGACTATCAAGGACGTTATACCTACCAACAACAACCGAGTGTGGCACACTGGAATTTGTGGGTTTGGTTGAACAATTTAATTCCGCTTGAACAAAACCCAGATCAGAAAGAACACTGGAAACAAGCACTGGCAGCATGTTTAGAGCATTTTGAACCGACTTTTTTAGAGCATTACAAACTTGGTTTATGTGAAAAAATGGGACTACCAAGTTTCCACAAAGACAGTTTTGACTGCGCTACCAACTTCTTACGCATTTTGCAAAGTGAGCAACTGGATTACACCCAAAGCTTTATCCGCCTACAAAATAAACAATACACAGAAATACTGGATGATTGTTTGGATCGTCGTCAGTGGGAAAGCTTTTTAGCGCAGTATTTACAGATTCGTGAATATCAAGACACCGATGATTTAGATGCTGCAATGCAACAGGTAAACCCTCACTATATTTTGCGCAATCACATGGCACAAAAGGCGATTGAGCAAGCAGAGCGTGATGATTTTTCAGAAGTTGAGCGTTTATTTAACTTGCTCAGCCAACCCTATATTCAGCAAACAGCATTGGAAAAACCTGAAGATTTAGCGCCTTTGCCAAGTGATGTGCCAGAAGTGATGGTGAGTTGTTCATCTTAATACTGATGCACTCGCCAAAGGACGTTTAGAATTCCAGCAAAGTTATACACATTTTCTGTGGAAAAAGCTGTGGTTATCCACAGGATAAACTTTTTAGGAGAAAATAAGTGGCACAAACACAGTCATCACTGCATCAAATTGCAGCAAGTGTTGCAACATCACTGCCTGGGATTAGCCTGAGCGAACCTTTTGGTGATGGCTGTTTGGTGCTTGACATCCTCACCCCCTTAAAAGAGGGTGATTCCTACAGCTAGACGCTTATGCCCAAGCGCAAGAATGTTTAAAGCTGAGTTTATATCTCGATCATGAGCTGTACCACAGCTCATGCACTCCCATTCTCTTATTCCAAGATCTGTCCTACCTTTGGGACTACTTGAGGTGATCTCACCGCAGCACGAACAGATTTGGGTGGTATAGGCTTCTTGGACTTCTTCAAACAATACGCCTGCGTTCTC
>NZ_VOZL01000013.1:0-79471 GCF_013419805.1 Acinetobacter sp. YH12058
GAGTGAACCACCTGATCCCTTCCCGAACTCAGAAGTGAAACCTCTTCGCGCTGATGGTAGTGTGGGGTTACCCATGTGAGAGTAAGTCATCGCCAGCTCATTATTCAAACACCCTCAACTAGCGTTGGGGGTGTTTTTTATACGGAAAGGAAAATATTAAGAAGAAAAGTAGAAGAAAGAAGTTTAAAACAATATATTTACAATAATAAATTATGTGAAAAATATAGCATATATCAAAATATCATAAATTACTGCAAGTCTATTTAGTCGAATTTATCTACAACTTTAGTCTAGGTTTTTAAGAAAATTAACCAGAGTTAAGTTTTTGCTGTAGACAAAAAGTGAATATTGATTCATTTTATATACAAAAGTGAATAACCATTCATTTTTTATAAAATAAAAAGCTCACAATTGGAGGTGAGGGAAAAATGACAGCAACAACAATGAATGTGAATGCTGTAGTGGATCAAGCAAAGTTTAAACCTTTTCATTTAAAAATTGTACTTTGGTGCGTATTTGTCGTTATTTTTGACGGTTATGATTTGGCGATTAACGGTGTGGCTTTACCACTACTGATGCAAGAATGGAATATGACGGCTGTACAGGCAGGTATGCTTGCGAGTACGGCACTGGCAGGCATGATGTTTGGCGCCATGCTGTTTGGCATGTTGGCAGACAAAATTGGCCGTAAAAATGTCATATTAATTTGTGTGACGTTATTTAGTGGCTTTACTTTTTGGGGCGGCTTTGCATCCAACCCAACAGAGTTTGGTATTTTACGTTTTATTGCAGGTTTAGGGATTGGCGGGGTATTGCCTAACCTCGTGGCTTTAACCTCTGAATATGCACCACAAAAAATGCGTAGTACCTTAGTTACCACCATGTTCAGCGGCTATGCCGTGGGCGGCATTATGGCAGCCTTACTTGGTGCATGGTTGACGCCTAGCTTTGGCTGGGAAGTGATGTTCTATATTGCGGGATTACCGTTACTTATTTTGCCTTTATTGTGGTTTTTCTTACCAGAATCTTTAACTTTTTTGGTGAAAAAACAGCAACATGAAAAAGCGTGTCACATCGTCCAGCAAATTAGCCCACAAGAAAATATCAGCCCACAAACACAATTTGTATTAAATGAAGTACAAACCGCAGATGCCTCAATTGCAGCCTTATTTAAAAATAACCGTGGCATGAGTACTTTGCTGTTTTGGTGCTGCTTCTTTATGTGTTTGTTGATGGTTTATGCTTTGGGCAGTTGGTTGCCAAAACTGATGATGGCAGCAGGTTATTCGCTGGGTAACAGTTTAATGTTCTTAATGGCGATGAACATTGGTGCTGTGATCGGAACCATCAGTGGCGGGATTTTAGCAGACCGTTTCCACTTAAAACCTGTGATTATTGGCATGTTTTTATTGGGCGCATTCTCTCTAGTGGGTCTAGGCTTTAATTCACCACAGCCTGTGATTTATTTATTGGTGGGCTTAGCAGGTGCTTCTGCCATTGGCAGCAGTATTTTATTGTATAGCTTTGTTGCTCAGTATTATCCACTTACGATTCGTTCTACAGGTATCGGCTGTGCTTCTGCAGTGGGGCGTGTCGGTGCGATTGTAGGCCCTATTATTATTGGCGTACTTTTGGGCATGGATTTACCACATAAAATGAACTTTTTGGCGGTGGCGATTCCTGCAGTGATTGGTGCAATTGCAGTAGCACTGATTCGTTTACAAAGTACATCACAGGTGGTGAGTGAGCCAAGCGTGGTTAAAAAAGCCAGCCGATCTTATAGTTAATTGATCGTTAGTGTTTTGGGACTTTGAAATTAAGGAGCATTGCTCCTTAATTTTTTGCCTATTCACTTTGTAGAAGATTTAAGTAAGAAAGTGTGTATCGCTACATTTCTACTGTGCACGAGGTACATTTCATTGATTATGATGTCTTGATTAGCACAAGCAAAGATTGTGAATAGAGGAGCAATTAGGATGCTCAAGATAAATCGGCAATACTATGGATTTATATGTCTAGTTGTATTGGGTTTAACTACAGGGTGTAATGCGCAAGTTGAGCCGAAACAGAACACGGCTGCTTTAGAGTCAAAATCAACTTCTGCACAAAATTTACAACGCTATCAAATACAGCCAATTGCAGATTTTAATGAGCCGTGGGCATTGGCAGAATTACCCGATGGACGCCTATTAATTACAGAAAAAGCGGGGAAATTAAAACTTTTTGATCCAAAAACAGGTCAAAGCTTAGATGTTCAAGCTATCCCTGAAGTCGCCTATGGCGGACAAGGTGGTTTGGGTGATGTCATTTTAGATCCTGAATTTCAACAGAATCAGCAGATTTATTTAAGTTATGCCGAAGTGGGTACGGGTGGTTACGGTGCAGTCGTGATTCGGGGCAAGCTTGTATTAGATGCTAAACCCACGCCAAAACTCAAAGAATCTGGCAGCAAGTGCCGAAAGTATCGGGACAAGGACATTATGCGCATCGTATAAAGTTTGGTGCAGATGGCAAATTATGGATAAGTTCTGGTGAGCGACAAAAGTTTGAACCTGCTCAGGATTTAAAATCTAATTTAGGTAAAATTTTGTGTCTAAATGCAGATGGCACAACCCCTTTAGACAATCCATTTCAAACACATGGAGAGATTGCCAAGCAAGTCTGGAGTTTGGGGCATCGCAACCCTTTAGGCATGGCATTCGATCCCGCAGGGCAGCTTTGGGTTGCAGAAATGGGACCTAAAGGTGGCGATGAGTTGAATCTGATTGTCAAGGGCGAAAACTATGGCTATCCGTTGGTGTCGAATGGTGATCATTATAATGGGTTGCCCATTCCAGACCATGCAACTCGTCCTGAATTTACAGCCCCTGTTCTGGATTGGACGCCAGTCATCTCACTCAAGTTTGATGTTTTATACGGGAGATGTATTCCCACATTGGAAGCATAAAGCCATTCTTGGTGGTTTATCTTCAAAAGCAATTATTGTGGTGGATACGCAAGCACAGCCTGTTCGGGAGTTACAGCGTATCGAGATGGGTCAGCGGATTCGTGGCGTACTTCAAGCACAGGATGGCAATATTTGGGTGATTGAAGATGGTCAATCTGCCAGATTGCTTAAATTGGTGGCTCCATAAAATAAATTTCTTCAGGTCTAAACTTATTTCAAAGTAGGACAAAAAACAAATAGAAAAAAGCCCCAACATCATGTCGGGGCTTTTTCAGATTTATGTTTAGGTATTACTCCTGTTATACCTTTCAGCGTCCTGCCGTTATATTATTTATTATTGTTATTCTTGCTTTTAGAAACATCCTGTTTCTGTATGTGTTAAATATAAAATGAAAGCTGATCTTTGCCTAGCGTCAATTTTCTGCAGTGCATGTAAGCTAAAACGTACAACGATATATCGGTAAAATATAGATCAATAAACTGGATTTATTTAATTTTAAGTATTTGATTATATTTAATAATTATCTTATTCAATAAAAAATCTCCCAAATTCATTTTCTTGTACTTGGGAGATTTGAACAGCAGAAAGATGCAGTAAGTATGCAAATTGATTACATCAACTTAATACCTTGTTGTCCTGCTGGGGTCACTCTAAAGATTTCAACTTCAAAGGTAATATTTTTACCCGCTAAAGGGTGGTTAAAGTCTACTTCAGTCACATCATCGTTGACAGATTTCACCACGCCATAGAGGCTTTGTTTGGCTTTATCTTCAAACTCAATCATGTGTCCTTCAACTGGACGTTGCTCAAATTTAACCGTATCAAAAGTTTGTACGTTTTCAGGATTCCATGGACCAAATGCTTCTTCAGGTGGAAGACTCACGGTACGACGGTCACCTGCACATAAACCAAATAATGACTTTTCAAAACCGGGTAATAGGCTGCCATCGCCCATGACCAAACTTACAGGTTCAGCGCGGCTACGGGTGTTGTCAATTTCTACACCATTTTCAATGGCGACAGAAAAGTGCAATTCGACTTTTGAGCCATCTTCAATACGAGTTTCATCATTTGGATTAATAATTTCAGTCATGTTGCGCCTGCGCTCGTTCAATTCGGTGCTTTTCTAGGAAAAACGTATCAATTAACAGCAGAATGGTGCCAAGTGTGATGGCACTGTCTGCAATATTAAAGGCAGGGAAGTGGCTGTTGTTGTAGTACACGTGAATAAAATCGACCACGTAGCCAAGACTGACCCGATCAATTAAATTCCCAATCGCACCGCCTAAAATCAAGGCAATCGCCAAAGGCAGTACGATGACATTTTTTGGCATACGCATTAGCCAAAATACAAAAATTACAGACACTAAACCTGCCAGTGAGGTAAAGAAATAACGTTGCCATCCACCTGCATCGGACAAGAAACTAAAGGCAGCGCCATAGTTATGCAGTAAAGTCCAATTCAAAAAGGGCAATACAGGCACTGGATCTGCGTAATTCAGATGCGATACTGCAATCCATTTGGTCCATTGGTCGAGAATAATCGCGACAATGGACAAGCCCACCCACCATAAATTATGTGGATAGAACTGGAATAAGCCCTTTTTGTGTTGTGGATTAGGCATATTTTCTCTCTTCGCCTTGACCTGTTGGAAGGTTGATAATACAACGTGAGCACAAACCTGGATGTGCAGAATGTGTATTCACATCAGGGAGTACATGCCAGCAACGTACGCATTTTTCGCCATCTGCTGCAGAAACTTTCACGTTCAAGCCATCTAAATCAGAGGCTTCGCCTTGTGCAGCATCAAAGCTATTCACAATCACTTGTGAAGTAATCAGAACAAAACGCAGCTCATCGCCTAGTTTATCCAATACGGCTTTGAGTTCGTCATTCGCCCAAAGCTCAACTTTAGCAGACAGGTTGGAACCAACGGTTTTGGCAGTACGTGCAGCTTCAATGAATTTATTGACGGCAGATTTAACTGCAATTAGGGTTTGCCATTCCGCTTCTGCCAAGATGTTGGCTTCAGAAGCCACTGGAATGTCATACCATTCTGCAGTGAACACGTATTTTTCTGATTGCTCAGGAATTAGCGGCCATGCTTCTTGTGCAGTAAAGCTTAAGATTGGTGCCATCCAGCGAACGAAAGCCTGAACCAAGTGATACAAAGCGGTTTGTGCAGAATGACGTGCTTGCGAGTCTGCTTTGGTGGTGTACTGACGGTCTTTGATGATATCGAGGTAGAAACCACCCAAGTCATTAATACAGAAGTTGGTCAGTGCACTGGTCACGATATGGAAGTTCATATCTTCATAGGCTTGCTGAATGGTTTTCTGTACTTCTGCGGCACGTTGCAGGATGTATTGATCCAGTGCAATCAACTGATCTACAGGCAGTGCATCTGTAGCGGGTTTGAAACCATTTAAGTTGGCCAACAAGAAACGCAAGGTGTTACGGATACGACGATAACCGTCAGAGGCACGGCTAAAGATTTCCTTACCTGCGGTCATTTCATAGCGATAATCTGCCGATGCAATCCAGAAGCGTAGGCCGTCTGCACCCATGTCTTTAATAATGTCTTGTGGGGTAATAATGTTACCCAACGATTTCGACATTTTGCGACCTTTTTCATCCACCACAAAGCCGTGTGTTAACAAGCCTTTGTATGGTGCGCGTTCATTGATTGCAATCGAGGTGAGTAATGAAGATTGGAACCAACCACGGTGTTGGTCTGAACCTTCAAGATATAAATCGGCTGGGTCTTGTAACTCTTCACGCTCACGTAGTACGGCGTAGTGGGTCGTGCCTGAGTCGAACCATACGTCTAATGTATCGCGTACTGCATTGTAGTGCTCGGCATCATCACCAATGAAGTCTTTGGCTTCACGGTTGTACCAGCCATCAATCCCTTCTTGCTCGATCAGTTTTGCAACTTCTTCGATCAATTCAGGTGTGCGTGGGTGCAATTCGTTGGTGTCTTTATGTACAAAGAATGGAATTGGCACGCCCCAAGTACGTTGACGTGAAATACACCAGTCTGGGCGACCTTCAATCATCGCTTGGATACGGTTTTTACCCCAATCAGGTACAAAGCTGATGTCATTTTCAATCGCATTCAGTGCGCCTTGACGTAAACCTTTGGCATCCATGCTGATAAACCATTGTGGTGTAGCGCGGAAAATAATTGGAGTTTTATGACGCCAGCAGTGCGGATAGCTGTGTTTGATTGGGTGATGTGCCCACAGCTTATTGTTTTCTGCCAAAGTCGCAATAATTTGTGGATTGGCTTTGTAGATGTGTTCGCCTGCAAAGATTGGTGCAGTAGGTAAATATACGCCATTGCCACCGACAGGATTGTCAACTTTTAGGTTGTATTGTAAGCCAACTTTATAGTCGTCCACACCATGTCCAGGCGCGGTATGTACTGCACCTGTACCGCTTGTTGCGGTCACGTGTTCACCTAAAATCACAGGTACTTGGCGTGCTTGAATCAGTGGATGTTGTAAGATCAGGTTTTCGAGTTTGTCACCTGTGAAGTCAGCCAACACTTCATAGCTGCTAAAGCCATAGCGTTCAGTTGCAGACTGTACTAATTCTTTGGCTAAAATAAAGTTTTGTGCTGCTTTTTCATCGCTACGTGCTTTTACCAATTGATATTCAATTTCGGCATGCAAGGCAACAGCTTGGTTAGCAGGCAATGTCCACGGTGTTGTGGTCCAAATCACGATATCTGTTGCATCGGTAATTTGAACGCCCAAACGTGCAGATAAATCGGCTAAATCAACAACAGCAAAACCGACATCAATCGCATCGGATTTTTTATCTTCATATTCAACTTCGGCTTCTGCCAGTGCAGAACCACAATCTAGACACCAATTCACAGGTTTTAGACCAGGTTCGATATGGCCTGCTTTAGCAATCGCACCGAGTGAACGTACGATGTCGGCTTCTTGCTTGAAATTCATGGTGAGGTAAGGGTTATCCCAATCACCAAATACGCCCATACGCACGAAGTCTTTTTTCTGTAATTCAACTTGTGTGTAAGCATATTCACGGCAGGCTTTACGGAAAGTTGAGGCATCAACTTTAACGCCAACTTTACCGACTTTTTCTTCTACTTTGAGCTCAATTGGTAGACCGTGGCAGTCCCAACCTGGAACATAAGGTGCGTCATAGCCATCCATGACACGGCTTTTAATAATGATGTCTTTTAGGACTTTATTGACCGCATGACCTAAGTGAATTTGACCATTGGCGTATGGAGGGCCATCGTGAAGCACATATTTTTTCTTGCCAATACGCGATGCACGAATCTGCTGATAAATGTTGTCAGCATACCACTCTTCTAACCATTTCGCTTCACGTACTGCCAGATTTGCTTTCATTGCAAATTCAGTACCTGGGAGGTTTAGCGTGGCTTTATAATCCACTGCATTTTCAGGAGTTTGCTTATCGCTCATGCAAGTTGTCTTCCAGTTGAATCAGCCCATGGACTGACGCGTTTTACATTAAATATTCAGGGTAAAATTAAAAAGGGAAATTTGGATGATCTTGTCGAAATTCAAGAAGTTTTTCAACATCATCATCAATTCCCGCTTTAAGTGCTTCAAGCGAAGGGTAGTTTTTTTCGCCATGTAAATAGTTTAAAAACGTGACCCGCATTAACAAGCCATACAGATTAGCAGAAACATTGGGGAAATGTACTTCTAATCGCCATTCGGGATGTTCTTGCTTGATGGCAGGACGAGTTCCGACATGCCCTGCACCAAATAAACTGTTTGGGCTGTAGCCTGCAACACCTGTTTTGCTAGGATGTGCATTGCTGACTGTGTCGGTTAAGGAGGTGGTTTCGCAGACCACTTCAACGCCATAAATACCGTTTAAACAAGGACGATGACGGTTTAAACGTACGTTAATGGTGGGGAAATCTAGGGTACGACCAATTTGATCGCCATATTGTACGCGTCCGGTAATACTATAAGGACGTCCGAGCAGTTGTGCAGCGAGAGCCAAGTCACCTGCTTGTAGGGTTTGGCGAATACGTGTGGAGCTGACCCGTTCACCCGATAAATTTACAGTGCTTAAATTGGTAACTTGAAAACCAAAGTTACGTAAAAAGTCACTGTTGCCTTGACGGTTTTTGCCAAAATGAAAATCATCACCCAAAACTAAATGTGTGGCATTTAAGCTATTTTTTAAAAGGTGGGCAAAGGCTTCAGCATTTAAACTACGGAAGTGATTGTCAAACTTGGCCACGGCAATATAGTCGATGCCCAATTCAGTCAGATATTCGACTTTTTCCCGCAAAGAACTGATACGTGGCGGGGCATCATAACCTTTAAAAAATTCCAGTGGTTGTGGTTCAAATAGCATCACCACCGTTTTTAGTTGTTGTGCGGCAGCCACTGCTTTGAGTTGTTGAATCATCGCCTGATGACCGACATGCACGCCATCAAAATTGCCAATGGTCACGGCAGTTTGAGCTAAGTCGGTGGTAGAAGATAAAGCATTCAGGCGGAGCAGCTGCATGGTCGAATGAAAGTTGAAAATTTGTAAGAGCTATATATTGCCATATTCTCGCGCTTTCGTCTTGTTGTTGTGTTTTTAACCTGAAAAATTATCGAAAAATCAGGCAAAATCCGACAATTTAATCTGCAAATCGCAATCGGGTTTGCACCGCATTCAAATTTCTTTTCTAATGGGGCGGTTTTAATGAACTGCACGAGTAGATGGCTATGAATTCTGATTTTGCTTTAATTATGGCATTGCCCAGTGAGTCTAAAGGCTTGTTTGAGCAAGCTGGGATTCAGGTGCATTACAGTGGCATTGGTAAAGTGAATGCCGCATTTAAAGCCTTTGAAGTGATTCAGAAAACAGGCTGTAAAACCTTGCTCAATTTAGGCACTGCGGGCAGCTCCCATTTTGATGCGCATGCTTTGGTGGAAGTGAGTCAGTTTGTACAGCGAGATATGGATGTTTCACCGTTGGGTTTTCAGGTGGGGGTGACGCCTATGGATCAGGAGCATCCTGCAGAAATTGAGCTGGAACGCTATTTTGAGCATTTACCTAACGGAATTTGCGGTACAGGCGATAGTTTTGAAACGGGGACACCGAAAGTGCCGTGTCAGCTGGTCGATATGGAAGGCTATGCGATTGCCAAAGTCTGTAAAAAACTAGGCGTGCGCATGTTGTCGGTCAAATATATTACCGATGGTGCCAATGATACGGCACATTTAGACTGGGAAGAAAACTTGTTGCTAGGCGCACAAAAATTATTATCGTTATATCAAAGTGTTAAGTAATACAGTTGCCCAAAACGCCACGACCCGAGTAAAAACTAGGGTCGTGAGCTAAATTCGGATATTTGTTCAGGTTGGCGCGATTATTCTTGCGCTTCCTGTGCTGGTTCAGCCGTGACAACAGTTGCTTCTGTAGCATTGATTTCGTCCTGACGAGGCACAATACCGTACAACATCATGTGAACCGTGTGTTGTAAAACGCGTTGCAGCATACTGCGGTTACGCAAGGTTTTACCTGTGACCATTTCCATTTGTGTGGCAAAGTCAGCATAGTTTTGGGTAATGGCCCAAATATTCAAAATGAGCAGTTCAGGGTCAATCTGTTTCGACAGTTTGCCTTGTTCTTGCCACATGGTAATGACTTTGGCTTTGCGTTTTACCAGTTTTTTCAGAGGACCTTTTAAAATTTCCTGAATATGTGGCGCACCTTGAATCACTTCTAAAGCAAATAGACGTGATGCTTTCGGTTGAGTACGGGAAACCTCAATTTTCTGTAACAGATAATTGGTAATCGCTTCTTCTGGCTCAAGTTCGGCTTCAAGCATTTGTAAAGGCGCAAGCCATTTTTGTAGTACTGTGGTCAGTACTTCAACATAGAGCGCCTCTTTATTTTCATAATAATAGAAAATATTCGACTTATGCATTTCTGCAATTTGTGCGATTTCATCCAAACTTGCACCGCTAAACCCGTATAAGGAAAATACGTCGAGTGCAGCATTGAGAAGCTGATGGCGTTTTTGTGTACTCTTTTTTTGTTCCATTCGTAATTTTAAAACAATGAAAAAAGGGAATTATTAATTGTACGGCAAATCGTCAGTCTTGTGCATCATTAAAAGATGTATTTTTAAAATATTTATAATTTATTCTGTAGTTTAGCTATGCAATCAGTCAAAAAACCAATTAGGGTTGGGGAGTATATTTGCTCATGTATTTTTTGACTAAATGATTAGCGTTTGTTGATTTTATTTATAAATGGTAAAAGTGAAGTTTTCTTCTGTCTTGTATCAATTTTATTTAAAAAAACTAAACAGTGGTGTGAGTGCTGCCAATTTTGATCATCCCTACACTGCCGTGCTGACAGGTATAGGTGTGATGACCTGATTTAATCGGCAGCATGTTCCACGTGAAACATTTCTGGGTTTTGATTGTGCTGTGTCATTCAGCGTACCAAAAGTTTCGCTTAGAGCCGTTTTTTACACACAATTGAGTTGCGTTGATAGTTATATAAAGCCTGACGTGCATCGGGTAAATCATCGACACTGGCAGGTGCAAAGCCCTGTTCTAAAAACCAGTGTGCGGTGCGAGTGGTTAAAATAAATAATTGCTGAATACCCATGGTTTTGGCTTTATCTTCTAAATAATCCAGAATTTGGCGACCACGGTTGGATTTACGATAAGCAGGATGCACCGCGACACAGGCAATTTCGGCCGACTTGAGTTCATGACCTGTGGTCGGAATGGGGTACAAGGCGGCACAGGCGAGAATCATGCCGTCACGTTCAATCACTGCAAATTGTCCAATTTCATTTTCCAGACGCTCACGTGAACGATATACCAACACGCCTTCTTCTTCTAAAGGACGTAATAAACGAATCAAACCGCCTACATCCTGAATATTGGCCGTACGCACTTCTTCATAATGTGCATCACTCACCATCGTCCCTGAACCATCACGGGTAAACAGTTCTTCGAGTAAAGCACCATCGTAGGCATAGGAAATGAGATGTACCCGATGTACGCCGTTTAATGAGGCATCTTGGGCTGCATTTAAGTGTAAAGCCAATTCAGGATGATGTCGCTGAGCATCTTCAATATATGGATTTAAATGTTGCGGATGAACTTCACGTTGCAATTGACCTTCGGCATTCTGCAAACCGTGCTGCGCGCCTAAGAAAATCAGTTTGTCAGCTTTTAATTGAATGGCAGTTTTAGTTGCCACTTCTTCAGCCAACAAGTTAAACACTTCACCTGTGGTGGAATAACCTGTTGGACCGAGCAACACAATATTATGATTTTCTAAATGGCGTTGAATGGCATCGACATCTACAGTGCGGACTTCGCCAGTCAGTTGATAATCGACCCCATCACGAATGCCATACGGTTTGGCGGTGATAAAGTTACCCGACACCACATCAATCCGTGCGCCGTACATAGGGGAGTTCGCTAACCCCATCGACAATAAAGCTTCAATTTGCAGGCGAATTGAACCAACAGCATTCATGACACAAGATAAAGATTCGCGGGTGGTGACACGGCGTTGCAAATGAAACGGCGTATCAATTTGGCTGAATTTTAAGTTTTGATTAATTTGTGGGCGCGCACCATGTACCAAAATCAGGCGAATACCAAGTGAGTGTAGCAGGGCAATATCATGAATAATGTGCTGAAAGTTTTCATGCAAAACCGCTTCACCATCGAACATAATCACAAAGGTTTTATTGCGGTGGGCATTGATATAAGGCGCAGAATGTCTAAACCAATGCACATATTGTAAGGTTGTGCTGTGCGGGTTTTCAGTTGGAGTCATTCGTTGGCCTGCTGTAATGATCGATGGTGCTGTCTTTGATTCTAATCAAAAAATTCTGCAGCGGAAGACTAAATATAAAAAAACACCTGAATGGTGCTTCAGGTGTTGTGGAGAAATGCTATTTTTCAGCTCAGGCTGAACGGTTTTAGCCAATAATACGAATAATACGCTGGGTGCGCTCATTAATCAGCACATAGTCACCGTTGACTTTATACCACTGCTGATAACGACCTGTGTTGGGTAAACGACGTGCTTCACGATCACTGACTTTGTAGCGGTTCGCATCATATCCGCGTGGGAGGTTTTGACCTACACGCCAGTCACGACTTGGATTCACGCGTTTTTGATCATAACGCTTTTGTTCCCACTGTGCATGATGACGTGGATTGTCCCAACGCTTGTCGTGATGTTTATAGGTGGCACTCGCTTGATGACGACGATCATCATAACGATGGTCGGGTGCTGCCATAGCCGATGTTGCCATGATTGCGCTTAAAGACAGTGCTAAGGTGCTGAGTAATTTTTTCATGCGACTTACCTTCAGTTTTAAATATGGGGTAGATGTGTCCAAATTAGTCAAATACTCAAGATAAATGATGGTGGAAATTGAGGTGAATTGTGAATTTTATGGAGAAAACAAGGAGAGCCTGAGCGGACTATCGCTCTATAAAAAAAGCCCAAAGTGAGCTTTGGGCTATGTATTTAGATATTGTGTATGTACAACAGTAGGTCTATAAACCTGCGATACGCAAAATATGGTGATTTTCGACATCGACCAAAATGTAGTCTTGGTTGATTTTATACCATTGTTGTTTGCGTTCAGGGCGGGGCAAGTTATGTTCCTGATAATCGACTTTATAACCATTGCCACGATAATGCTGCGGCATGACATAACCCGTTTGCCATTTATGTTGTTGTAAGCGTTTTACACCACGTTCTTCACGCATGCGGCGTTTGTCTTGCATACGCTCTTCTGCATCGGCACGAAATTCATGTTTATTGTGTGCTTGGTTACGAGGATGGTCAGCTGAGTCTCGATCAAATTGAGGAGCGGCAGTTGCAAAATTGCTGCTTAGTAAAGCACTGAAAGACATTGCCAGAACTGTCAAAATCTTTTTCATGTAAACCCCTCATTCTCTCATCTTGATATCACAGTTCATACTTTAACCATTAAATGCAGAGAAACTGTGAAGAAAGCACATGAATTTTTTAAATACGCTCTGCAGGATGCGGCATGGTATTGATTCTATTATGCGACAAAATACGAAATTTAGTAGCTATCGCTCAGAAAATAGGGGTGGGATGATTTTTCTTGTGCTAAGGAAAGGATGAGACATCACCATAGCAGCGTACTGCTATGGTCTGCTTTAGTTCCAATGTTCAGTTAAGCCTTGTAAAGATTGCACAGCGATGGCAACACATTCGGCTGTTTCACGATCATCCAAAGCCACAATTAAATGCTGACCTAATTGCAAGCTTTTAATACTTTGAATCACGGCAGTTTTACGTTGAATATCAGTCATCACAATTTACCTAATGCTTGTTGTGGAGATACATCAAGCATAGGTGATGTATATTGATTTGGAAAACCGTATAATTTTATAAAAACAATCCAATAAAACGATTATTGCCACCGTTGCCATGAGTTTTGCTTAATAGGCGTAGTTTAAATCGGTGTAGTCGGTCAATGATTTTTGAATATGTGCATTGATAAATTCGCGTACATCTTCAGTACTCATTGGTGCGCCTTGCTTGCTAATCACGTGTTCAATTTCAGGTTGCCCTTCAATTTTAATACGATAAACAAAGTTTTTTACCACTTTGTAGGCATCGTCCAGTTTTTCAATGCCTGTGACATAGTGGTAAGCATGTTCAAAATTAAGGTCGGTATGTGAAAATACAAACTGATCAAACAGTTTGATTTTCTGACCGTTGTCGAGTGCCTGAATGTCATCTACGATGCTGGCTTCAAACTTCATGCCATATTTTTCAGAAATAGGCTGACCATCAATCAGTAAAGACACCATACCATCTTCAAGTGGTGTCACGGTGATGTTGTTTAATTCAGTCATGTTGCTCTCTGCATCGTTGAGGTTGAATTGAGATGTGGAAGCATGGTAATCAGGCTTTGCATTGCCAAAAATAGGCAGGATAGAAACCTGAAAATGCTTGTGCGATGCCATTTTACCGCAAATCAATGTGCAAAAATTGGCAATATGCTAGGTTAAGTCCATAAAAAAGGAAGCAAGCGCTTCCTTTCTTCGGATCAAACGACAGAACTAATCCTGTGCATCAATACTTTGACCATTCATGTGCAAGCTGTCATCGCCCATTAAATATAAATAGGCAGGCATGATGGCATCGGGTGTAGGTAAAGTTTTTGGATCTTCATCAGGATAGGCTTTGGCACGCATGGCAGTGCGGGTTGCACCCGGGTTAATGCAGTTGTAGCGAATATTTGGATGCACCTGTTCTTTGGCAAATAACTGGCTCACCGCTTCAATTGCAATTTTAGACACCGAATAAGCACCCCAGCGTTCACGTGCTTCACGACCTACACCTGAACTGGCAAACACGACTGAAGCATGTTCCGATTTTGCCAAAAGTGGTAATAATTCCTGAGTGAGTACAAATGGCGCACGTAAATTCACTGCCATGACGTCATCCCAAACATCGGCAGGGTAATTTGCCAACTCAGTCCGTTCGCCTAAAATGCCCGCATTGTGCAAAATACCGTCTAAACGTCCGAATTGTTTCTCTAGAGTATCGACCAGCAACTCATAGTCACGTGGCGAAGCGCTAGACAGTTGCAGCGGTAAAATAGCAGGTTGTGGTGCACCTAAACTTTCAATTTCATCATAAATGACTTCAAGTTTATTGAGGGTACGACCATGCAATACCACAGTGGCCCCATGCAGGGCATAACTGAGGGCAGCGGCACGTCCAATACCATCTCCCGCACCGGTAATGAGGATAATGCGATCTTTTAACAGATCGGGGCGAGGTTGATATTCTGAGTATTTCATGGTCATCCCTCCTATATTGATTTTTTATTGGTCATGTTTTAAAGGTGATATTCGTGCTTTGACAGGTGTTATAGAATCAACTCAGGCATTGGCATTCAGGCTGCTTGATAATGTTGCGGCTTGCAGCACCAATTTGTCTAAAACCGTATGTAATTCAGCGACTGAATCCACTATACAATCTGCTTGCCACGCTGTTAAGTCATCTTTGTGTTGTAACGGTAAATAACCGTAAGCGGCCAGAATGGTGTACATATTGGCATTGCGGCCTGCATCAATATCACGTGGATGGTCGCCCACATAAATACAATCTTCAGGGGCAATTTCAATCTGTTTGGCTGCCAAATACATGGGTTCTGGGTCAGGTTTGGTGTGGCTGACATCTTCAGGGCAGACCAAAACCGCACAGCGGTCAGTTAAATTCAGTGCCTTGAGTAAGGCTTCACTGAGCCAGCGCGGTTTATTGGTGACAATTCCCCACGGAATTTGATGCTGTTCCAAAGCTTCGAGCAGTGGATACATGCCCTCGAACAAATCGGTTTCTACCGCAATATCAGCGCCGTACAGGTCTAAAAAGCGTTGTCGGTGTGCAAGAAATACAGGGTCATCTACCTCAAGTTCTGGATAGACCAGTTTTACCATTGCCCGTGCACCTTCAGACACCTGCGTGCGAATGGCTTCTGCTGCCACAATCTCACAGCCTTTGTCGCGGCACATGTCTTGAATGATGCGAATAAAATCTGCAGCGGTATCAATTAAGGTACCATCAAGGTCGAATAAAACGGCTTTCATTCTGTTGCCTCATTGACCGTGTAAACCATGTAGTTCACATCAACATTAGGTGCCAACCAATAGCGTTTAGTCAGTGGGTTGTAGTGTAAACCCGTCATATCTTTGAGTTTTAAACCCGCTTGGCGAATGTCATGTGCCAATTCAGATGGTTTAATAAATTTATGATAATCGTGCGTACCTTTGGCCAGCATACGCAACACGTATTCTGCACCAATAATGGCAAATAAGTATGATTTTGGATTGCGGTTAATGGTAGAAAAAAATACATGACCACCTGGTTTGACCAGTTTTTGGCAGGCTTGAATAATAGAGGCTGGGTCGGGTACGTGCTCTAACATTTCCATACAGGTCACGACATCGTACTGACCAGCCTGTTGTTCTGCCAGTTGTTCAACAGGAATTTGGCGATACTCAATATTATTTACGCCTTCTTGCTCAGCATGGATACGTGCCACATTTAAAGGTGCTTCGCCCATATCAATGCCGAGTACATTGGCACCACGACGTGCCATACTTTCTGCCAAAATACCACCGCCACAGCCGACATCCAGCACTTTTTTGCCTGCTAAACCGCCTGCATGCTCATCAATCCAGTTCAGGCGCAGTGGGTTAATCATGTGCAGGGGACGGAACTCGGAATGCTGATCCCACCATATGGCTGCAAATGCTTCAAATTTGGCAATTTCTTGTGGATCAACATTCAGTTGCGACATGGGTGTCACCTCAATTTAATCGTGATGATGGTAAAAATATGTATAAACCCTAGTGTAGCGTTAATTCTAAAAAAAGCGATAAAAGCTGTAAAAAAGTTCACAGAAGGAAAACGAAATCAGCATAATTGATTTATAGTGTTGCCATACACTAAACAGAATGATTTAGAGGATTATAAACGCAATGAAAAAATTCCTTTTAGGTAGTTTGGCAACAGCCATCTTTGCTATTTCTGGTAGCACTATGGCGGCAAATTTTGTAGCAGGTAAAGATTATAGCGTTGTCGCCAACCCAGGTAAGGTTGATGTACCGGGTAAAATTGAAGTGCGTGAGTTCTTTTGGTATGGCTGTGGTCACTGCTTTACTTTAGAACCATATATGCAAACATGGTTACGCCAGTTACCTAAAGATGTGAATTTTGTGCGTACTCCTGCAGCCATGAATCCTGTTTGGGAAATGAATGCACGTGGTTATTATGTGTCTGAAGCTTTGGGTGTGCGCAAGAAAACTCACTTGCCACTTTTCCATGCCATTCATGACAAAGGTCAGCAAATTTTTGACCAACAATCACAAGCTAAATTCTTTGTGAAATATGGTGTACCTGAAGCGAAATTTAACAGCATGTTTAACTCGTTTGCGATCACCTCTAAAATTTCACAAGCTAAACAATTGGCGCGTCAGTACCAATTGACAGGTGTACCTGCGGTGGTGGTGAATGGTAAATATATCGTTCAAGGCGATAACGGCAAAGTGATTCAAGTAGTGAACTACTTGGTTGATCAAGAGCGTAAAGCTAAGAAATAAGCAGATGCAATAACAAGATGATGCAAGGCTGAATCAGCAGCGCATCGCTAAAAACCGCAATGATTGCAACGTCATTGCGGTTTTTTTAATGCAGGTTAAAAGTGTGTTGTATGTTTAATCTGCGACAGGCTGCGGACGTTGCCAGTGGCAAATGCCACGAAATAATAAATGTACTTGAGTAATGGTTTGTTGAATAAAACGCTGCTGTTGTTCAGGTAATTTTTCGGCTTCAAATTGGCGTTCTAAACCAATCCAGCTCATTGCCCAGTTTAAAGACAAATTAATTAAAATATTGGCCAGGACGTGTAAGTCTTCGGCATGTTGAAAATGCTGCACACTTTCTACCCGTTGCAAATCATTGGCTAAATCTTCAATTAAAAAATCAATTTCACGGGAAATGGCTTGGCGTAAAACGGCAGAACCGCCCCAGCGTTCGGCAATTAAAAAAATCCATTGTTGTGGGCGTTGATCGACTGATTTAAAAAACAGGGTCAATGCCGTTTCTGTCTGTGCATCGGGTTGGTACAAATAGCCTTGCCCCAATTGATGCAAAATCCCTTTAATGTGTAGGGCAACTTGATCGACCAAATCGAGTGCTAAAGCATCCATATCTTGAAAATGCCGATAAAACGCGGTGGGCACGAGCCCAATCTGTCGTGAAATTTCCCTTAAGCTGATGCTGCTAAAGGCACGTCCAGAAGCACTCAGTTGTAGTACCGCATCAATAATGGCCTGACGACTTTGTTGTTTTCGTTCTTCTCGAATCGACATTTTATTTCCTGATTCTGCCAGTGCCGCGCAGTCTAACAAAAACCTGAATTGCAGAGTAATACTAAAAGATGAATGAAGCGATGTTGCGGTTATTGTGGCAGAAGTAAGCGAAACTGCACAGGGAACAGCCTAGAAAAGCGACCTTCGCTGTGGCATCTGTTATACTTGCGGGCAATTTATTTGAGCCAAAAATAAGGACACATTATGCGTATTGACCAACGAGCTTTAGATCAATTACGTGAGGTAAAAATTACCCGTAACTATACTCGCTATGCTGAAGGTTCAGTGTTGGTAGAGTTTGGTCATACCAAAGTTTTGTGTACCGCAAGTATTGATAACTCTGTACCGCGCTTTTTAAAAGGGCAGGGACAAGGTTGGGTAACTGCAGAATATGGCATGTTGCCACGTTCAACTCATACCCGTAGTGACCGTGAAGCGGCGCGTGGTAAACAAAGCGGACGTACACAGGAAATTCAGCGCTTAATTGGTCGTAGCTTGCGTGCCATGGTCGATTTGAAGAAACTGGGTGAAAACACTATTACCATTGACTGCGATGTGATTCAGGCCGATGGCGGTACCCGTACTGCAGCCATTACAGGTGCAGCAGTGGCATTGATTGATGCTATGAATGTGTTGCTGGAAAAGAAAAAAATTAAGCATGACCCATTAAAGGGTTTGGTGGCTGCAATTTCTGTGGGCATGTACCAAGACCAAGTGTTATTGGATTTGTGCTATGAAGAAGATTCAAATTGCCAAACTGATTTAAACGTGGTGATGACACAAGCAGGTGAATTTATTGAAATTCAGGGTACTGCTGAAGATAAGCCGTTTAATCGTGTGCAATGTAATGCCATGTTGGAAATGGCAGAAAAAGGTATTCAGGAATTGGTAAAAAAACAGCAGCAAGCTTTAGGTTGGTAAGCTAAGCTTTTTGATGTTTTTCTGCTGTTTAAGAGCGCATCTTCGGATGCGTTTTTTTATGGATGAGATTTAGATTGCGATAGGAAGCGTGAAGCAAAAAGCTACAATATTGCAGGATGCGTTCTTTTAAGATGGAAAACTGTATGCAAAGAGCCTGAATGAAAAGAGGAGGAAAGCATGAAACTATTGATTATTTTAATGTCTGCCATGATGTTGTTTTTAACTGCATGTGATTCACGTACTGAGCGTGAAAATGAAGACAATCGTAGTGTACTCGGTCAAGCTTCTGACAACGACAACGACAACGACAACGACAACGACAACGACAACGACAACGACAACGACAACGACAACGACAACGACAACGACAACGATGATTAAATTCAAAATTGAGGCATAAAAAAAGGAGGCTCATTTGCCTCCTTAAAATCAATTTTTGGAAAAAATTAAGGGTGCAGATTGCACCCTTAATTTTAAAAGTAATCGTTTACGCATTAAAACGCATTGATAAATCCACAGCTTTGACATCTTTGGTTAAAACACCCATCGAAATATAATCTACGCCTGTACTAGCCACTTCACGTAAATTTTCAATGGTGATGTTGCCCGACGCTTCAAGTTTACAACGACCTGCCACATGCTTGACCGCATCAATCATTTGTTGCTGGCTAAAGTTATCCAACATCACAATATCAGCTTTGGCTTCAAGGGCTTGATTTAGTTCATCCCAAGTTTCCACTTCAACTTCTACAGGTTTGCCCGGAGCAATGGCATGTGCTTTGGCAATTGCCTGAGTAATGCCGCCTGCTGCCATAATGTGATTTTCTTTAATCAAAAAGGCATCAAATAAGCCTAAACGATGGTTTTGTCCACCACCGACCGTGACAGCATATTTTTGTGCAATGCGTAAACCCGGTAAGGTTTTACGGGTATCTAGCAGTTTGGTATTTAAGCCTTCAAGTTGTTGCACATAGGCTGCGGTTTTAGTCGCAACAGCAGACAGGGTTTGCACAAAATTCAGCGCAGGGCGTTCTACCGTTAACAGGCTGCGTGCAGAACCTGCCAATTTCAAAAAGGCTTCATTGGCAGCAACGTGGTCGCCATCATTTTTTAACCACGTGACTTGCACATTGGCATCGTATGCTTGAATCAGGGCATTTACCCACGGTTGACCTGCCAAAATCATGTCTTCACGGCTAATAATGGTGGCAGTGGCCTGCTCATCTTCAGGGGTCAATAATGCGGTAATATCACCATCGCCAATATCTTCTTGCAAGGCTTGCTGAATATTGATTTGGATGGATTGTTCAAGCAAAGCTGGAGAGATGCTCATAAGATTTTCCGTGTCGATCTTGCCCATGAAAATTGCGCGTTATATTAACACTGTTCTGCGTCAGGATGTGTTTTTTAGCCACGTTCGGGTGTAATTTAAGATGTTCATTGTCACGCGTTGGCATTAAACTGAAATTTCTGTTCTATTTTTCTATTCTAATGGTTTGGGGATTGCCTTATGCAGCATGTGCCGTCGTTTCAGGTGGTTGAGGGTCAATTACAAGGGGCAAGACAAGTCCCATCTCCGAATTTCAACGCCCGTCCGACAGACCAAGAGATTCAATTGCTGGTCATTCACAATATTAGTTTGCCGCCGTCACAATTTGGTGGTGGTTATATTGAGCAATTTTTTCAGAACCAAATGGATTGGTCGCAGCATCCTTACTTTCAGACCATTCAGGGCCTGCAGGTTTCGGCACATTTGTTGATTTTAAGAACAGGCGAGGTGCTGCAATTTGTTAATTTTGCAGATCGGGCGTGGCATGCGGGGCGTTCTAGTTATTTGGCACAGCCTGAATGTAATGACTATTCAATTGGGATTGAATTAGAGGGCAGTGATGACTTGCCTTTTGAAACAGCGCAATATCAGAGTTTGGTGCAGGTGGTACACAGTTTGCAGCAGGCCTATCCGAGTATTCAACAGCATATTGCAGGACATTCCGATATTGCACCGGGACGTAAAACTGATCCGGGGCCGTATTTTGACTGGCAGTATTTTCGTGAACAGTTATCTCAACTTAAAGCTTCGACATCACAGGAAAAATTGATCAATCAATAACAAAACTTTGTTGATGCTTTGATTACAATAGCGACTAAATTTTTAATTGGGTGGTAACGATGGCGCTTTGGCGATCGACCTTTATTGTCAGTGCAATGACCATGCTGTCACGGGTGCTAGGATTAGTCCGTGATGTGGTATTGCTGAATGTGTTTGGTGCAGGTAAAGATTTCGATACCTTTGTGGTGGCGTTTCGTATCCCCAACTTTTTCAGGCGACTGTTTGCCGAAGGGGCGTTTTCGCAGGCATTTATTCCTGTATTGACCGAATATAAAACCAGCCGCACTCATGCCGAAGTACAAATTTTAATTAGTCGGGTTTTTGGCTGTTTAATGACGGTAATGACAGGGCTAACCTTTACCGCCATGGTGGCTGCGCCTGCGGTGATGTATATCTACGCACCGGGTTTCCATAGCGACCCTGAAAAGTTTGCGCTAGCCACCGATATGTTCCGCCTGACCATTCCTTATTTGTTGTTTATGTCGCTGACGGCATTTGCCAGCAGTATTTTGAACAGCTATGGCTCATTTACCACGCCTGCCTTTGCGCCTGTATTGCTGAATGTGGCGATGATTGCAGGTGCATTATGGCTCACACCGTACATGGCAGAGCCGATTATGGCACTGGGTTGGGCGGTGATTACCGCGGGTGCTTTACAACTTGCGATTCAAATTCCAGAACTATGGCGTAAAAAGCTGCTGATTCCCCCTAAAGTTGATTTCAAGCATGAAGGGGTGGATCGGATTATGAAGCTGATGCTGCCTGCTTTATTTGGGGTATCGGTCACGCAAATTAACCTGCTACTCAACACCATTTGGGCATCTTTTATGCAGGATGGTTCGGTGTCGTGGTTGTATAGTGCGGAACGTATGACAGAGCTACCTTTGGGCTTAATTGGTGTAGCGATTGGGACGGTCATTTTACCGTCACTGTCTGCGCGTCATGCAGAACAAAATATGGATAAATTCCGCGGCATGATGGACTGGGCTGCACGGGTGATTATTTTGGTAGGTGTCCCTGCCAGTATTGCACTGTTTATGTTATCAACGCCTATTATCCAAGCCTTGTTTGAGCGTGGTCAGTTTAGTTTTAAAGATACGCAAATGACCGCTTTGGCCTTGCAATGTATGAGTGCAGGGGTGATTTCATTCATGCTGATTAAAGTCTTTGCACCGGGTTTTTATGCACAGCAAGACACCAAAACACCAGTACGTGTGGGTTTAATGGCTGTGGCTGCCAATGCGATTTTAAACGTGGTGTTTATTGGCTTCTTTAAACTGATTGACTGGCAAGCTGAACACATGGCATTGGCACTGGCATCATCAGGTTCGGCTTTGGTGAATGCAGGCATGTTGTATTTCTATTTGCATCAACGCAAGATTTTCCGTTTTGGTGCGCACTGGAAAAAACTCATGGTGCAGTTTGCAGTGGCAAATGCCGTGATGATTGCTGCGTTGTGGTATGCCTTAACTTGGTATAACGGTGATGTATCACAATGGATGCGTGTGGCAGAAGTCACTGCGCTGTGTGTGGTGGGCGTAGTGGCCTATGGGGTTGGATTGTTGGCAACGGGTTTTAGACCACGTCATTTAAAACCTTAATGAAGCGAAGTTGATCTGAAAAAATACCGCAATTTAAATTGCGGTATTTTTTTGTTTAAAGATGATGCGGCTTTGGATTATTTTACAATTTCTAAAAGTTCCACATCAAAAATAAGCGTGCTGTTTGGCTCAATTGCATCGCCTGAGCCAATTTGACCGTAGGCTAGAGCAGCAGGAATAAAGAAGCGATATTTGGCACCAACTTTCATGAGTTGTAAGCCTTCAGTCCAACCTTGAATGACTTGGCTGACCTGAAATTCTGCAGCTTGATCGCGGGCGATAGAACTGTCAAATACCGTACCATCAATTAAACGACCTTCATAATGGACTTTAACGGTAGAGGTGGCTTTGGGTGATTTGCCCGTACCTGCCTGTAAGACTTGATATTGCAAGCCAGACTTGGTGACTTTGACCCCTGCCTTTTTGGCATTATTGTTTAAAAAGGCTTGCCCAATTTTAGCATTGCTATCGGCTACTTTTTTAAGCTCAATCAGTTGTTTGGCTTCGGCTTGCTTTTTGAATTGAGTCAGCACTCGTGCCATTTCTTCATCGCTTAAACTGGCGGCTTGGTCTTGTGTTGCCATTTTTAAGCCAGCAATGAAGGCTTCGAGATCAATATCTTTTAAGGTTTCCGCATTGCTGCGCCCCATTAAATAACCAAAGCTATAACCGACCTGATCTGCAACAGGACTTTTATTGGTCACGGTTTTGGCAAAACTGCCACT
Organism: Acinetobacter sp. YH12058; assembly: GCF_013419805.1. Lineage (NCBI taxonomy): Bacteria > Pseudomonadati > Pseudomonadota > Gammaproteobacteria > Moraxellales > Moraxellaceae > Acinetobacter > Acinetobacter sp. YH12058. Next base: position 23,237 of record NZ_VOZL01000013.1, read on the forward strand.
GCTGAGCAGTGCGATACACACAAGGGCAAGGTGTTTTTTCATTCTTTTCGTCCTAAGACCATACAGGAGAGCCAAGCTCTCCTGAAAGGGTGATGTTGTTATTTCACTTCAATCAGTTCAACATCAAAAATTAAGGTGCTGTTGGCAGGAATCATGCCTGGTACACCTTGTTCGCCGTAGCCCAGTTTCGATGGAATATACAGCGTAGCTTTACCGCCTTCCTTCATGAGCTGTAAACCTTCAGTCCAGCCCGGAATGACTTGATTCAGTGGGAATTCAATTGGCTCACCACGTTGTACCGAGCTGTCAAATACTTTGCCATCGACCAGTTTACCCGTGTAGTGCACTTTGACCACAGAGCTTGCCGTTGGCTGTTTGCCTGTGCCTTCTTTAATCACTTGATATTGCAAGCCAGAAGCTGTGGTTTGTACGCCTGCTTTTTTGCCATTTTCAGTTAAGAATGAATCACTGGCTGTTTGTGCAGCTTGCGCTTGAGTGGCTTGTTTTTGTTGCAACTCTTGCTGGAATTGCTCATAGGCTTTTTGTAATTCTTCTTCGGTGTAGGCAGGTTGTTTACGCGCATGACCTTCACGCACACCTGTTACAAAGCTGTTGATGTCTAGCTCTGGTGGGGTTTGATGTGCCACTTCATAACCCAAAGCGTAGCTGATTTTTTCAACCGCAGAAGCATTTGCCGACGCTTTAGAGGTCGCCACTGCTGGGTTTTGAGAGGCATAATAAACAGGAACAAGTGCAGCACCGCCTAAAATTACAGCAACAGCGATGGGTAAGGCTTTACTCATAGGTTTTCTCAAATTCATTTTATAGTTAAAAAAGCAGCATTCATCTTAGCAGACTTTTTCACAGACTTTTCTAGTTTGGCACGTGGCTTTGCAGCCTGTGTCGATTCAACTTTTTAATATATGCTGCTTACGCAGTTTATTCTATAACAGACTGAATATCTAAAACATTTTTTATACATAAATCTTATCAATTCAGGACTAGATGTGGGTCATTTAAGAAAAGTCAGATTGCGTTTGGGCTGTAGGTAAATTTTTATTGTAATCGCATAAATGATCAAGACAGCGTCCTGATGGGTTGTTGTCCAATAATAGGATTAACCTTCGGTTCGACCCACTTTTGTTTCGGCAAAAGTGGGCAAAACCATTGTCATCCACAAAACCTGTTTAATTCTTGTATCTCATTCATTATTTCGCAGAAACAATAATGGTCTAATGCTACGCAGGTTGTGGATGACACTTCCGAGTATCCTCATGTGATCTAGGTTTTTAGATGAGCGGTTTTACCTAAATAAAGATAGAAATATATTTGACTATCATGACTTATCTTAAAAGTCAGTCAAAGTCGGCCTTTAACACAACCCGATAGCGTGCCTTGCCCTGATGCAAATGTTCAATTGCCTGATTGATCTGTGACATCGGAAAAACTTCCACCTGTGGGGCAATCTGTTTGCGTGCGGCAAATTGTAGTAATTGACGCAGCGCTGCAGGCGAACCTGTCGATGAACCAGTAACCGATTTTGCACCGCCAATTAAGCTGCCCGCCTTAATTTGCATGGGTTCTAGCGCTACACCTAGCATGTGAATAGTGCCATGTGGTGCAAGCGTACTTAAATAAGCATTCCAGTCCAAGCTTACGTTTACCGTACTTAAAATCAGGTCAAACTTGCCACGCTGGGTTTTAAGGGCAGCAGCATCACGGCTGTTCACTACATGGTCTGCACCCATAGCCAGTAATTCTGCGGTTTTGTCTGGATTGGAACTGAACGCCGTAATTTCACAGCCCCATGCTTTTAATAATTTGATGGCGATATGCCCCAAGCCACCAATACCAATCACCGCAACATGATGTACTGCCTGAATTTGATGTTTCAAGATCGGATCAAATACGGTAATTCCACCACAGAGCAAAGGCCCTGCACTGACAGGATCGACCTCATCGGGTAATGGAATGACCCACTGCCAACCTGCACGGACTTTATCGGCAAAACCACCTGCATGTCCCACAATGGTTGCGGTGGTGCCATTGCTGCACAGCACTTGTTCGCCTGCAATACAGGCATCGCAGTGTTGGCAACTGTCTGCAGTCCAGCCAATGCCTACACGTTGCCCCACGGTTAAACCTTTGGCTTCACTGCCCAATTGAGTAATCGTGCCAATAATTTCATGTCCTGCCACCACAGGATATACTGAGGAATGCCAGTCATTTTGAATGACTGAAAGATCGGAATGGCATAAGCCACAATATTCGACTTTGACTTCTACCTGATGCGCCTGCAGTTCACCCGCATCAAATTGATAGGCTTGCAGGGCTTCACCTGCCTGCATTGCGGCATAGGCTCGAATGGTATTACTCATATTGCACCGTCCTTGTCATAAGGCTGACTGTATTGATTGGTGATCTTGCTATTATGGGTTGAGCAGTTTTGAATACTAAAGCTTGGATGTTGCTTTAAGATGTTGTTTTAAAGTGACAGTGATTTTCATGATCATCGACCATGCCTACAGCTTGCATAAAAGCATAGCAGGTGGTCGGGCCTACAAATTTAAAACCATTTTTCTTTAGGGCTTTCGACATGGCAACACTAGCGTCGGTTTGTGCAGGCGCAAGACGATAGTCAGGTACATCATTCCTAATAGGTTGCTGTGCAACAAAACCCCAAAGCCATGTCACGACGTTTATATCGGCGTCTTTTAGTTTTTGCCATGCACGTGCGTTGTCACGAATTGCTTGTAATTTACCTCGATGTCGAATCAATCCAGCATCTTGTAATTTGAGCGCAATATCATCATCACTGAAGGCGGCAATTTCAGCAATGCTGTATTGAAAAAAATGCTGACGATACGCTTCACGTTTTTTTAATACAGTAATCCAAGACAAGCCTGCTTGCTGTCCCTCTAAACACAGCATTTCAAATAAATGCACTTCGGCAAATACAGCTTGTCCCCACTCTAAATCATGATAGGCAATATAGAGCGGATCATCGGAACACCAACCACAGCGTTGTATCGTCATGGGTCATGCTCCTTGTTGAATAGATAGCTGAATAGATGTGAATGGGACGGACTTAAAGCTGAAATGCTGCCCATTGGTCATGTTGGTTATCCCAATAATATAGTTCTGCCTGTTGCAGATCGTGAAAGGAAATCCAGTTGTCTTTACCAACTTTATCTGAATAACCTGTGCTGATGAGCAGGGCATCTTCAGTAATTTCCATGACCCAGCCTTGATGGACTTGTCCTGCCAATACAATTTTTTGTTGATTGCCAGATTCTGCAAATTCCACCAATCGATTTATCAAGGCTTCAGACATGAAATGTTCCTAACAAAATTAACGTAAATAAGGATAAGGATTGACCGCACCGCGTCCTTTACCATTTAAATAAAGTCCGTAATGCAAATGTGCGGCAGTGTGTCGGGCGTTGCCTGTATTGCCGACATAGCCAATATGCGTTCCTGCCTTGACATAATCGCCTACGTTTAAACCGCGTTTATGTCCATCCAAGTGTGCATAGTAATGCCAAGTGCCTGCAGGCCCTAATATCCAAATTACTTTACCACCTAAGCGATTATCGCGTAAGTCTGCAATTAAACCTTCTGTAGCGCTATACACTTTGCTGCCTTTGGCGGCAAGAATATCAATGCCTTCATGCAAACGTCCGCTACTACGAGATGCACCCCAAGTGTCATTCAACTGATGCGCTTTAATGCCCTGCACAGGAATGGGCAAGCGAGTTTTTAAACTCATTTGATTGAGTTTTTGCACCAAGGCAGGCGGGAGTGGGGTACTAGGACGTTTCGGTGCAGAACTACAGGCCGCAATCAATAAGGTAAAGAGTGACAGGCTTAAAACAGCAATCCATCGAAACATAAGACATCCTTGTAATGGCAGTGAAAGCAAAGATTTCATTCATCACGATGCTTGACTATGTCACAGATTGATTGCCGAGATCAATTTTTTCATGGCCGTCGGAATGCCCAAATCGCTGGCTTGTTGCGGACTATACCAATCTGCATTCAGTTCTATTGCCAAGTGTTCTTGTAGATCAGCATCGACCTGAAAACACAGTGCTTCAAGCTGCCAAGTGAAATGGGTAAAGCTATGTGAAATCTGTGCGCGTTGCTGTACCTGTTTAAGGCTCAAGCTTTGACACAGTTGCTCAAAAGCCTGTGCATCTTCAATGACAGGCAAACACCATAGTCCACCCCAAAGTCCTGTATTGGGACGTTGTTGCCATAACCACTGATCTGCGCATTGCAGTACTAAGACCTGTGCAGATTTAACGGGTACGGCTTTTTTCGGTTTTTTAAAGGGCAATTCCTGCTCTAAACCTTGTTGATGTGCTTTGCAGTGTTGTTGCATTGGGCAATATAAGCACAGTGGTTTTTTGGGGGTACAAATGGTGGCACCCAAATCCATAATAGCCTGCGTATAGTCGTGATTACGCACTTCGGGGCAGAGCTGTTCTGCCAGTTGCCACATGGCACGTTCATGTACAGGTTTGGATAAATCATCTTCAATAGCAAAAAAACGTGCTAAAACCCGTTTGACGTTGCCATCCATAATGACGCCGTATTGGCGTAAACCCAGCGACATCATGGCACCACCCGTAGAGCGACCAATGCCCGGCAAAGCCATCCACTGTTCGAGCGTACTTGGAAAATGTCCTTGCTGTGCCACAATGGCTGCGGCTTTATGCAAGTTGCGGGCGCGGGCGTAATAGCCTAAACCTGCCCAATACGGTGCAACTTCATCCCAAGTTGCACGTCCTAAATCTTGCACTGTCGGAAAGCGCTGCAAAAAACGCTCAAAATATTGCAATACGGTTTTGACCTGAGTTTGTTGCAGCATGATTTCAGACACCCACACCGCATAGGGATCATCGGCGACTTGCCACGGCAGGTCATGGCGTCCGTGTTGATCGAACCACGTGAGGAGAGCATCGGAAAATGAAAAAGCAGTCATGCGAACCCAGTTTGTAAAGTAGCGGCTTAGTATAGCCAAACTGGCGTGGGAATTACGTGCATAAAAAAAGAAGATGAGAGTGCATCTTCTTCTTTAGGTTTGGTTTCACTTGGTTTGGGATAAAACGAGTCGTGGTTTAAATTTGACCGCTCATACCCCAACGGTTATCCAATTTTAAGGTCTGACCTTCATAGCGTGGAATAATGTGGATGTGTAAATGCTCAGATTTAGCATCAAACACATCGCCATCATTAAAACCCACATGGAAACCTGCAGGTTGATGACGCAATTGCAACTCATTGCGCGCCAATTCTAATAAAGACAATAAACTTTTACGTTCTTTGTCTGTAATGTCAAAAAAAGAGCCGACGTGACGTAGCGGAATGATCACGCAATGTCCTTTAGACAGGGCATTGGGTTCAGGCAAAATTACCCCAAATTCATTTTTTGCCAAAACATCATAATCATCAAAATTGCAATAAGGGCATTGCTCAGTCATTGTTATATCCTCTTCTTTAAAATTTTCTTGGCTTGCGTTGAGTATATGCTGCGTAATGTGAACAGCAGATTAATCTGCTAAACGACGATCCAACACTTCATACATGGCAGCTAAACCTTGTTGCTCTGCCGATGCGTTATAGCCTAAATCGACCCCATTGGCTTTGGCACGTTCATCAGCTTGAGGGTTACTAAAGCCGTGTTTGGCATCTTCAAAAATAATCACTTCATGCTCTACTTGAGCCGCGTGCATTTCTTCACGGAAACTTGCGACGTCGTCTAAAGTCACCATGCTGTCCAGTTCACCATGCAACACCAAAATCTCGGCTTGTACCTGACCTTGTTGTGCAGGGGCTTTCGGGCTGAGGTTGGCGTGGAAGGTCACCACTGCTTTTAATGCTGCGCCAGAACGAGCCAAATCCAGAACGACTTTGCCGCCATAACAGAAACCAATTGCAGCGAGTTTATCGCGATTTACTTCAGGTTGGGCAGCTAAAGTGTCCAAAGCTGCAGACGCACGAGTCACAATTGTGTCAGCATCTGCAAAAGTTTGCATCATCCATTCATTGGCTTGGGCTGCGGTGGTGGTGACTTTTTTATCGCCATACATATCAATCGCTAAGGCTGCAAAACCATGTTCAGCCAATTCACGCGCGCGTTGTTCGGTGTATTCGTTACGTCCCCACCATTCAGGTGCGACAATCACCCCCGCGACAGCTTGTGCTGTTTCTGGTGCAGCAAAATAACCGATCAGTTTGCTGCCATCTGCAGCCGTATATTCAATTTCGCGAGTTTTGATTGCTAAAGCCATGCCTTATTCCTTATCGTTTTCAATGCCATGATTAAAGCATAATAATATGGCACGCATTTTTAAAAACAGGGTAAATACTGCCTATAAATGTGAGAAAATATTTTTAAAATAGCCAAATTGGCATTTGTTGCGTAAAAAGCGGACATAAAAAAAGAAGGAAAAATCCTTCTTTTTTATCTGATTTTTAGGAATTTATAGACGAGGTCACTAGATTTTTCCGCGAGAGAGGAAACCAACAATTGCCAAAATCACAGCAATCACCAATAAAATAATGGCAAAGTCTTTGGATAAACCTGCGACACCACCAAAACCAAGTAAACTCGCGATTAACGCAATCACTGCGAAGATTATAGCCCAACGAAACATAATTGTTCTCCATGTGTTTTTATAGCTTCTGAATTTAGTATAGGGAGCTGAACGCAGCACACTGTTTTGTTTTTGTGTATTAAATGTTCAGTTGTTTGAGTTAAGTGTTTGATTCATTTAAAGACTAAACAAAAGCAACAAGTTGAAACAAGGCTGTTATAATGACGCAGTTTTGTTATTTTCTGTGCGCTATGTCTGATCAATTACGACCTGAATTTTGGAAAAACTATCCGCTGAATGCCTTAAATACTGCGGAATGGGAAGCCTTGTGCGATGGTTGCGGTTTATGCTGTTTGGTCAAACTAGAAGATGAAGACACGCAAGAAGTGGCCTATACCAAAGTGGCGTGCAAGTTACTGGACTGTAACACAGCACGTTGTTCAGATTATGCCAATCGCTTTGACTTTGTGCCCGATTGCATTCAACTTACCCCCGAAAAACTAGAAAAAATTCACTGGTTGCCGCCAAGTTGTGCCTATCGTCGTTTAAAACAGGGCAAAAATTTGCCATCTTGGCATTACTTAAATACGGGCTCACGCCAAAGTGTGATTAAAGCCAAAAAATCTGCGGCAGGGCGTTGTATTTCAGAACTGGATGTTGCAGAAGAAGATATAGAAGATTATGTGGTGCGTTGGGTGCGTTAATTCATACTGCAGAATAAACTTTGAATCGTGTTTTAGCGATAAATCGGTACGATTAGAAATACTCCAAAGCTTGAGATCATAGTAGACTAGGTTGAAGTCAAGTATAGAAATAACAAGATGTCAGAGAGTCATATTCCACTGCCTGAGCGTTTGCGTCCACGCGATTTATCGCAAATTATTGGTCAAGATCATCTTTTAGGTGAGCAAGCGCCGTTACGCCAAATGATTGATCAGGGGCATTTGCCTTCAATTATTTTCTGGGGGCCACCAGGGGTGGGGAAAACCACCATCGCTTTGCTGTTGGCGCAGGCGGTAGATCGTCCTTTTATCAGCCTTTCTGCCTTGAATACTGGGGTCAAAGAGCTGCGTGAAATTATTGCCGAAGGCGGCGATTTGCTCACACCAGTGGTGTTTATTGATGAAATTCATCGCTTTAATAAGTCGCAGCAAGATGCCTTATTAAATGCGGTGGAAAAGGGCAAAATCACCTTAATTGGTGCGACCACTGAAAATCCATCTTTTGAAGTCAATAGTGCGCTGCTTTCACGTTGTCAGGTCTATACCTTAAAGGCTTTAGATGCCGATTCGATTCAGACTTTGCTTACTCAAGCCATTCAGCAAGATCAATTCTTAAAAGACCGTTATATTCAGATTGAAGAATTTGATGCTCTGATTCAGTTTGCTGCAGGTGATGCACGCAAGGCTTTAAACCTACTGGACTTGGTGGCAAGCACCTTTGAACCCGAGGTGGAAAATATCATCACCAACGCGATTGTGGTCAAGGTTGCGCAACAAAACATTGCCCGTTATGACAAGTCAGGCGAGCAACATTATGATTTGGTATCGGCTTTTATTAAGTCAATTCGTGGCAGTGACCCCGATGCTGCATTGTATTGGATGGCGCGCATGCTCAAAGGCGGTGAAGACCCGAGCTTTATTGCGCGTCGCATGTTGATTGCTGCTTCGGAAGATATTGGCAATTCAAATCCGAATGCCTTGTTATTGGCAGGCGAGTGTTTCCGCTCGGTACAAGTGCTGGGTATGCCCGAAGCGCGGATTATTTTAGGACAATGTGCAGTATATTTGGCAACCAGTGCCAAAAGTAACAGTACTTATTTGGCAATTAATAAAGCCATGGATTTGGCTGAAAAAACCGCCAACTTACCTGTGCCACTGCATTTGCGTAATGCACCGACCAAACTGATGAAAGAACAAGGCTATGGCGTAGATTATTTGTATCCGCACAATTACCCAGAGCATTTTGTGCTACAGGACTATTTGCCGCCTGAACTGAAAGGCACAAAGTTGTATGAGTCGGCACGTAATAAACGTGAAGTGGAAGGTGAGCGTTTACAACAACGTCGTTGGCAGCAGACTCAATCCTAAGCGATTTGGTATAGCTGAAAAGATATTTGTAAAAGTATTGGCATAAAAAAAGCTCAAGAATCAACTTGAGCTTTTTTAGATTTGTTTGCAGCCTTGAGTGCTGCATTCAAAGGTTTAAAGCGGTTTGATGTTTACAGCATTCGGGCCTTTTTGACCTTGCGCAATGCTGAATTCAACTTGCTGACCTTCGTGTAAAGTCTTGAAGCCTGAGTGTGCGATTTCGCTGAAATGCGCAAACACATCTGGACCAGATTCTGGTTGAATAAAACCAAAACCTTTAGTTTCGTTAAACCACTTTACCGTGCCTTTCATTGTCGGATTTGACATAGGGAAATATCCTGCTGAATTTTAATATGTTGCAATCTAAAAAAGATTTGGAATAACTGGGAAAAAGATGCGACTTAAAATCTGAACAAACGAAGGATTACAAAATAAAACTACGGACTTAGACGATTAAAACGAACTTCATATTTTTCTAGTATGACAACAAGCATACACGGAATTGCAGAATACACAATTTAAATTCAGATAAATTTAAAAATAGGCAGACAGACTGGGCATTGTGGATGGGGCGATTTTTTCAAAGATTTGGTTTGTAAACCCTGTTTGGTCTACAGCAAAATACAAAAAACCGAGCAATGTTGCTCGGTTTTGGGAATTCAGCTTTTAAAATTGAAAAGCTTGAATTAGATATTGTCTAAGTCGATGCCTAAACGTGCAGCAACTTCTTCATAAGCTTCAACCACACCGCCTAAACCTTGACGGAAACGGTCTTTGTCGAGTTTCTTCTTGGTGTCTTTGTCCCATAAACGGCAACCGTCTGGAGAGAACTCATCACCCAACACAATACGGTCGTGGAATACACCAAACTCAAGTTTGAAGTCGACCAAAATCATGTTACCTGCATCAAACAATGCTTTTAATACATCGTTGACTTGGTAAGTTAATTCTTTCATTTTTGCCAATTGTTCAGCATTGGCCCAACCTAAAGCAATCGCTTGAGATTCGTTTACCATTGGGTCGCCAAGAGCGTCATCTTTAAAGAACAATTCAAATGTAGGTGGGGTCAGTTCTTTACCTTCTTCTACACCTAAACGACGGCAGAGTGAACCTGCAGCGTAGTTACGAATAACGCACTCTACAGGAATCATGTCTAACTTTTTCACCAATACTTCGTTTGGTGTAAGTAGTTTTTCAAAGTGAGTTTCGATACCCGCTTCAGCCAATTTTTCCATGATAAAGGCGTTAAAACGGTTGTTCACCTTACCTTTACGATCTAGTTGTTCGATTTTTTCGCCATTGAACGCAGAGGCATCATCACGAAAGACTAAAATCAGGTGGTCTGCACTGTCTGTGGTATAAACAGATTTTGCTTTACCAGTATAGAGCAAGGTTTGTTTTAACATGAGGGAACCTTTTTCAAAAAAAAATGCCTAGTACGGCTAGGCTGGCCAATTTTGGTAAATCTGGGCCAACAGATCTGCAGCTTTTTCTTGATCTGCAAAGCTGTTATCGGCATTGAATACAGCTAGGTTGTTGCTCGAACCGACAGAGGTCAATCTTAAGACATAAATCTGTTGATCGACCTTAATGGTTGCCTCGTAACGGTTCTTACTTTGACCAACAATGCTGTAATTCAGACTGCTGAGGGTGGCAAGTGTGTATTGCCAAATTGTAGCAGAATTTCCATCAATTTTGAGCAACGGATTTTGGTTTCCGTCAACTACGGGTTGAGGACGTCCAATTTGCGTACTGTCTTGAACTGTGTTGCTGCTGGCTTGCATGGCTTCAGGACGTGGCATCGCAAAACGGTTGCCACGTGCATTTTCAAGCTTAGGTGCATTTGCCGTTGCTAAAGGGTCAACGCTTGGTGCAGGATACAACGGTGTTGCAGGTCGAACCACAGAACCTTCTGGATATTGAAGTGGTGCTAAAGTAGCGGCGTCTTTATAGTCCAATGAACCATTATTGATGGCAAGAGAACTACAACCAGCCAAACTCAATACTGAAAGTGCGGCGATCAAACCAAAACGTAATTGCATCATACTAAGCTCTTTTATTGAATGACACCCGCAGCCTGAAGGGCTTCGCGTAACGGTGCACGATATTGTTCTGCAAGCGGAGTTAATGGCAGGCGAATTCCTGTACCAATTAATCCCATTTCATGAAGTGCCCATTTCACAGGAATTGGGTTCGATTCACAAAATAGAATATTGTGTAAATTTGCAATCGCACTGTTTTGTTGCTCTGCACCTGCAGCATCACCTGCGATTGCAGCCGCGCAAACTTGGCTCATGGCTTTTGGTGCAACATTGGCAGTTACAGAAATATTGCCTTTTGCACCGTGCAGCATCAATTGATATGCCGTAGCGTCATCGCCTGAATACACCACCATGTTTTTGCCTGTTAAGCCAGCCAATAATTGCTGACCACGTGGCACATCGCCCGTTGCATCTTTTACGCCCACAATATTTGGGATGTCTGCAAGACGGATGACCGTTTCATTTGACATATCTACACCAGTACGACCCGGTACATTATATAAAATGATAGGTAAATCAACTGCTTCTGCAATTGCTTTATAGTGCTGGTATAAACCTTCCTGAGTTGGCTTATTATAATAAGGCGTTACCAATAAGGCCGCATCTGCGCCCAATTGTTGTGCTTCTTTGGTCAGTTCGATGGCTTCATGCGTTGAGTTTGCACCAGTACCAGCAATGACAGGAATACGCTTATTTGCGACGCGAATAATTTCTGCGATCACTTTGGTGTGCTCTTCCATACTTAAGGTCGATGCTTCACCAGTTGTACCTACAGCAACAATACTGTTGGTACCTTGTTCTATGTGCCACTCAACGAGCTTCTCGAGACCTTTCCAATCTACGCTGCCATCTTCTAACATTGGGGTGACAATTGCGACAATTGAGCCTTGAATGGTCTGTGCTTGCTGAGTCATTTTTTAAAAAGATCCTATTTTTCCATCCACAGAGGTGTAGAAAAGGTAGATGTGGATGGTTGCAGTATTTTGATTTGGGTCAAAATTCAATCAAATTGATTAAATAATGCTTAGCCAAATTATGACTGATTCAGTGTGTCAGAACAATATGCTTTCGTCAAAGCAATCATAAACTTTGTTTAATTTAGTATTTTAGGATCAGCAGCTTGTTGTTCAAAATAAAAAAATAATAACCATCTCCTTTGTACCCAAATTTTCATTGGTATGGCGCAACGGTATCAGCGTTTTTTTAGCCACATGAGCAAGAACAAAGCGCTGCTTTGTTTGCTGCGCAAGGGGGCGAGCATATTTTTTGCTGCTATTGCGTTATGTGCCAGTCATTTAGAATGACTAAATTTCCTGTCTCATGCCTTATATCAGCTAAAAAATATGTATCGCCGCAAACATAGACAAATTGTCAACAGACCCTAGATATTTATATAAAAAAACGCTCAATTCAGAGCTTATAGCTCTTATATCTGAGTGTTTTAATCGGGATATTTTGATTTTTGATTCTTAAGAATAATAGCTTTTAAGTCTACATATGTTGTCGCTGACTTCTTAAATGGTGAGAAATCTTGCGCTGAATTTACTGCTTTAAGCGGGAAAATAGCGTGTAATTTGCCAGATTTATTGTTTTTTTCGCTATGTTTTTTTCTACATGCTGCGCAACACGTTTGCGCTGATCTGAAAAAATTCACTTTGGTCTAACACTTATTGATAGCTATTGCTGCAGTTTAAAACTGCGCAAGATGCAGGCTTTCACATGGCTATCTAATTCTAGTAGAGGGACCCAATGGATAGATCAACACAACATAGCGATCAGCGGCATGCGGTTATTACCGTCGCGATCTGCTTTTTAATTGCAGTGATTGAAGGTCTGGATATTCAGGCAGCAGGTATTGCTGCGGCAGGTATCCGTGAGCATTTTGGTTTAGACAGCTCGCAGCTTGGGGTATTTTTTAGTGCGGGTATTTTAGGTTTATTGCCAGGTGCTTTGGTTGGCGGACGTTTTGCAGACCGTATTGGTCGTAAAAAAGTATTAATCTGGTCTACAGCAGTCTTTGCTTTATTTACCTTATGTACGGTGTGGGTGAATAGCTTTGAAAGCCTATTGGCGGTGCGCTTCTTGGCAGGTGCGGGTTTAGGGGCAGCCATGCCAATTTTAATTACTTTGGCATCTGAAGCTGTTTCGCCACAAAACCGTGGTCGTGCTGTGGGCTTGATGTATTGTGGTATGCCTGTGGGTGCAGCCATTTTATCTTTAATTGCCAGTACAGATTTTGGCTCAAACTGGAAAAACATTTTCTATTTGGGTGGTTTGCTGCCATTTATTGTCATTCCATTGATGATGTGGTTATTGCCAGAATCACGTGAATTCTTAAAAGCACAAGCGGCAGGTAAAGATGTCACAGCACAAAATGCTGCGCCAAAAGCATCTTTTAAAGATTTGTTTAATTCACAAAACTTATTGCGCACCTTATTTATTTGGGTGAGTTACTTCTTTACCTTGATGGTGGTTTACATCATGTTGAGCTGGTTACCATCTTTATTTATGGAATTAGGTTTCTCGCGTAAAGAAGGCAGTACTGCACAGTTCTATTTCATGGTGAGTGCGACAGTCGGTACTGTAATTTTGGGTATGCTGACCGACCGTTGGAAAAAAGCCTACGTGATTTTATTGATGTATGGTGGTATTTTGGCAGGTTTATTTGCTCTAAATGCAGCGGGTTCACTCATGCAAATGTATATGGCTTCAGCTTTGGTCGGTGCTTTTGTGATTGGCTGTCAGGGCGTGTTATATGCTTTTGGTAGTATTGTCTACCCAACCGAAGTACGTGGTACTGGGGTCGGTGTTGCCTCTGCTGTTGGTCGTGTAGGCGCAATGCTTGGCCCTGCTATTGCAGGTCAGTTGTTGGCAGCAGGCTTTGGTGCGGCTGGGGTTATTTCAGCAGCCATTCCATGTATTATTATTTCAGCCATTTTCATGTTGTTATTGGTACGTCGTATTCAAACTGTTTAAAAGGATGAGAACAGTTGAAAGACCAAATAGCCTGCACCTGCAGGCTATTTTTTTGTATGTTGATCGCTGATTTTTGAGAGAAAATGCTCGAATGAAGTGTGACAAGTACTGTCGCAAAGCTGCCTGTTCTACTGGGTGGCAATGACGCAAGCAGGGTATAATAAGTCCTAAAAAACAGTAAATATAAGAGTATCATTTGAAGCAGAAAAAATTGATTGCAGAATTTCAGTTGGATCAACAGCAGTTTTCGCTGTATCTGATTGAATATGAATTTATTTTAGAACTGAAACGCCATTTTCGAGCAACACGGACTTCTCCAAAACAAAACGCGTGGCTGGCATTTGCCGATCAAGCTACTTATGAAGATGTCAACGCAGGTATTGATGCCTTTCAGGTGATGCGTTTAACCCGACAGCATTTGGTCAATTATTTAACTCGGCATCCATTGCCTTATTTTTATTTTCATGCCGCGACTGCACGCAAAGCCAAAATCTATCCACGTTTTGTACGGCAATTATTGTTACAGCTACCGAACTATCAACATTGTGCCGAAAACGATTCTTTTTATTTTTATCAAAGCGATACAACTCAGACTTAAATTTCAGCTATGCTGAGGGTAGCGTTTAAGATGGGAAAGGAAACAGCATGCAGCAGCTGAATAATGCCTTGATTGTGGTTGATGTGCAAAATGGTTTTTGTCCAGGAGGTAATTTGGCGGTTGCAAATGCCGATCAAATTATTCCCTGCATTAATGCGTTGGGACGTGTGTTTCAGAACATTGTGATCACCCAAGACTGGCATCCTGCAACGCATGTGTCCTTTGCTGCCAACCATGCAGGCAAACAGGACTATGAGCAGATTCAGCTCAGTTATGGCGAGCAAGTGTTGTGGCCTGTGCATTGTGTGCAAGGCACAGCTGATGCTGAATTACACCCAGATCTAGATTTGCCTACAGCACAATTGATTATACGCAAAGGTTTTCACGAGCAAATAGACAGTTATTCTGCCTTTATGGAAGCAGACCGCAAAACCACCACAGGCTTGGCGGCCTATTTAAAAGCCCGTGAAATTGATACGGTTTATATTGTGGGCATTGCCACCGACTTTTGTGTGGCGTGGACGGCAATAGATGCCTGTGAGTTGGGTTTTAGCACCTATGTGATTGAAGATGCCACCAAAGCGATTGATTTAAATGGCTCTTTAGAACAAGCATGGCAACAGATGTTGGCACAAGGAGTACAGCGAGTACAAAGTCAGCACTTACTTGGCTAAAACTAGATAACGAACTGGCCGCGAAAGGGAAGGGCGAAATCTTCCTTTTTTCTATAAAAATAGATTAAATGTAAAATAAAATAAATAAAAATCAATTTTTTACATATACTCAATTTTGACGAAATGTTCTGCGATTGATTGTGGGTGTAACATGATTGTCATAATCTCTACCTACCATGCCTTGCACAGAGGCGAAATAAGCAGACTGTCTTAAAAACAGCATAGAGAAGATATGGAACACTTTCAGCATTCATCTGATACTTATTTTAATCGTGAACTCTCTTTAATTGAGTTTAACCGTCGGGTCTTGGCGCAAGCTTTAGACCCAGAGTTACCTATTTTAGAGCGACTCAATTTTTTAATTATTTTTTCACGTAATTTAGATGAGTTTTTTGAAATTCGCGTTGCAGGTTTAATGAAGCAACTCGATTTGAATGCCATTACCCGTACCCCAGATGCCATTCCGACTGAACAGGTCTTGGTAGAACTGTCTGATAAAGTGCATCAGGCGGTGAAGCAGCAATACGACACTTTAAATTATGCCATTTTGCCGCAGCTGCAAAGTTTAGGGATTCACTTTATTCAATACCATGACATTGTGGATAAACATAAAGCGTGGATTGCCGATTATTTTGCCCGTCAGGTACAGCCTGTTTTAACGCCAATTAGCCTAGACCCATCGCATCCATTTCCGCGTTTGGTCAATAAAAGTCTGAACTTTATTGTCAGTTTACAAGGCAAAGATGCTTTTGGACGTGAAATTGAAATGGCGATTGTGCCTGCGCCACGCTCTTTGCCACGTTTAATCAATTTGCCAAAAGAAGTGGCAGGTAGTGCGACTGAACATATTTTCTTGACTGCGATTATTCAGCAGCATATCAATGATCTGTTCCCAGGCATGAAAGCCACAGGTTGCTATGCGTTTCGAGTGACCCGCAATGCCGACCTGATTTTGGCCGAAGATGTCGATGATTTGGCAGTTGCCTTAAAAGATGAATTATCGTCACGTCGTTTTGGGCGTGCGGTACGTTTAGAAATTGAAGATGATTGCCCGCAAGATATTATTGATTATTTGCTCAGAGAGTTTGATTTAGATGAGCAGCAATTATATCGGATTAGCGGGCCGATTAACCTGTCGCGTCTGACCAGTAGTTTTGACCGACCTGAATTGAAATATCCACCTTTTGCACCTGTGATTCCAAAAATATTTCGGAAGCAAAAACCGATGTTTGAGATTCTGAAAAAGCAGGATGTGTTGCTACATCACCCATTTGACTCTTTTCAGCCGGTGATTAATTTACTCAAAGAAGCGGCGAAAGACCCAAATGTGTTGGCGATTAAGCAAACGCTGTATCGTAGTGGCCCAGATTCTGAAATTGTGCAGGTACTTGCAGAAGCCGCACGTAATGGCAAAGAAGTCACTGCCGTGATCGAGCTACGCGCACGTTTTGATGAAGAATCCAACATTATGGTCGCCAACGTCTTGCAAGAGGCAGGCGCAGTGGTGGTGTATGGCATTGTCGGCTATAAAACCCATGCCAAAATGATTTTGATTGTGCGTCGTGAGCAAGATCAGTTGGTGCGCTATGTGCATTTGGGTACAGGCAACTATCATGCGGGCAATGCACGTATGTACACCGACTATGGTTTGATGACCACACATCCTGATATTTGTGAAGATGTGCATCGGGTGTTTCAGGAACTCACAGGCATGGGCAGATCGGCAAAATTAAAAAACTTGCTGCATGCACCATTTACCTTGCACAGTGAATTGCTCAAACTGATTGAACAAGAAATCGGGTTTGCACAAGCAGGCAAAGCTGCCCGAATTATCATTAAAGTCAATGCATTGACTGAGCCTGAGTTAATTACGGCTTTGTACCGTGCTTCGCAGGCAGGGGTACAGGTCGATTTAATTATCCGCTCGATTTGTTGTTTGATTCCAAAAGTGAAAGGTATGTCTGAGCGTATTCATGTCCGTTCGATTGTGGGACGCTTTTTGGAGCATACCCGCGTGTATTATTTTGAGCATGGTGGTGCAAAAAAATTGTACTGCGCCAGCGCAGACTGGATGGGGCGCAACTTATTTTCACGGGTGGAAACTTGCTTCCCTATTTTGGATGAGAAAATTAAACAGCGTATTGTAGAAGATGGCTTGCTGAGTTATTTGCATGACAATCAAAATGCGTGGGAGCTACAAGCCAATGGCGAATGGCAGAAAGCTGCTGTGGTGGGGCAGGCTGCTGTACACAATGCGCAAATGTATTTGGTCGAGCAGAAGCAGTTGAATGTGTAAATTGGGCTGCAGTAAATGGATGTGATCTAGCATCTGTGAGTATAAAAAACCTGAGTATGTGTGCATACTCAGGTTTTTATGCTTTTAAGGCATCTCATGGATTATTTTAAGAAGCTCTTGAATGTTTGCCTTTTAGAATTTCAGTTCGCAGGCTTTGCGCCAACTCAGCCGATTGGCTGTCCATGCCATTAACCATAAAGGCATGGCGCATCAGCACATTGGTCGGATTTGGCATACTCACCAATTCATAATGCGTAGACAGTTCATCTAGTAATTCATTCGGTAAATGCACTGCATTTTCACGAGCAGATAATTGATGCACCAAACGCTCTGCTGCCTGCACTGCAGATAACTGCATGGCTTCGACTGCGGTTGATAAACCACTGCGAGTTTGCAACACAAAACGCTTTTCTTCACGATAACGCTTATACAGCACTTCAGACAATAACTGGAACACCGTGCCAATCATGGCCATACAGGCTGCTGCATTTGGTGTATTGGCTGCAATACTGAGTGTTGCGCCATCTTCATGGAATGGTTGTACTGTTTGAATGTCGGAACGGTTTAACTTGTAGTGTTGTACGCACAGTTCAATGCTTTTGTTCAGGAAAATCTGACATAAGCTAAAATAAGGCACAGACACACTTTGCGTGACCGTGTCTAATAATTGTTTCGGGTCATAAAACTGAATATTCAGCGCAATGTTGTTTTGCTCTTGGCTTTGCTCAATGGCTTTGTTTGCTTTAGGCGACATCACAGGTTTAGGCTGTTGCTGTGCCTGCGCAAGTGCCAAAGCCGTTTGATGTTTTTCTTGTTCAAGGGCTTGCGTCAATAATTGTAATTCGTGTTTAAGGCGAGATTCATTATTAATGCGTGCTAAATATTCACTACGACTTGGACGGGCAATCGCGCGATAAGCCAACCATAACAAGCCATGAACCAATAATGATAAAAGTGTCGCTAACCATTGGGTACGCAGAATTTCACCAATACTTGGCTGAATTAAGGTAATTTCAATGCTGCCGACTTTCTTTTCATTGATGATTGCATCGCGGACAAAGACTTCACCTTCACGGGTACGTGACTGTCCACCTGTCGCCAAGACCTGATTTTGCGCATCTAAAATACGAATAGAAGCAATGCTTGGATTGGTGGCATAACGATTCACCAATAATGCCAGTGATACTGTATTGGCAGGTTCCAGCTCAGAAAGGCTGTCTGTGACCAGTTGGCTGGTCATTAACTGCCCCTGATTGGCGCGGTTTTCATTTAATTGGTGTGTTGTTGCAAGCACCAATAAAAAGGTGTGAAAAGCAAAACTTACAATCAATAGGCTAGCAAATAGCCCTTGTCTAGGCGCATTCAAGGTAAAACTTCCAAGGCATTTATATTCAATTTAGATTATGATTCTCACAATAGTTGTAGCTCAGACCCGAGTCAATTCATGCGAGAAATCATTCTTATATCATTTTTAGGACCTGACCAACCTAATCAGTTTACTCGATTAATGCAGGTATTGTCCGCTCATTCCTTACAAATCTTAGATGTTGGCCAAGCTGTTATTCATAATCAACTGACTTTAGGTATTGTTGTTGCATCAGAAGACCAGACTGCAACTGCTTTAGCCATGAAGGAGATTCTGATTTTAGCACATGATATTGGCTTAACTGTGCGTTTTAAACCAATCTCTGCAACTGAATATGAGCAATGGGTCAAAGAAGGCGGTCGTACCCGTTATATCGTGACTGCACTGGCACCAGAGCTGAATGCCTCACATTTACAGGCGGTCACGCATATTGTATCTAGCCAAGGTTTTAACATTGAAACTGTAACCCGTTTGTCGGGTCGCCCACAGCTTAATGTAGCCGAAGATGAACCTAAACGTGCTTGCATTCAGTTTGGATTAAGTGGACAAATGCTAGATGCAGTTGCCATGCGTGCTGCGTGTTTAAGCCTGTCGAATGAACTGAGTGTGGATGTCGCGGTACAAGAAGACAATGCCTACCGTCGTAACCGCCGTTTGGTGTGTTTTGACATGGACTCAACGCTCATTGAACAAGAAGTGATTGATGAGTTGGCGATTGAGGCAGGTGTGGGCGATCAGGTGGCGGACATTACCGAACGTGCCATGCAGGGTGAACTGGATTTTCAGCAAAGTTTCCGCGCGCGCGTAGCATTGCTCAAAGGTTTAGATGCTGCTGTGTTGCCTAAAATTGCCGAACGTCTGACCGTGACCGAAGGTGCTGAACGCCTGATTTCAACCCTGAAATCTTTGGGTTATCGCACCGCTATTTTGTCGGGCGGTTTCCAATATTTCGCAGAATATCTGCAGGAAAAATTGGGGATTGATGAAGTGCATGCCAACATTCTAGATGTGGAAAATGGCATGGTTACAGGCGAAGTAAAAGGTCACATTGTGGATGGTGCGCGTAAGGCATTATTGCTACGTGAACTGGCAGACAAAATGGGGATTTCTTTGGAACAAGCCATTGCGGTGGGTGATGGTGCGAACGACTTACCAATGCTTTCTATTGCAGGTTTAGGTGTGGCGTTCCGTGCTAAACCGTTGGTACGTCAAAACGCCAATCAAGCCATTTCAAGCGTGGGCTTAGATGGTGTGCTGTACTTATTGGGCGTGCATGACAAAGACTTGAACCGTGCCTAATATGACAATTCAATGAAAAAAACGCAGCAGTCATGCTGCGTTTTTTGTTTGTATAATCAGCAGATAACGATGAACGGTAAACAAAAACTGTCGATAAAAACCGCAACAGCATTGAATGAAAAAAATATTTTTTAAGGCAAAAAAATAAGGTGTTTTTTTGTAATGACACGCGAATAAAGAGCTAGCTTAGCTTCCCGAAAACTACAAAATTTAAAAAATGTAATGACAATATAATATTGCGACAAGGTGTGTCGCTTTATAAAAATACAAGTCTTTTTTTATCTAGAAAACGCAGCATAATGCAGACATAGAATTTAAATCGACATCCATTATTTATTTAAACGGTATTTGAAGTCGCAGACCAATTCAAAAAGAGGCTGCATCTTTAGACGGAGGTTTTTATGCTAACAGCGAATTTAGCGACCATTGTAGGCTTAAGCCTCGTCGCAGCTGCGTTGATTGCTGTTTTCTTTTCGCCTTATCGTCGCTGGTTAAACTTTATGTTGGCAGGTATGGTGTTTTGGGGTTTATTGGAAGTGGTGCGCTACAGTGTGCAAAGCGTATTTGAACTGCCAATTACCTACAGTTACTTGTCGGCAATTTTCTTGGCGATGACTTTGGTGACTTTATTATTATTACGAGAAGACCGTCGGGCAGAGCGTGCTTTGGCAAAACGTCGCTATATCGAACATACCCCAGTCTATGAAGACGATCAGCAGCAGTGCTCAAGCCGCTAAATCGTACAGACTAAATTCAAAAACTTTAAAAAGATGCAACTGGTTTGCATCTTTTTTGCTTTATCTGTACGGCAGTTTGCGCCATCCAAACAGCGACAAAATTTTAACACCCTCCTAAAGATTGTTATACAAAGCCTTGCAGCAAAAAGCGGGAGTTGTGATAGGATGAGTCTGTTCATTATCCAACAATTACAATAGGCTTCACTGTCATGAAACTTTCTGCAATTCCTGTGGTCAAACTTCCTTTGGTTGATGTCAGCACCGATCCACTTGACCTTCTCGTGGCAGGTTTGGCATTGCGTATGAAACAACTGGCACGTACCAGTCCAAAATTTATTGAGTTGGTGCATGAACGCCAGTTCCGTATTCAAATTGGCACAGACTTGGGTATGGCGCGTCAAATTATTGTCAACAATGGACATATTGACACTGTGGCGGGCGATGCAGAAAAAGCCGATTTTATTTTGCAGTTTGCAGACAGCGAGCAAGGCGTAAAAACCTTAATGAAAGGTGATCCAACTGCATTTATGACAGGCATGCAAAATGGCAGCATTAAAATGGAAGGTGATTTTGGCTTATTGGTGTGGTTTAACCAAGCAGCGAAATTGATTCCACCTAAACTACCAAAACCTGTAAAAGAAAAAATTAAAATGGCACGCCAGTTTATTAAACAAAAAACGGGTAAATAAGCTGCTCAGACCCAAACAAAAACCTCTGATCAATTTTTGACAGAGGTTTTTTTATATGTGATTTACTCGACTTCCAAACAAAAAGTCACAGGCCCGTCATTTACCAAATGCACTTTCATATCGGCAGAGAAAATACCTGTTTCCACCCTGTCAAACTGACTTTTGGCATAGTCCACCAATTGTTCATACAGCGCTTTGGCATCGTTTGGGGGCATCGCAGGGCCAAAATCAGGACGTAAACCTTTTTGAGTCTGTGCCATGAGGGTAAATTGTGAAACCAATAACACACTGCCATTGGCCTGACTGACATTCCAACCCATTTTGCCTTGTTCATCATCAAAAAAACGATATTTTAAAATTTTATCAATCAGCTTTTTGCCTTTCTCAAAATTATCGTCTTTGCCTAAGCCCAAAAATACCAAAATACCCTGTTGAATCTCGCCAGTGATTTCACCATCGACCACGACTTTGGCTTCAAGAACTCGTTGTAATAATGCGCGCATGGGGGACTAATTTTCTCAGTGTGGGGGATGGCTGCAGATTGTAGCAAACTTAGGCACTTTGGCGTGCATTAACATCAATCACGAAAGCATCAGAACGGTAGCTGCCCGCAGAGAGGTAAAATATCTTGGGAAGGCTACACTTCAGCAAAGTTGTAACAAGATTGTCGATAAAAGCCCTTTTTTGCTGAATAAAGTATGCTTTAATGCAAGAAGTACCGCGAAATGATGATCCCTATGACCCCCATTATTCAATCTCTGCTCGATACTGATTTATATAAATTCACCATGTTACAGGTGGTGCTGCATAAATTTCCGCAAACGCACAGTGTGTATCAATTCCGCTGCCGTAATCTTGAAGATACCGCGTATCCACTGAGCGATATTTTAGCTGAGTTGAATGCGCAGCTTGATCATTTGTGTCAGTTGAAATTTAAAGAAGATGAATTGCAGTATTTGCGTAATTTACGCTTTATTAAAAGTGACTTTGTCGATTATTTAGAATTATTTCAGCTCAAGCGTCGTTTTATTCACGCCAGTATTGATGCGCAAGGTCGTTTGGATATTCGGGTAGAAGGCCCGATGGTACAGGCCATGATGTTCGAGATTTTTGTCCTGGCAATTGTCAATGAACTGTATTTTCAGCGCATCCGTAATGATGAGGTTTGGGCAGAAGGTGAGCGCCGTTTACAGCAAAAAATTGCCCTGATTCAAAGTTACCAACAGCAGCAACTGCCTGAAGATCCACCATTTTTGGTTTCAGATTTTGGTACGCGCCGCCGTTATAGTTTTGCATGGCAAAAGCACGTGATTGCGGCTTTTCATCAAGCTGTACCTGAAGTGTTTCGTGGTACTAGTAATGTACTGTTGGCTAAAGAATTAGGCATTACCCCAATTGGGACAATGGCACATGAGTTTTTACAGGCATTTCAGGCGCTAGATGTACGTTTACGTGACTTCCAAAAAGCCGCACTAGAAACTTGGGTGCAAGAATATCGGGGTGATTTAGGCATTGCCTTGACTGATGTGGTCGGAATGGATGCTTTCCTGCGTGACTTTGATTTGTATTTTGCCAAGTTATTTGATGGCTTGCGACATGACAGTGGCGACCCGTATGTGTGGGGCGATAAAGCTTATGCACATTATAAAAAGCTAAAAATTGACAGTAAAACTAAAATGCTGACCTTCAGTGATGGCTTAAATGTCGAAAAAGCATGGGCCTTGCATCAGTATTTTAAAGACCGTTTTCAGGTTAGTTTTGGGATTGGTACCAACTTAACCAATGATATGGGGCAAACTGCGCTGAATATTGTGTTGAAATTGGTGGAATGTAATGGTCAGTCGGTGGCGAAATTGTCTGATAGTCCGGGTAAAACCATGACCGATAATGACACCTTCTTGGCATATTTACGCCAAGTTTTTGAAATACAAACGCCTGTTTAAAACCTGAGCTACTTGAAAAAGCCGAAGAAAATCTTCGGTTTTTTTCTAGATTAAAGCATGTGATTGTTAAAATTCTGCGAAATTTATGAAAAAAACAGCATGCCATCAAAAATGACCTATACTAAGTTAAAGTTGATTGCCAAACAGACTGAACCGCATAAAAATGAGCACTTCTCCATTCAATTTTGGACTGCTGATTGAAGCAGAAGATTTAGTTCCCTTTTTAGGGCATGAAAAATTGCGCATTGTCGATTTGAGCCGCAATTCGGTGTACGAGCAATTGCATCTTCCGCATGCTTTGCAGGTCAAACCGAGCATGTTGCTACGTCAGGATGAAGATACGTCGGGTCTATTGCCTGAACCCGAGGCTTTACAAGACTTGATTCAGTATTTGAGTATTTCCCCTGAGCATCATGTGGTCGCCTATGACGATGAAGGCGGCGCATGGGCAGGGCGTCTGATTTGGAATTTGCACTGCTTAGGTTTTGAAAATACCAGTTTACTGAATGGTGGGATTCACGCATGGTTGGTAGCAGGTTTTCCAACCACTTCTGAGGTTGAACCACTAACACCCGTCAGCACGCTTGTTTCTGTTGTTGAGCAAAATCAGTATCGAATTCAATATGATGAGCTATTAGAAAAGTGCCAAAACCAGTCGGTGCAACTTTGGGATTGCCGCACCATAGATGAATATACAGGGCTGCGTTTGGCTGCACGACGCGGCGGTCACATTCCTGGGGCATTGCATTTTGAATGGAGTACTGCCCTTAATCGTGAAAATCATTTAAAATTGCATCCCTTAGAACGCACACGACAGCGTCTGGAACAACTCGGATTCAATTTAAACGAACCTGTAGTGGTGTATTGTCAGTCACATCACCGTTCAGGTTTGGCCTACATTTTAGGGCGTTTATTGGGTTGGAAAATTCAGGCCTATGATGGTGCGTGGAGTGAATGGGGCAACCGCCCTGACAGTCCTGTTATTACTGGAGAGTTGCCGTCTTGAGCCTCACATCACGTTTAAAAAAACAAATTTTCATTCAGGCACAACGCGTTGTGCCACAACATCAATTATCACGTGTTGTGGGTAAACTTGCAGCCAGTGAGCATCCTGTGCTCAAAAATGCGGTGATCACTGCATTCAAGGCGCAATACGGCATTGATATGTCTTTGGCAGAACAAAGCAATGCCTTGAAATATAAATCTTTTAATGAATTTTTTACCCGTTCTTTAAAGCAGGGTGTGCGGGAAATTGACAGCAATCCGAACAGCATTGTATCGCCTGCAGATGGGGCGATTTCACAGTTGGGTAAAATTGAAGATGGGGCAATTTTTCAGGCCAAAGGTCAGCAATTTACTGTTGAAAACTTAATTGCCGACCCGCAATTGGCTGAACCATTTAAAAATGGTCAATTTGCAACCGTGTATTTATCTCCGCGCGATTATCACCGTGTACACATGCCTTTTGCAGGCACACTCACCGAAACTTTATATGTGCCAGGTGAGTTGTTTTCTGTCAATCAAACCACAGCCGAAAATATTCCGGGTTTATTTGCCCGCAATGAGCGCATGGTGTGTTTGTTTGATACCGAATTGGGTCGTATGGCGGTTGTTTTGGTGGGTGCCATGATTGTGGCGGGCATTGAAACCGTGGCGACAGGCAAAGTGAAACCATCAGGGCGTTTGGAGCTGAATCAGCACCAATTATTCCTTGAAAAAGGTGCAGAATTAGGACGTTTTTATTTGGGTTCAACCGCGATTGTTTTGTTTGAAGAAAATAAAATGCAGTGGGATGCTGAATTCAAAGCCAATTCTGTAGTGGAAATGGGGAAAGCCCTGGGACATATCGTTTCTGCTGAATAAAATATGTGAATAAAGAAATAAAAAACGCCAAAGTAATTTGGCGTTTTTTTGTTTTTTAAATCTGTAATTTATTGTCTATTTTAGCTCAACCAGCGCTTAAGTTTCGTAATACAAACGCTCTTTTGGGAACACGACTTTAAATATAGAGCCTTGATTTTCTTTAGATTCGACTTCTAAGTGTGCATTATGCTGCATCAAAACGTGCTTCACAATTGCTAAACCTAAACCAGTACCGCCTGTTTGTCGGCTACGTGCGCTGTCTACACGATAAAAGCGTTCGGTTAAGCGTGGTAAGTGTTTCGGATCAATCCCGATGCCTGTATCTTCCACAGTAAAATAACCTTGATTGCCATCATCATGCCAGCCAATGGTAATCGTCCCACCTTTCGGGGTATATTTAATCGCATTGGTGATCAGGTTGCTAAAGGCACTGGCCAATTCTACATCTGAACCAATCAGATCATAATGACTGTCAATATTTAAGTTGAGCGTATGTCCATAATCGACGTTATAGGCATGTGCATCGTCAAATAATTGATTCATTAAACTTGGCATTTCAATAATTTGATTTTTGGCGATGGTTTTTTCATTTTCCAGACGCGACAGCAGCAGCAGGTCATTTACCAAAGCGTTCATGCGTCGGGTTTGTGACTGCATTTGCTCAAAAGCACGTTTCCAACGCGGGTTAATATCTTCCTGATCGGTAAAGGTTTCGATATAACCACTCAGCACCGTTAGCGGAGTGCGTAATTCGTGTGAAATATTATCGACAAAGTCTTTACGCATTTGTTCTAGGTTATGCATACGCGTCATGTCGTAAGCAAATAACAAACGGCTATCGCCACCAAACTGAGTCATTTTGACTTGCACATATTGCCCTTCATGCACGCTAGATTTCATTTTTAAACCGTCAGGTGCTTGATCAATATGATTAAAATATTCAATAAAACTAGGTTGGCGCAAAATAGTGAGGATGTTGCGTCCACGGTCTAAAGGCTGAATACCCAATAGCTTTTCAGCAGCAGGGTTCCACCATTCAATTTGATGATTTTCATCAATCAGCATCACGGCTTCATCCAACGCCACCAATGAAGACTGGGCGCGATCAATCAACCCGACCATTTCGGCCTGAACGATACGTTCCTGACGTTGTGAGCGATAAACATTGAACAGTAATGCACCCCAAATACCATGCAGATTTGGCGGCACATCATAAGGACGATTGGAAATCCAATCATTAACTAAATAGAGGGAGCGCATTTGCTGAAGAAAAAACAGCAAAAAGGCGAGGCTAATACAAATCCAAAAATACCCAATCCCAAAACCAATCAAGCTTGCAATAATTAGGAAAAAGGCCAATAAACGAAAATCTTGTTTGGCAAAAGTCCATAAACTGCTGTAACGAACTTGTTTGAGGTCACGGGCGAGTTCAGGGACTGGGTAAGGTTCGTACATAAAATAATTTTAGCCTAAAGCAACATCCGCACGTGTCGAGAAGCGATAGCCTGTACCACGTACCGTTTGTACAAAACGGTCTACGCCATACGGTTCTAAAACTTTACGTAAACGACGAATATGCACATCAATAGTTCGGTCTTCAATATATACATTGCCGCCCCAGACTTGGTCAAGCAATTGCGCTCGGGTGTAAGCGCGCTCTGGGTGCGTCATAAAGAACGCCAATAGACGATATTCGGTTGGGCCCATTTCTAAAATATTGTCACCAAAACTGACACGCTGGCTGACTGGGTCCAAAATTAAACCGTTGGCATCAATAGTTTTTTCACCGCTTAAGGCATTGGCACGACGTAAGACCGCTTTAATACGTGACACCAGTTCACGGGTCGAGAACGGCTTAGTCATGTAGTCGTCCGCGCCAGCATCTAAACCTTGAACTTTGTGATCTTCTTCGCCACGTGCAGTGAGCATAATCACAGGAATTTCAGCAAGGTTGTCATCGCGTTTTAGGCGACGGCACAAGTCTACACCGCTGACACCGCCTGGCATCATCCAATCAAGCAAGATAAGCGCTGGACGTTGATCGACAATCATCTGATGAGCTTGTTTTGCATCTTCTGCTTGTAAGCACTGAAAGCCTGCCATATCTAAAGAGGTATGGATCATCTCCCGAATTGGAAGTTCGTCATCGACGATTAAAATGTAGTCATCTTTCACAACGCAATATCCTATAGATGTTAACGGTGGACCGTTTTATTTATGACAGGCTTATTACAAAGATTAATTATGACAGTATCATTGCAGAAAGGGTTGAATGGGCTATTTTTGCAATAATTTGTGACAAAATAGTGTCGATTTGATGAAAAAACTGAACAGGTTCAGTCAAAGTAAATAGGGTCTGCTGACACTTCGTCTATGTTTGCGATGACGCATATTTTTAGCTGATATAAGGCATGAGGCAGGAAATTTAGTTATTCTAAGTGACTGACTCATAACGCAATAGCGGCAAAAAAATATGCTCGTTCCGAAGGACTGTAGCTAAAACTTTCTCAGATTGCGTTATGAAACTTGGCAATAGACCCACTATTCCCTGCCTGATCTGCTCAGTTTTAGCCTACAGCGCAAGCCATTTATGAAATGTCAGCAGACCCCTCTGAATTTGAAAAATATTATGAATATTTTTCGATTTTATGACAATGTCGAAGAATCTTTCACAAAAGCTTGCTCTTTTTCCGAAAAGGTCTGTAATAACGATAAAAATACAATACGGCAAGAAGACAAGACATCTTCCATGGATTGTTTGAAATCGCTCATCACCCAGCGAATCGCAATTTGGGTGACATAACCATTTAAGCCTGTCGCTACCAGTGAAATTTCTCGGTTGGGGCGGTCTAAATGCGGCATCATCAGCATGACAAAGGCCTGAATCATGCGGTCAAAACGCGACATAGTTTCGTGAATGGTGGCTTGGTTATGTAGTTCTTGCACCAGCATGGCATCAATATAAATAATACGTGCCATTTGCGGGTTATTTTTTAGCGTGGTCAGTAAAGCAGTCAGTCCTGCATCAATCATTTTTTTCGGGTCGGTGGATGCTTGCATAATGGCTTGCATGACATTTTGCTGCAATTCATCAATCAGTTTTAAAAAAATAGTCTGAAATAGTTCTTCGCTTTTTTTAAAGGATTCGTAAAAGTAACGCTCGGTCAGTTTGGCTTCGGTACAAATATCTTTGACAGTCACGGCAAAAAAACCATGCGTACCATAGGCCTGAATACCCGCTTCAATCAGTTTTTCCCGACGTGCCTGTTTGCGTTCAGTTAAAGACAGACCTTTAAACTGACGTTCTTTTTGTTGTTTCTGGGGCTGTTGTTGTGTATCTGCGTGGATGGGCAGTTGTTCTGTCATCTTCACTTGAGCCAAATAAATTCGTTAATGGGTTTTATATTAGCAATAATTATCTGTTAAACCTATGTTTTCATATTTGTTTGCGATATTCGTTTTGACTTATATTGACAATAGTTATTGTCAAAATTATATTGAAAGCGATATAACTGCACAGCCCTACAGAAAAACAAGCAGGTCTGAACTGTGCAGGCAACATACTCAAGGAAACCACATGAAAAATTTTAAAAATAAAGTTGCCGCAATTACAGGTGCAGGCTCGGGGATTGGACAGCAACTGGCAGTGCTTTTGGCACAGCAAGGCTGTCATTTATCGCTTAGTGATGTGAATGAACAAGGTTTGGCCCAAACTGTAGACTTGTTAAAAGACAGCAATGTGCGTGTGACCATTAAAAAGGTGGATGTATCTCAACTGGAGCAAATGCGTGCTTGGGCGGCAGAAACTGTGCGAGACCACGGCTCGGTCAATATGATTTTTAATAATGCAGGCGTGGCTTTGGGTTCTACTGTAGAGGGTGCAACTTACGAAGAGCTGGAGTGGATTGTGGGGATTAACTTTTGGGGCGTGGTATATGGCACCAAAGAATTTTTGCCTTTAATCAAACAAACGGGAGATGGTCATATCATTAACATTTCCAGTTTATTTGGTTTAACTGCACAGCCAACGCAGTCGGCTTATAACGCAACCAAATTTGCGGTGCGCGGTTTTACCGAGTCTTTGCGTCAGGAATTGGATTTGGAAAATTGTGGTGTGAGTGCGTTGAGCGTGCATCCAGGCGGGATTCGTACCAATATTGCCAACAATGCTAAAATGAACGACAGCATGCGCACTTTGGGCATGAATCCTGAAAAATCGGCACGTGCTTTTAATAAATTATTGCGTTGCCCGCCTGAAGAAGCGGCGCGCCAAATTTTAGAAGCGGTACAAAAAGACAAGCGCCGTTTATTGATTGGTAATGATGCCAAAACTTTGGATTTAATCCAGCGTATTGTTCCAACGGGTTATCAGAAAGTTACCGCATGGGCGACTAAGTTGGGCAAGAAACGCGGTTAATCTAACTTACAAATATAACAGACCATTCAGACCAAAACCTGAATGGTTTTTTTCTTCCAGACAAATTGATAATACGCACCTTGACCGATGCACAGACTCACAAATGCCAAGGCATAGGCATACCAAATTCCTTGCAAACCCCACCACTGACTGAAGAAATAAGCACACGGTACTTCAATTAAAACAATCGCTAAAATATTGATGATCATTGGAACATTGACCGTGCCACTGGCGCGCATAATGGAGGCAAAAATTGCACTGGCACCAAAAAATAAAATGGCCCATAACACAATAAATAAGAGCTGCTGACCCAGTACCACCACCGCAGGATCGGTAATAAACAACGCCATCAGATATTTAGAAAATAAATAACCCAAGGTGACTAAAATACCTGTAATCAGCAAATTCATGCCTAAGGCTGTACGGGTCACTTTAGCCAGTAATTCGGCTTTGCCTGCACCAATGGCTTGTGCAGCAAAAATTGAAGCGGCAATTGCAATAGATAGCGCAGGAAATTGAATATAGTTCAACACCTGATTAACTGCGCCATAGGCGGCAGTGGCCTCAGCACCATGCCGATTGACCAAACCGACAATCACCAAACCTGCCATAGAGGTAGTGACCATTTGTAAGCCTGTGGGAATCCCTAAGCGTAAAATCACCTTGCTTAAATTGGGTTGATGCCGAATTTGACGTAGTAGATGCACATCCATTTTTAAGGGATGATTCTTTTTATTCAGGTAAATCACCAAAAAAATTAAAACAGCCAGATAGCCCAGAATGGTGGCAATTGCAGGGGCAATAATGCCCAAGCGAGGAAAGCCAAAATAACCTGCAATCAGGATGGGGGTAATCACCAATCCCATTAAACTAGTCAAACTCAGGGCAATGAGTGGCGTAAGGCTATCGCCCACTCCACGTAAAATAGAGGTATAAATAATATAAACAAACAGCAGTGGGCTGCCTGCCAACATCCATTGCACATACGGCAGGGATAGATGCATCACTTTAGGGTCTGTGCCTAATAATATTAAAATTTGTTCGGCAAAAATCACCCCCAAACAGGCAATGAAACTGCCGCCAATTAGGGTCATAAATAAAGTCGAACCGACAATACAACGCACTTTTTCGACATTTTGTGCGCCCCACGCTTGCCCGACCAACACGGTCGATCCTGCCGAAAGCCCAATCACAAAGGCCATCAGGCAAAAAATAATGGGAAAAAATACCGACACCGCAGCAATGGCTTCCACACCGAGCATTTGCCCGACAAAAATCGTGTTAATGGTGCCCGAAAGATTTTGCAAAATATTGGTGGCAATCAGTGGCAATAGAAACACCAAAAAGGTTTTCCAAAGCTGAGGGTGATCGACCAGTGCCTGAGGTCTTGCCATGCCAAATCCTGCGCTTCAATATGCGGTTGTTTGAAATTTCACCCTAGCATGATTTGGTCATAAAAAGCCTTAGCTTTTCAGTAACTCAGTGGCATTTGTTGCCGCTTAAATTGCCGATAAAATTTCACCTGCACGCAACAGGGTTTCGGTTTTTTTAGCAAAGCAGAAACGGATTAAACGTAAATCATCGGGTGGGGTTTGATAAAATGCAGACACAGGAATACCGACAATGCCGTGCTCCTCGGCTAGAAAATGGCACATATCGACAGCATTTAAGCCGGGACGGATATTGCTGTAATCTAAATTTTGAAAATAAGTGCCTTGTGCAGGGCTGAATTGAAAGCGTGAATTGGCAATGCCTTGATTAAACAAATCACGTTTGTCCTGATAAAACTTTGCCAGTTCTGCAATATGTTCAGGGTGCTGCTGCATATAATTTGCCAAAGCCACTTGCACAGCGCTAACTCCGCAGAAATTAATAAATTGATAGGCTTGGCGAAAGAGCTGCATTAAGGCAGGTGCAGCCGCACAGTAGCCTGTTTTCCAGCCTGTGACATGAAAAGTTTTACCAAAGGAACCCACGACAAAACTGCGTTCCCTAAGCTCAGGAAAAGACAGTGCAGAGCGGTGTTGATGCGCATCAAAGACCAAATGTTCATAGACTTCATCGGACAGCACCACAATATTATGTTCCTGAATAACATCAATTAAATGCTGCCAATCTTGCGCTGACCATACTGTGCCTGTGGGGTTATGTGGTGTGTTGATGATGATCATGCGGGTTTTGGCATGAATCGCATCTTTGACCATATTCCAGTCCACCTGAAAATGTGGAGCCTGCAGCGGAATATGAACGGCTTTTGCACCCAACAATTTTACACAGGGTGCATAACTGTCATAACTTGGATCAAAAATAATGACTTCATCGCCTGCCTGCAGCACGGTTTGCATGATGCTAAAAATAGCCAGTGTTGCCCCTGGGGTGATGGTAATTTCACTGATCGGGTCAAGCATTAGCTGATCACGCTGTAAAAATTGCTGTGCCAGTTGTTCGCGTAGTGGCAAGTAACCATCGCCCAAAGGATATTGATTGAAGCCTGCGTGTGTGGCTTGGCTTAAAGCATCCAGTAATGCTGCAGGTGGGGGAAAGTCGGGAAAACCCTGCGATAAATTTAAGGCATTCAGTTGTTGTGCCAAGTTAGACATGGTACTAAAAATACTCAGACCTTGAGCAGGCAGTTTCGCGTGAATATCGAGCATAGTGGGGTTCTGGTTGTGGCAGCAGCTTGTTTTACATCGTAGCGTTTTCAGGGGGGAATGCAAATGGGGTAAAGGGTGATGATGTGGCTTGAATAGATCGTTCGAGGCGTTATTTTTGATTGAACACCTCAAGATCGACTTATCAAAAAAATTTCATCTCAAATCAACTCCACCAATGCCCGAATAACCCCCAATCCTAGACCAATAAATGCACCTACGACCACACCATTGACTCGAATCATGTGTAAATCACCACCCACTTCGTTTTCAATTTTGCCAATCATTTCGCGTGAGTCCCATTCATGAATACGCTCACTAATAAAACGAATCACTTTTTCACTATATTGATCAGACAAATTCACCGCAATCGTACTCATTTTTTCATTCAGTAACTGACGTACTGCGGTATTGGCAATAATATTTTCACCGACTTGCTGAATTGCAACACGCAGGTTTTGCGCAATTCCTGAATCAGGTTTTTGTAAATCTTCCTTAATCGCATTGCAGAGAATGACCACGGCACCACTGATAAAACTCAAGACTTGTGGGCTGTCTAACAGGGCATTTTTAGTGTCATTTAGGCGCAGACTGGCACTGCTGTTGTTATCTGCCAGTTGTAACATGAGTTGCTGCCCAGCCTCTTCAATTTTTTGTCGCCAAGGATGTTCAGGGTCTGCCAGCATGGATTCGACCCGTTGCAGTAAAGAATCTATAGTGCGTTGCTGCACATCAATTCCAATCCAGCTCGCACCTTTGGCCAGTTTCCACACGCCAAGTTCTTTAAATAATTGACGGGTCAATTCACGGCTTTTTTCAGGATGTTTCAGCATCCAGTCATGGGCAAGGTCTAAACCGCGTTGCAGCACATCCTGATGAAAGTCATTTTCCAAAACCGCACGCAGCATTTCACTGGCCAAGTGGTTGACCTGAGTATTGCGAACCCATTGCACACTGTTGCTTTGAATAAAGCGCCCAATTTGTTCTTGCCCGACAAATTCAAAAATTTTCGGTACAGTTTGCTGAATGACTTGGGTCACTTGCGCATTATTTTGTGGATTCGCCAACCATTTGCCCACGGATAAAGATAAGTCAGTGCTGTGCAGGCTTTTTTGTACCACTTGGGGCGATAAAAAGTTTTCCTGTACGAAACGCCCCATCGACTCGGCAATACGGTCTTTGTTGCGTGGAATAATTTCGGTGTGATCACGTAAGAATTTAGGAATTGGCATTTTGCCAAAAGGATTGCGAAACAGCACCGTAATCGCATACCAGTCTGCCAGACCACCGACCACGCCTGCTTCGGCAGACAGCATTAGTATGTGAATCAACCACGTATATTCAGGCAGTAATTTTGCGGTCAGCATTAATGCCAGCCATGCCAGCACGGCAATCACTAAAGCAATGGTGGCAAAGCGTTTACTGCGTTGCAGGCTCGGAGAGCTATGCTGCGAGCTGCTCGCTAAAGTGTGGTCAGACGCTGTATTCATGCAGGCATCCTTATCTCATTAGGGCGCGGCAGGGGCAGAGGTTGGTGGGGGTAATGGTTGTCCTGTGGGACTTAAACCATATTTTGCCCCCAGTGATTGTAAAATTAGGCT
This sequence comes from Acinetobacter sp. YH12058, assembly GCF_013419805.1. NCBI lineage: Bacteria > Pseudomonadati > Pseudomonadota > Gammaproteobacteria > Moraxellales > Moraxellaceae > Acinetobacter > Acinetobacter sp. YH12058. The sequence goes on from NZ_VOZL01000013.1 coordinate 57,081, forward strand.
CGCATCAAAGGCATCTTCAGGTGCAGATTTTTGATCTTTAAAACACTGAATGGTGTAAGACACTTGAGTCGGATCGAGGGTCACCACTTGCGGCATATCATAGAATGGGTCAGGCCAGAATGGTGCGCGACGATGATAATATCCATACGGCGAATAGCTATACGGATAGTAACTTGGTGCAGGGTAAACCACGGCTTGTCTAGGTGGTTTCTGGCTACGGTTACTCGGATCATCTAAAACTTTAAAAAAGCGAAAACCGTGTTGCAGCGTGGTTTGTGCTGCTCTCACCAAAGTAATTTCTTCTGCAGTGCCAAAACTCATGTTATGACCCGCTAAAAAACTAATCCGATAGGTTTGCGCATTCAGTGGTGTGGTGCTGTATTGCCCCAACTGCTCAAAGCTGAGCGGTTTAGAGGATGTCGTGGCACAGCCTGTAAACAGCAAACTGCTGGCAAGGGCAAGACCGAGTAGGGAATATTTCATGTGAAAGCTCCTGTACACATCAACCAGCCAAGACAAGCTCGCCAGTTAGAAACTGCTATTGGGTTGGGTTAAAAACTCAAGTTCTTCTGCACTCGAAGGACGTCCCAACACCTGATTCCGATGTGGATAACGTCCAAAACGGTCAATAATCACTTTATGTTTCAGTTCATAGCCCAACACGGTGGGGTCATTCAAACTTTCAAACAACGTTAATGCGACTTCGTGAATACGTTTGGATTCACTGTGCATAAACGGCATATATAGAAAACGACGTTCGGTTGGGTTTAAGTCCTGATCCAATTTTAAGTGAATCATTTCTTGTGCCAACACCAAGGCCATTCCATCTTGGGCAAAGGCACGCGGGTCATTACGGTATAAATTACGTGATAATTGATCTAAAACAATGATTTCAGCCAAACGACCTGCGGGTGTTTCGCGCCATGTCCATAGTTCTCCTTGTGCCGCTTGTTGCAGTACATCGGTAAATTTTTCTGCAAGCACGGCATCAAATTCTGCGCTTTTGACAAACCAGTTCGGTTCTGCAGCAGGAGAAAACCAAAAATCTAAAAAATCTTGATAATTCATACGCTTTATTATTTACCTCTGTTCTTTTGATTATAAAATCACAAATTTAGCATGTCTTATAGTGCAACTTTGTGATAAAAAATTGCCAAATTAAAATTTATTGACGTTGACCACTTTATAAAATGTCAGCATGCCCCAAAATCATCATTTTGTTAGAAAAAACAGCCCAAGCGCATGTGCTGATGCCAAATCAAGTTATACTTGAACGGTAGCAATTTCATCTCAGATCATCTGCATGATAGAGAAAATTGCCACCGACCCAAAATCAGCCTGTGGTTTATGTCGTATTTGTAGTGTATTGGATTAAGCGAGAGTGTAATGAGTCAACCCGAACCAAATGCGCAAGATGTTCTACCAACATGGGTAGACGCTGCGTTGCTTCAAGGGATGTTGCGCGGGATTGAACGCGAAAGTCTGCGTATGCAAAGCGATGGCTTCTTGTCGCAGCAAGCACATCCTCAAGCCTTGGGTTCGGCACTCACACATCCGCATATTACTACGGACTATTCCGAAGCGTTGATGGAGTTCATTACTCCACCGCAAAGCAGCATTCAACACGCGCTTGATTATTTGCGAGATATTCATAGCGTGGTGCATCAACACTTAGGCGAAGGTGAAAAACTTTGGCCGCTGTCGATGCCGTGTATGCTCGATGAAACCGATGACGGTATTCCACTGGCGCAATATGGCAGCTCCAATATTGGGCGCTTTAAAACCTTGTATCGCCGTGGTTTAGGTGTGCGCTATGGTCGCCGTATGCAGACCATTTCAGGGGTGCATTATAATTTATCCTTCCCTGAACATTTATTTGCCGCCTTGCAACAACATGAAAGTGATGAGCAGCTCAAAGCACTGAGTTTGCAAGATTATCGTAGTCATCGTTATTTAGGTTTAATTCGTAACTTTATTCGTTTAACGCCATTGGTGATGTTTTTAGTCGGTGCAAGTCCATCGGTTTGTCAGTGTTTTATGACGGGGCGTGAACATCATTTGTTGCCGTTGTTAAGAGGCACGTTGTATTTACCGTATGCGACTGCGTTGCGTATGGGTAACTTTGGCTATCAAAACTCGGCGCAGAAAAAACTTGGTATTCATTACAATGACTTAACAGGTTATTTAGATGGTTTGCAAAAAGCCGTGAAAACCCCGTACTTGCCATTTAGCCGCTTAGGTTTAGATGATGCTACGGGTGAGCCAATTCAAATTAATGACCATGTGCTGCAAATCGAAAATGAGTACTACAGTTTGGTGCGCCCAAAACAAGTACCACAAGAAGGTGAAACCCCATCTCAAGCACTTGCCAATCGTGGTATTGGTTATGTCGAATTACGTGCGGTAGATGTTAATCCGTATAGCCCAATTGGGATAGATGAACATACCGCAGGCTTTTTGGAAGTCTTAGCATTGTATTGTTTGTTGCAAGACAGCCCAGCCTTGTTAGATGCGGAACAAAGCATCATCGAAAAAAATCAGGCCGAAGTGGTCAATCGTGGGCGTGCGCCAAATGCGCACATTCAAGAGAGCGATGTTAAAACCCCAATTGAAGCGTGGGGACAGCAGTATGTCACCGCCATGCAACCTTTGGCTGCTTTACTCGACCAAAGTTATGCGACGCAGCTGTATTCTCAAGCTTTAGAACGCATGATGGTGCGTTTGCATGAAGTCGATGAAACTCTGTCGGCACACATGATTGCCGATACTATTCGTCATGGTGGTACGTGGGGCTTTGGCAGTTATATGGCGCAGCAACATGCACATGCGTATGAGCAACATGCGCTGCGTCCTGAAACACAAACATATTTTGATGAAATTGCAGTGCAATCTATTCAGCAACAACAACAACTTGAACAAGCACAGGGTCTGAGTTTTGCAGACTATGTCGCACAATATAGATAACAGCTCAGAGATTTAAACATGCAATTGAGTTATCGTCTGCTAAGTGGTGTTTTATTTTTAGCCAGTGTCATTGGGATGACATTTGCATTGTATTTAGAGCATGTGCAAGGTTTAGCGCCGTGTCCACTGTGCGTTTTTCAGCGGGTGGGCTTAATTGCATTGGGTTTGGTTTCACTGATTGCTTTTGTGCATAACCCTAAATCTAACGTGGTTAAGCGTATTTACGCGCTGTTCGGCAGTATTGGAATTTTATGGTCAGTGGGTGTGGCAGCACGGCATGTGTGGCTGCAAAACTTACCGCCCGATCAAGTGCCAAGCTGCGGTCCAGGGCTAGATTATTTGGTAGATGCTTTACCCATGAAAGCTGTGTTGCAACAAGTGCTGTCGGGTTCAGGTGAATGTGCTGTGATTGATTGGACGTTCTTGGGGCAGTCTTTACCCGTGTGGTCATTGCTGTTCTTTAGCGTGTTGGCACTCATCAGTTTATGGCAATTGCTGCGTAACTATCCGTTTGTGGCATCGACTACATTTGGCAAAGTGAAGAAAAAATAAATTCGGGCTACTTGCTCACTGAATTGATAAAAATGCGTCATCCATAAAATTGCGATGGCGCATTTTTTTTGTGTATCTGTTGATAATCTATCTACCAATCATCGTGTTGTAGCGTATTTTGAACTGTTTAGACTATGTTAGGTGAGCGCGATGCCTTCTAAGCTTGACCAATCACCAATAAACTCACGAATTTGCTGCTCTGGTACTTCTTCATGCGCAGGATAAAACCATTTCACCAATTGCTCTGCCACACTTGGATGATATTGTAACTGAAAGTGGTTCAGACCATAGAACACAGCTTTGTGCGATTCAGGCAGTTTTAATTGAAAACGTGGGTTAGGATGTTCCCCCAAAGCACTTTTTATACTGACTAAATAATCGCCAATGACTTTGCGGGTCAGGTTCTGCTTTTTCTCAAACTCAATACTGCCTGCCACGAAATAAGCATTAATATGGGTTGGCAAAGGTGCAGGTTTGCGGTTGTCATCGACCTGTCCAATTCGTGCCTGATTATGTTCCCAGTCATCATCTCGCACACTGCCATAGCGCAAATCTAAAATGCCGTTGCTGCGAATGTTGACCAAATGCCCGACAATTTTCACAATAGGAAAGCGACCTAATTTTTCCTGTAAATGGAAACCAAAACGCTCCAAAACAGCCCCATGATGTGGTGAACCCAAGCAGACCAGATTTTCGACCAAGTGAATCCAGTGCTGCAAATTTTGCTTACCGTAAAACAGCGCACTGCGCGACACCAAGCCACCCATGCTGTGCCCAATTAAATCAATACTGGTAATTTTAGGATGACGCTGAATTAAATCATCTAAGGTATTGGCAAGACTGCGGCCATTGGCAGAAATGCGACGCCCTGTATTGTAATTCAGATATAACATGGTGTTATGGTCACGTTGTGCCAGTAATTTTTCACCAAAACCACCAAATTGGTGTGTAGTCCAATCGAGGTGATTGCGGCATAAACCGTGCACAAAAATCACCACACGCCCAGACAAATCGCCTTGTTGGACTTCGCCATAATGGTCATAGAGCACCATAGGTAAGGCGAGCGGATTTTGCTGTTCGAGTAGATAATCTCCCAATACGCCATTCAGTACACCGACTAAAAAATGCAGGCTTGGTGTGAGTGCTTTGTCATGTAAGTTGGGAAATTGCGCAATAATTTGACGTAAACCTGGCGCAACAAAGTGATAGCCGTATTGTTGTAAGCTGTGAAAGGCAAACTTATACAGCTTTTGAAAAGTCGCGGTTTTTTGAAACTTTTGCGAGCGTTGTTCGCTCATGCCAAATACGCTGAGCAAAACTTCACGCTGAATGGTTTGAATCACTTCGCTCATCACGGCATTCAGGCGCGTGCTGACCAACTGTGCCAAGCCTTCTAAGATATCGGCCTGACTTGGAGGTGTACGGTCCCATCTACAATAGGTTTCATGCAGCGGTGTTAAACTTGGCATACTGTGTTGCCCCTTGTGTTCCCATATACCGAACGCTTTATTTTTACTTGGGTTCGCGGTATAAACTCAAGGGTCTGTTGGCATTTCATGAATTTACAGGACTGTAAATTTTTAGATGAATTGTCACCAAACCCGATACTTTTATTTTATCGTGTTCATCTTGAACTACTTGTAAAATACCGATGAATGCCAAGATGTTCGCATCTTTTTGTCTAACAATTGCATTTTTCCATGAAAATTAAATTAAAAACGCAAAATAAGTGCTGTATCAGCCAAAAATTGAATGGTGTTACTTAGAAATGTCACGCATGAATTTAATTTATTTACATGGTTTTCAGAGCAGTCCTTTGTCCATGAAAGGGCAGCTATTGTATGCCTATGTGCAGCAGCATCGCCCTGATATTCAGATGCATTTGCCCGATTTAAATGCTCCACCTTTAGCGGTTTTGGCAAACGTATCGGCATTGATTCGACGTTTGCCCAATGTGGCATTGGTGGGCAGCAGTCTAGGCGGCTTTTATGCGACACAACTGGTCGCACAGCATCATGTGCCTGCTGTTGTGATTAACCCTGCTATGCGACCATGGCAATTGTTTCAGGACTTGTTTGGCGATGTGCTGCCCTATGTGGTACATCCGAACTGGAGCTTAACTGCAGCGCAATTGGATGACTTAGCAGACATTGCGTTGCCAGTTGCGCAAGATGCAGACAAAATATTGGTGTTATTGCAACAAGGCGATGAAGTTTTGGATTATCGTGAAGCGCAGCGTTATTATAGTGCTGCCTCACCTTCGGCCATGATCATGACTGAAGCGCACGGCAATCATGCCATGGATGATTTTGCAGACAAAATTCCGATGTTACTGCAATTTTTATCGGATTCCCTAGCTTAAGGAAACAGTACAACGTGTCTCAATATACCGCTCAATCTCTTGAAGTTTTATCTGGTTTAGATCCAGTACGTCGTCGCCCGGGCATGTATACCGACACCACACGTCCAAACCATTTGGCGCAAGAAGTTATTGATAATGCGGTGGATGAAGCACTTGCAGGGCATGCCAATAAAATTACCGTAAAAGTCTATAAAGATGGCTCTTTGTCGGTAGAAGACAATGGCCGTGGTATGCCTGTCGATATTCACCCAGAATACGGGCAAAGCGGGATTGAAATTATTCTGACCAAGCTGCATGCAGGCGGTAAGTTCAGCACCGACAACTACCAATTTTCGGGTGGTTTGCACGGGGTCGGTATTTCTGTAGTGAATGCCTTGTCCAGTCGGGTTGAAGTGACCGTACAGCGTCAGGGCAACCTGTATAAAATGGCTTTTGATCAGGGCGAAGCCGCTGCACCTTTAGAAGTCTTGGAAGGCAAAGCGCCAAAACGTGCTTCGGGTACGTTGGTACATTTCTGGCCTGAAGCTAAATATTTTGATTCACCTAAATTTGCGCTAAAAGCCTTAAAGCACAATTTAAAAGCCAAAGCGGTACTGGCTGCAGGTTTAGAAATTCATTACATTGATGAAATTAACGATGAAAAAATTGTCTGGCAGTTTGAAAATGGTCTAGTCGACTATTTGATGGATGAGCTGGAAGATCGTGAGATTGTACCTGCTCCTGCTTTTGTGGCGACAGGTGAGGCAGAACGTGCTAGTGCAGAATTTGCAATTTGTTGGAACGTAGAAGGTGGCGAGCAAATTCAGGAAAGTTATGTCAACTTGATTCCGACTGCGCAAGGCGGTACGCATGTCAATGGACTACGTTCTGGTGTGACCGATGCTTTACGTGAGTTCTGTGAATTACGCAATTTATTGCCGCGCAATTTAAAGCTATCTGCCGAAGATGTTTGGGATGGGGTTAACTACATTTTATCGTTAAAGTTCCAAGAGCCGCAGTTTTCTGGGCAGACCAAGGAGCGTTTATCGAGCCGTGAAGCGGCAAGCATTATGCAGAATATCGCCAAAGATGCTTTTGCCTTGTGGTTGAACCAAAATTCTGACATTGCCATGCAATTGGCAGAAATGGCAATTTCCAAAGCAGGTCGTCGTTTAAAAGCAGCGAAAAAAGTAGAACGTAAAAAAATCGTTTCAGGCCCAGCTTTGCCGGGTAAATTAGCCGACTGCGTGGGACAAACCCGTGAAGAATCGGAACTGTTTATTGTAGAAGGTGACTCTGCAGGTGGTTCTGCTAAGCAAGCGCGTGATAAAAACTTTCAGGCGATCATGCCAATTCGTGGAAAAATTTTAAATACGTGGGAAGTGTCTTCGGACGAGGTTTTGGGTTCGCAGGAGGTACACGATATTGCAATTGCGATTGGGGTTGACCCAGGTAGTGATGATTTATCTGAATTGCGTTACGGTAAGGTTTGTATTTTGGCCGATGCCGACTCAGATGGTTTACACATTGCCACTTTGCTGTGTGCTTTATTCGTGAAACATTTCCCAAGTTTGGTGGAAGATGGGCATTTATACGTCGCCATGCCGCCATTATTCCGTATTGATGACGGTAAAGATGTACATTATGCGCTAGATGAAGATGAGTTGGAAAATACGCTTAAAAAAGCCAAAACCAAAAATCCGCAAATTACCCGATTTAAAGGTTTGGGTGAAATGAATGCCAGTCAGTTACGTGAAACCACGATGGATCCAAATACACGCCGTTTGGTGCAACTCGATTTGGATGATAGTCATTTTACCGCAGGTTTATTGGATAAATTGCTGGCTAAAAAACGCTCTGCAGACCGTAAAGTGTGGTTAGAGCAAAAAGGTAATTTAGCCGATTTGGCGGTTTAAGCTGATTTAATTTAGAAAAAGCATCCATTATTTCAAAAAAGTAATGGATGCTTTTTATTGTAATTTTGATTGGTGTTTATAATTCAATATTTTCAGGCCATAAAAAATATCCACCATATTGACTGGTTTTAAATTCTGCACCTACGTCTTTGCCTTGTTGAGTGAGTATGTGCTTTCCAGCATCATTGATATTTAATAAGCCTTTTTCGGTAAAATGAGCCAACAATTCATTGGTTTTCATTTTATGTTTTGCTGCAAGTTTAGATGATGTTAATTTACCAACATTATTGTCATTGGTTTCTTCAACAGATTCATTTGTTGGTTCGGCTTTCACTTCATCTAAACTAATTCTAACTTCATCACTAATACGAATAATACGTTGCGCTTCTTCATAAGCATCTTTAAAGACATCTTGATCTTCATATTTGCGAATCAAAATGCCCATTTCGTTATTATTAATTTGGCTAAATTCATAAAGATTTAGACTAGAAATAATACATTCAGATTCATTGAGATAGCATTTAGCATGTAAGTTTTTACAAAAACTGAGCCGAACAAAATCAAGTTTTTGCATCCATTTTATTTCATCAGAATGTAAATCGCTTTTTCAATAAACGATTCGAATATCAATTTTGAGTCGATCTTTATCTTCAAGTAACTCTTTAATACGGTCATTTAAACGTAAATATGGGCTAATTAAAATTAACCTTTCTTTGGCATTTTTTATCAGTTCTTCTAAGAAAAAATTGGTCGCGCTCGTATTTAAAAACTTAGCCATTTAACCCTCCTCATTGTGTCTAAATTATTATGTCCTGAGTATAGCGAATTTATTTAGGTAATGATTTGATGATTAAAAATATTCTAAAATTGAGGCGAAAAAAATGGAGCATCTTGTGCTCCATTTTTTATTGATCCTTAACTAAAGAACCAATATACAAATAATGAAATAATAAATACGCACATGACGTTCAACACCATGCCCACACTCATCATTTCACTTTGTTTAATTTGACCTGTACCAAATACAATCGCATTTGGTGGCGTTGCCACAGGTAACATAAAGGCACACGATGCACCAATACCAATAATCACCACTAAAATTTCTTTTGGAATACCCATTTGGTCTGCAATTGCAGCAAATACAGGAACCAATAACGCAGCAGACGCTGTATTACTGGTAAATTCAGTTAAGAAAATAATGAAGATGGTCACCGCAAAAATCACTACCAATGGCGAAGTATCACCAAAGGTATTGGCAAGGGTTTGACCCAATACCAAAGATGCGCCTGAATCTTTTAAGATCGCACTGAGGGTTAAACCACCACCGAACAGTAATAACACGCCCCAATCGGTATTTTCAGCTACTTGCTTCCAAGATGCAGTACCTAGCATGACTACCAAACATGCAGCAGCTAATGCAGTCCATGTATCGGGTTGGCTAATGCCGAAGGTTTCGCTAAGTTTTTTACCAAAAATCCACGCCACTGCAGTACATACGAATAAAATCATCGTTGCAACACGGGTTTTGGTCCAAGGAATCACTTCAGTTTCAAAATGAATTTTTTGATTTAAATTTGGACGCAATACCAAATATAAGCTGACCAACATTGCTGGTAGCAAAATCAGCATCATTGGTAAACCAATTTTCATCCAGTCAGCAAAGTCATAGTCTAATGCTTTGGCTGCAATAGCGTTTGGTGGCGAACCCACCAACGTACCCAAACCACCTAAACTGGCAGAGTAGGCAATCCCCAATAAAATGAAAACGAAGGTTTTACGCTCTTTGGTGGCATCAAGGTGTGACAATAAACCCAGCGCCAACGGTAACATCATCGCCGCCGTGGCTGTGTTGGAAATCCACATCGACAACGCAGCAGTGACAATAAAAATAGATAAAACCGAAATCCCCAAGTGACCGCCCGACATGGAAATAATCCACATCGCAATTTTACGATCCAGTTTTTGGATATGCAGCGCAGTTGCTAAGGCAAAACCACCAAAGAACAGGAAAATAACAGGATCGGCAAAAGTTGCTAATGCTTGCTTGGTTGAAATTGGTACAAGTTCTTTGCTGGCATTTTCAAGTGGCATACCTAAAGCCACAGCAAGCACAGGTACTAACAGTGCTGTAATGGTAATGTGTACCGCTTCGGTGAGCCATAAAATACCAATAAAAAGCAACAGACTTAGACCCTTATTGGCGTTTTCATCATAGGGTAAGACGTTATACAAACCGAAAGAGAGCAGGGTCGCAAGAATAACAATGGCCCAAGTCTTGATCAGTTCTTTTCGCTTAATATTGGCTGGCACTTCTATATGGTTATTTTCCATAGAAGTTCACTCCGTCAAAAAGGAATTAAAAGAAAAGAGGGAAGATTGGTCGATGCAAACGACCGAAGCAGTCTGAATAGACTGTTTTTTAAGCTGGTCTTAATTATAGGTGTAAATAATTATTTAAGCCAAAAAAAATCTAAATAATTTTCCATTTGTTATGTTTATTGGTCTGATTTATATCAATAAAGCAGGTGATTTTTGGATGATGAATGCTCCCTGAGCAATCGCGTAAAGTGCCATAAAACCCAATAACGTAAATACAATCTGCTTAAATAATGTCTGGGAAATTTGTTTACGAATCAGACTGCCGATATACACCATCAGCATAGAGATGATGCAAATCAGGGCTAAAACTTTTAATTGTATGTGGCTAAACTGTTGAATTACTGGATATAAAACTGCCAATTGAATGAGTTTGGAAATAATAAAGTTTAAGTTGCTAATCACCACAATATCGGTTTTGCTGTGTTGAGTGCTGAGTAAATACATCATTAGAAATGGTGCCATGGCATTGGTCGCACCACCAATCACACCTGCCAGCAAACCAAAAATCAGCATATTTTTGAGTGAGGCAGAAATTTGCAAAGGACGTTGTCGAAATTGATCGGCCACGTACAATAAAATCAGTACGCCCATTGCCAATTTTAAATAACCTTCGTTCAGAATGAGCAGCAAACTGACGCCCAAATAGCTGCCAATCAGTGCACTGAAGATTAAACCCCAATATTTTTTGCAGTAGCCATATAAACTGCTGAATATAGATTGTGTGGCATCGCCCCGCAGCATGTACACGTTAAGAAGCAAACAGGGAATCAGAACCAAAGCAACCGCAGTACTGAGTGGATATAACATCGCCACCGCAGCCGTACTGAGCATAGGAAAACCAAAACCGCTCATGCCATGCAAAATTGCAGCAATCGCACAAAACAGCAGAATAATGAAATCGGTTTTTTGCATGTGGGCTTCACAGTGCTTTTTATTTGAAATTTAACTCAATGTAGCGGAGTTTTGCGCTAAGTACAAATGGGTTGCATGGTTATGAGCAAAGCATATTTATTGGAAACTATTTTAACGACCAATAAAAAAGCAAGACCGAGGTCTTGCTTTTTGAACAGCGAAAAATACAGCTTAGAAGTGGTATTTGACCAATGCGCTGACATCGTTTTGATTGATGCCTGATTTATTACCGTATTTGTTGTTCCAAACAGAGTGTTCGATACCGACATATAAACGTGTATTTGGCGAAATGTGTTTGCCTGCATTCCATTTATATTGTGTAGTCCAGTTGAGTTCGCTAGCGTGGTCATCTTCTGCAGTAGACCAATCAAGGAAACCATCTACTAAAAAGTCTTCAGCACCGACTTTAAATGGAAGACCGTAAGCAAACGTCATTTGATAATCATCTTGAGAGATATCTTTATCATTATCTGCTTTGTAGAAGTTCAATTGCGCATATTTGAAATATGGAAGCTCAAGATCAAAACCAATACCGTATAGGTAATTGTTAAAGCCTTCGCCACCTTCCCAAGTGGTTGCAATTAAAACATCTTTAATTGGACCAAAGGCAAGTTTTTGACCAGAAACAGCGCCTAAGCTTAAGCGTGGTGATACTTCAAAGTAAGTGTCATTGCCATCTACATCATTGTTTGAACGGTCAGCAAAGGCAAAAAAATCACCATATTTAAAACCAGCAGCGTATTCAAAAGTTACAGTGCTTTGTTCAATCTCTTGATCGCCAGTTAAAAAAGGTGATTTGTAATTTTCACCGTATAAACCTGTCACGCTAAAATCTTGCCAAATCGGTGCAGCTTGCGTAAAAGTTGCAGCAGTGGAGATTGCGCACAGCGCAGCAATATGTGTAAGTTTCATAAAAATAGACCCCAATAAAAGCGTTTCAAGGATACAGATTCTTTAGCAAAAATAAAGCAAAATTCGATTATTGACGGGTCATTTTTGGGTGTTTTTTATCAGTTTTTGGGTTGGGTGTTTTTTAAACGATTTAAAACCAATGGTCAAAATGCAAAGGCGAATATTGCAGATGTAACTAAACCCTTTAAAAGCATCAAGTTTCTCATTGGCAATAGATTGAACAACGTAGTGCTATCCAAATTGATCGCTTATTGAGCATCTAAGCTGAAATTGGTGATAAAAGGGTTATTCTTTTGCTGCTTTTCTATAAATATTGCTTGCATATTTTTCAGATAGGCCCGATATTCAAGGTATAGGGACACGGTTCTGCAGAATTAAAAGTGTTCATCATTCACGTAGGAGGAAGTAATTCCAAACTAAGTTGAAGATGTACTTTATGCTGTAAAAACAGCACATTATAAACACGCCAAAACATATATATAAAATTATGTGTAAGATTTTGGCACAACAAGATTCAGAAATAACGAACGCAAGAGGATGAAATCATGAACATTGAAATCCGTACCGATAAAAACATTCAAAACAGTGATCGATTAATTAGTTACGTTCGTGAAGAACTGAATAATGAATTCCAACGCCACAGTGAGCGTATTACCCATTTTTCAGTGCATTTTAGTGATGAAAATGGTGAAAAAGGCGGTGATGACGACATTCGTTGTATGATTGAAGCACGTCCAGCAGGTTTAAAACCAGTGGTTGTGAATCATCGTGGTCATAATATTGATACAGCCATTCACGGTGCGATTGACCGTTTAAAACGCAGCCTAGAACATGCGTTTGAGAAAAATGAGAATCCTCGTGGTGCTCGCCCAGAATTTGTAGATACAGATGTTGGTGGCGACGACGAATAAGGATCAGACAGATTCCAAGAGCCTCGCAAATTTTGCGGGGCTTTTTTGTGTTTGCATGCAGCCAATGCACTAAATTCACGATTTGCTGACATTTATCTCATACAAATGTCGCTTTATTGGGCATAATAGTTCTAAATTAAACATTGAATAAGAGAGCTCTCTGCATGTTAACTGCGCAACAACAAGTCTTGGTGCAAGCAATAGAAGAATTAGACCTTGCCCAAGTGCAACGCCTATTGGCAGACGGTTTAGACCCTAACTTTATGGATGCCGAAAAAGGCCCTGTGATTTCAGTCTGGTCAGATGGTTTATTTCAATGGTGGGAAAAAGTCTGCGAAGCATACGAAGCAGGTCAGCCACTCACAGAACAGCAAAAACAGCAAGATTTGCAAGTGCATTTAGATATTTTAGAGGCATTGATTCAAGCCAAAGTGAATTTGCACTTATGGGATGCCGAAGAAATTTACGGCCCATTGTGGGATGCAGCTTCTGCAGCATGTGTTCCTGCAGTGCAGCGTTTATTGGATGAAAAAGTCGATCCAAACAGCAAAGATGAAGATGGTTTAACCATTTTATCTTCGATTAGTGATTTATTGTTTGATTGTGATTTTGATGAAATTCAGTGGTCGGATGCTTTGCCAGAAGAACAACAGACTTTAGAATTGTTGCGTCGTTATGGCGCAAAAATGAGCAAAGAATTGACCTAAGAGCAGAGATAAAAATATGTCAGTATTAAAAACAGTTGGGTTAATCGTGGCGGCAGGCATCAGCATGCAGGTGAGCGCGGCAGATTTTGAGTTTGATCGTCCTGGTGCAGGAGTGAGTACGGGTATTACACCTGTAGGGAAGTTGGCTTGGGAACAAGCTTTACCAAGTGCAAGTTATCAAGAAAGTAACGATGCTTCGGGCGAAAAAGTTAAAACCACTCGCCTTAATGCTGACATGCTGTTACGTACAGGTTTGGCGCAAGATTTAGAGTTACAGCTGGGCTGGCAAGGGCCTGCATGGAGCAAAAGCAAAACTGCAGGTCAATCGGTTGAAGATGATGGTTTGGGTGATGTCAGCATTGGTTTAAAACAAGCCATTGACTTAAATGATGACAAACTTTCTATGGCCGTGTTGTTGCAAGCGCTAATTGCCACAGGCAATGATGGCTTTAGCGAAGAAGATGATATTTATAGCTTGGGTACGGCAGTCAGCTATCAATACAGTGAGCTGTTAAAAACAGGCATCAACATGCGTTACGATGTACAAAATAGCGATTGGGCGGTTACAGCAATTCCCAATATTCAGTATCGTTTAAGCGATCAATGGTCAGGTTTTTCAGAATTGGTCTATCGTAAAGCAGAAAGTCAGGACAATGAATATGGCTTAACTTCGGGGGTGATTTACGCACTGAATGAACGCACTCAGCTGGATGCCAGTGTCGGTGTAGATTTAGACGGTGCAGATAAAAGTTACCATGCAGGTTTAGGTATGGCGTTCTTGTTCTAAGCCATTTAAACCATTTAAAGCTTTAAAATACGTTGTATGTTGCAGCAGGCTAAACTCATCAAGCTTGCTGCAGATTCGTTTTCATCCTAATAAAGTTCATGCCGAGGCGAGCAGAACATGAAGCAGTCCTTATTTCAGACCTTTTGGCAAGCTGCTGTTGATCTAATGGCTGATATTTTTCGCTATATGAATAGGGGCTTATCTTGTCTGCTCGCAAGTCTACTTTTATTGTGTTCGCTAAGCCTACACGCAGAAGCACCTTTACTCCCACCCGAACAAGCCTTTCAGTTTAGCGTTGAATCGGTCAATCCCCAACAAGCCGAACTGCGCTGGAACATGCCTGAACAGTATTATTTGTATCAGCATCAATTTAAGGTTGAGCATGGACAGCAAATACTGGCTTTAGAGTTGCCTCCCGCAGAAGATGTTTATGATGAAAACTATGGACATACTCAGGTTTATTATCAACAAGTCAGTTTTAAAATTCCCACGCAGGCTGCACAGCGCTATCAAGTGAGCTGGCAAGGTTGTGCGCAAGATCGACTTTGTTATCCACCACAGCGCATTGAATTTCAGACAGACAGCACTGGTTTGGTGATTTTAGACAATCAAAGCGCAGCACAAAAAAATCTGTGGGGTGGACACAGTAACCCAACCCAGAATGTGTTTTCGACAACTCAGACCAACTCCACGCTAGCATCTTCAACAAGTCCTGCAGCAGCACAACCCATCACAGCACAAGATCAAATATGGTCAGAAAAACTGGCACAAAGTTCGTTTGCCTATGGCTTGCTGCTGTTTTTGGGTTTAGGGGTTTTATTGGCCTTTACCCCATGCTCCTTGCCGATGCTACCGATTTTGACCTCCTTGTTGGTGCGTGAACATAAAGGTGTCAAAGCGTGGACGATTGCACTGGTCTTTGTCTGTAGCATGGCAATGGTCTATGCCATATTGGGTTTAATTGCGTCATCCGCAGGTTTGAATTTTCAGCGCTGGTTGCAGCAACCTGCGACTTTAATTGCTTTTAGTTTGCTGTTTGTGCTGTTTGCCTTAAATCTGTTTGGACTGTTTGAAATCAAGTTGCCGCGTGCTTGGGTCAATCGACTAGATCAGGCACAATCCATGCAAAAAGGCGGTAATTTGGCAGGTGCTGCACTCATGGGCATGTTGTCGGCACTTTTAGTTGGCCCATGTATGACTGCACCACTGGCAGGGGCGTTATTGTTTATTTCACAAACCCAAAGTCAGATGCAGGGGGCGTTGCTGTTATTTACGCTCGGTTTTGGTATGGGTACGCCGTTATTATTGGCCAGTGTGCTTGGGGCAAAAGCTTTACCACGCGCAGGTTTGTGGATGCATCAAGTCAAAGTGCTGTTTGCCTTTATTATGTTGGCATTGGCGTTGTATTTTATTCGTCCTTTATTGGGTGAAGCATGGATGCAATGGCTTAGTTTGGCACTTGGACTGGGTTTTGTCGGCTATGTGCTGCATCGTTTGAGCGGCTATCATGGTGTGCTGCGGGCGATTTATCTGAGTGCGTTATTGGTGGTGGTGCCGTATCTGATTTATAACCAATATCAACACAGCCAGCGTTTTTGGCAGCAGGAAAACGATGCGGTTTTAGAATGGCACCGTGCAACGACTGCAACGGAATTACAACAGTTACTTGCCCAAGCTCCGAAAAATCAGCGCATGATTATAGATGTCTATGCCGATTGGTGTGTGGCGTGCCGTCCGATTGAACAGCAGGTATTGACATCCTCCACCGTGAAACAGGCACTTGCAGAATTTTATTTAATTAAACTCGATTTAAGCCATTACGATGCCAGTCATCAAGCCTTGTTGAATCAATGGGAAATTTTAGGGCCACCTACCTTTTTATTTTTGGATGCACAACAACAAGAAATTCGCAGTCTGCGTTTAACAGGTGCATTTAACGAGAGCACTTTGTTAAATCAACTGCAGCAACTTCAAACCACACAGGAGTCATCGCCATGATGCAGCTGTATATTGCCAATAAAAATTATTCGAGCTGGTCGATGCGCCCGTGGTTGGTACTGAAGGCGTTTGACTTGGCTTTTGAAGAAATACAACTGAACTTTCCCTGCGAGCGTGGCGAGGGCGATTTTAAACAACGTGTCCTAGAAATTAACCCCAATGGTAAAGTGCCTGCCTTGTTAGATCAGGGCATGTTGATTTGGGATTCTCTCGCCATTTGTGAATACTTGGCAGAGCAATATCCTGAACAGGCACTTTGGCCGCGTGATGTACAGCAACGCGCTTGGGCGCGTAGCATCAGCGCAGAAATGCACAGTGGTTTTACCGATTTACGCAGTTTATGTGGCATGAATATTCGCGCCAATTTAGCAGAAGTGGGTACAAAATTATGGCAAGAACATTCGGGTTTAAGGCAGGATGTGGCACGCATTGAACACATATGGTCGGCACGTCCTGCAGCAGATGGTTTCTTGTGTGGTGAATTTAGCATTGCCGATGCGTTTTATGCTCCTGTGGTGACGCGTTTTATGACTTATGCCTTGCCTGTAAGTGCCAACAGCCAACACTATATGCAGCGGGTGATGCAGCATCCTGCTATGCGCGCTTGGGTACACGCCGCATCACAAGAAGCAATGTGGGTCAATTATTTAGAGCCTTATCAAAAACCAGCAAAATGACTTGGAAAAAGCAGGATTAGGAAAAATACTGCGGAAGTTTTTGTGCGGTAAAGTGGTCTTTTTTGTTCCAAAAATAAAACATAGTGTCTTAGTTTTCCCAATTATTCTATTTACGCTGCACGATTAAAATAGCGTTATTAAATGAATACAAGATTGGAACATCCCCATGAAAATTTTACACATCGACTCGAGTATTTTAGGTGAAAACTCAGTTTCACGTCAGTTAAGCCAAGCGATTGTGCAACAATTGACTGCAAAAAATAGCAATGCACAGGTCGATTATTTAGATTTGGCACAACAGCCGATTCCGCACTTAACTGCCGAAATTTTAATGGGGCAGGATGCAGAACAAGCGGCTTTGGGTGAAAAAATCATCCAGCAATATATTGATGCCGATGTCGTGGTGGTGGGTGCAGCCATGTATAACTTTGGTTTGACTTCAACCTTAAAAGCATGGATTGACCGCATTAGCGTGGCGGGAAGAACCTTTAAATATACCGAGCAAGGGCCTGTAGGTTTAGCGGGTGAGAAAAAAGCCTATATCGCCAGCAGCCGTGGCGGTGTGTATGGTGATAATAGCCCTGCTGATTTTCAGGAAGATTTCTTGAAAACCATCTTCAACTTTACAGGGGTGAATGATGTAGAAATTATTCGCGCTGAAGGGGTGAGTATGTCGGAATTTAAAGACCAAGCTGTTGCCAATGCGATGCAAAAAATTCAGGCGATTTAACCCACTATTTCAATAAAAAAAGCTCAGTGCCTTGAGGGTGCTGAGCTTTTTTTATATAGATGGATCGGCTAAAAGGGTTGGTTAGCAAAGCCTTGTTATGGTTGAACTTAGCTCTGATCTTGCCGATGTGCAAACTCTGCTAAATCTGCCAATGCACGTTTGGCTTCTTCAAACCACGGTGAAAACATTTGAAAATTGTGCCACATACCCGTGTAGAGTTTGTAATGCACTTCTACGCCTGCCTGTTCGGCTTTTTCTTTAAAACGTGTTGCATCATCCAGCAAAATTTCTTTAGAGCCAATTTGTACTAAAACTGGTGGTAATTCGTGTAAATCATCAAACAATGGCGAAATTTGCGGGTCTGCCCGATCAAGTTCAGGCGGTACATAGTAATCAATGCCTGTTTCCAGCGTTTCAATTGACAGCAGGGCATCATGCTTGCTGTTATAACGCAAGGATTCACTGGTGAGGGTTAAATCTAAAAATGGTGACAGCAGCATTAAGCCACTCACTTGCGGCAATTGCTCATCACGTATTTTTAAAGCTAGCGCCAACGCTAAATTTGCACCGCAAGAATCTCCTGACAAAATAATATCTTTGGCGTGTATACCTTGCGCCAACAGACTTTGATAGACATCAAACACGGCTTCCAAAGCATGTGGAAAAGGATGCTCAGGTGCAAGCGGATAATCGACATGAATCACTTGCATTTGGGTGCGTGCCGCAACTTGACTCAAAAATGCTCGATGGGTATTTAACGAACCCAGAAAAAAAGCCCCGCCATGAATATGAAAAATGAGCTGTGTTGCAGCATTCTGTGGTTTTAATTCTTCGGCATGCAGACCTGCTAAACGCAGCGCGCGTACCTGCACCGACTTTTGCATGGGAAATAAACGGCACATTTGTTCTAGTGCAAAACGTACAGAATTGGGGGGTAAATTAAATTGGCTTGGTTTGCGAATGGTGGTTTTTAAAAACTGCTCTGTAATAATTTGTTTCCACATGGGGTTAATCTTCATGATTTTTCCATCTTGTTCTTTATTTGATCGGATATTTGTGTATTTACCAACATAATTTACAAGGGTACACTAAACGGTCACATTCAAAAATTGCAAATTTGTTGTGACTTTTTAATAATAAAGTTGTCTGATAGTAGACCAGGGAAACAAAACAATGAAAAAAATTGCACTTGCATTCGGGCTGTTAGGTTTAAGCGCTTTGGCCAATGCTGCAGATCCGCTTAACGGCACAGTTTGGAAAACAATTGACGACAAAACCAAACAACCCAAAGCCACGGTAAGATTTACTGAGCAAAAAAATGGAACTTTAACCGCAAGCATTCAGTCAATTTTAACGCCTGGTGAAGAAAATGCCTGTACAAAATGTGAAGGTCCGTATCACAACAAATCACTCAAAGGTTTGACCATTGTTCGCGGTCTGAAAAATACAGGCGGCACGAGCTACGATGGTGGTTCAATTCTTGACCCGCAAACAGGTAAAACCTACAAGCTAAAAGGTAAACTTGCCGATGGTGGTAAGAAACTGGAATTGCGTGGTTTCATTGGTGTAGCGGCATTGGGTCGTAACCAAACATGGATTCGTGCGAACTAAGCATGTATTCCACCTGTGCAGTTGAAATCATATTGCACAGGATATAAAAAAACCTGCTCCATGTGAGCAGGTTTTTTTATTGGTATTTTTTTAAACTTAACCTAAAGCACGATAAGCCGCTTCATCAAAACCCGCAATAAAGCCTGATTCAGTTTTTAAGACAGGACGTTTAATTAAACTGGTGTGAGTGCAAAGTGCTTCAATTAAGTTGGCTTCACTGGCCAAAGCAGCTTGCTGTTCTGCTTCGCTGAGTTTGCGCCAAGTGGTGCCTTTTTTATTCAGTACTACATCTTGCCCAAGCGCATCTAACCAACTTTTGACAGTGTCGGCATCGATCCCTTGTTTTTTATAATCGTGAAACTCATAACTTAGCCCCAATTCATTGAGTAAATCGAAGGCTTTTTTCATTGAATTGCAGTTCTTAATCCCATAAATTTTTAACATATTTTTTTCACGTTAATATCATCAAACTGGCTATAGCCTAGCCCAAAACAGCGCTAAGTGCTAGAAACTTGCAGTGAACAATGATTGGCTGTTTAAATGGTATGTGTCATCAATACGTCATACCGATGTCACCAAATTGACACTTGATCGCTCTAAAATGGGACGCATAAACAGAAAAAAATGAAAAACTTGATAAGAACAGACTCTAGTGAAAATAAAAAATACAGTGAAGAACAACAGTAACAGCGCAAAACAGAAAATAAGATGATAAAAAGAGAAAACCCGCATTTAATCATCCTGATTATGCGGGTCTCATTTTAACGTCCATTGTTACATCCTTGAAACTAACCAAAACCAGTTAGTTTATTTTCCATCCTTCGGCTTCCAATCCTTTTGTGTCATCCTGACTGTCCCTTTGCCGTGATGCAATAATGCGCTGAATCGACTTGAAGATAAATACACAAAGTCGACAGATTATGTGCGAATTGAACCTCAGTTGAGTGAACAACTGTTCACTCGTGTAGGCTGTGAAATTTGTGTGAATAAGGGACTATTGACAATTCGTCTATGTTTGCGACGACGCATATTTTTAGCTGATATAAGGCATGGGACAGGAAATTTAGCCATTCTAAATGACTGGCACATAACGCAATAGCAGCAAAAAAATATGCTCGTCCTTCGCTGCGCCTTGCGCTGCAAACAAAGCAGTGCTTGTTTTTGCTCAGGCTGTGGCTAAAACTTTCTCAGATTGCGTTATGAAACTTGGCAATAGACCCACTATTCCCTGCGTTTCATGCCTGATCTGCTCAGTTTTAGCCTACAGCGCAAACCATTTATGAAATGTCAATAGACCCTAAATCTTATAATCAATAATCACGGGAGCATGGTCACTAAACCATTCTTCTTTATACACCCAAGCATTGACAGTGCGTGCTTTCCAGTCGGGTGAACAGGCATGATAATCAATCCGCCAACCAACGTTCTTGGCACGGGCTTGCCCGCGATTTGACCACCAAGAATACAACTCTGCTTCATGGCGTACTTCACGGAAGGTATCGACATAGCCCAAGTCATTATAAATATGATCTAACCATGCACGTTCATGCGGTAAGCAACCTGAAGACTTTTGGTTACCTGACCAGTTTTTAATATCAATGCGCTTATGCACAATGTTGTAATCGCCACAGACAATGATCGATTTATTGTCTTCACGCCACTGTTTTAGAATTTTTTGATACTCTTCTAAAAAGTGATCTTTCCGCATTTGCGCTTCTTCACCCGAAGAGCCAGAAGGCAAATACAGTGAACAGATGTAAATTGGGTGATCCAGTCCTACATCAAATTCAGCACTGATAAAGCGACCCTGAGAATCGGCCAATTCAAAGCCTAAACCATTTTGCACAGAAACAAAGGGCAAACGGCTATAAATGGCTGTTCCTGCGTAGCCTGCGCGTTCTGCAGGGAAAAGATGCGTGTGCCAGCCTTCTGGCTTAAATTTATCGGTCCATTGGGCGTGTGTGATGCGGCTTTCCTGCATGCAAATCACGTCTGCTTCAGACTTTTCCAACCATTCGAGTAAGCCTTTGCTTACCGATGAACGCAACCCATTGACGTTAATTGAAACCACTCGAAGAATTTTTTGATCACTCGGATAGCTACTCTTTGGTATCATGCTCAGGTCTTACCTCAATGTATTAATTTGGAGCACCTCATGACATCGCCAGCTCAATTTAACCCGCAAGCTTTTATCGAACTCGCCTTATCACGTGGTGTGCTTAAATTTGGTGAGTTTACTTTAAAATCGGGTCGTGTGAGTCCTTATTTTTTTAATGCAGGTTTGTTGAATGACGGCGAGGCCTTATCGTTATTGGCTTCGGGCTATGCAGATCAACTCATGCAATGCAAAAACGTAGATGTTATTTTCGGGCCTGCCTATAAAGGTATTCCATTTGTGGCAGCTACAGCAGTGGCTTTATCACAAAATCATGGCGTAAGTGTGCCGTGGGGTTTTAACCGTAAAGAAGCCAAAGACCATGGTGAAGGTGGTGTGTTGGTGGGTGCTGCGGTTGAAGGCAAAAAAGTCTGGATTATTGATGATGTGATCACTGCGGGTACGGCTATTCGTGAAGTGGTGACTATTTTGAAAAATGCAGGCGCACAAATTGCGGGCGTATTGGTGGCTTTAGACCGTCAAGAAAAAGGTCAGGGCGATTTGTCAGCCATTCAGGAAGTGCAAAAAGAGTTGGAAATTCCTGTGCATGCTTTAATTACTATGAAAGATTTAATGAATTATTTGGATGCCAAAGGTGAAAAAGATGCCTTGGCGAAAATGGAAGCGTACCGTGTAAAGTATGGGATTTAAGTTGTTTTGGAGAAGGAAGCGAGAGCTTCCTTTTCGCTTTTATTCAGTTTGATTTTTAATAATATAACCCGAATTACGGATAAGAAAAGCCCTTGAAAAAAAGGTAGTTAGAGCCATTTAGAAAGTTACGACACAACCCAAAGGCTCTAACTACCATGTACGATTTTACAGAAATTTTTTGTATTGTT